>CAYSAG010000033.1:0-27696 GCA_964428935.1 uncultured Planctomycetaceae bacterium | reverse complement strand
GAGCCCATGACCTACACGCCGGGCGGCCGCGTCGTGAAACAACCGCGAGCTTGCCCCAAGCTGTGGCGCTGCTCGAACGGTCGCTACTTGTTCTGGTACCACTTCCACAGCGGCCACGGCTTCAAAGGGCGTAACCCGGCGTGGGTCATTGGCGGCGTTTTGCGAAACGGACGGCTTCATTGGTCACAGCCCGAAATTCTGCTGTACGACCCGGACCCGAACGTCCGCACCAGCTACCCGGACTTAATCGAACAGAACGACCGCTACTGGGTGACCGAAACGCAGAAGGAAATTGCTCGCGTCCACGAAGTGGACCCGTCGCTGTTTCACGGACTGTGGGCTCAGGTCGAAGACACGCTTCCGCGCCAGGTTGTGCGCCGGGGGTGCGTGGGTGAGTGGGGCGAGCAAGAGCTGCGAGCGGGAAAGGCGTCGACGAAGGCTCGCTTGAGCGTGCAAGACGGCGGCGGCTTCACCGTCGAACTGTGGCTGACCGTGGACCGGTTTAGCCAACAGCCGCTGGTGCGCTGCCGGGACGAGGACGGACGTGGGTGGGAGCTCTGCCTGGCCCCGGACAGACGGCTGGTCTTGCGAGCGAGCGACGGTCGGAACGAACTTTCGTGGGACACCGACCCCGGACTGCTCACCCCGGGACGTCTGCACCACGTCGCGTTCGTGGTCGACGGCGGCCCGCGAATCATTACGGCCATTGTGGACGGCGTCGTTTGCGACGGTGGCGAGCACCGGCAGTACGGCTGGGGCCGGTTCGACTCGGCCGTCGACCAAGTGCTCGACGGCGGAAAGCTGGAGGCTTCGACGGCCGACGCACGGGTCCACCGACTCCGCCTTTACAACCGCTACCTGCGAACCACCGAGGTCGTGCAGAACTACCGAGCCGGCATGGAAGCGACGTGTCGGCGGGTGACGTTGCCCAGCCAGTAAGAGGGGGTTGCAGTTCCGGCGCGAAAGCTCCCGGCGTCGCTCCAAGCGGCCGTGGACGGGAAGGGGCGGCACGCGCCCGGCTTGTGCGCGGGCAGCGGAGACACGGACACGAACGGCTGGCGCCCGCGACGCGTGGCGGCAGCGTTCAGTTTTCCGGAACGGTCGCCAGCAGGTCGTCGACCAGCCGTTGCAGCAGCTCGTGTGTCAGTTGAATGTCGACCGGCTCGCGCTGGGCTTCGGGAGCGTCGCGGCGAACGGCGTAGCGTCGGAGCGAAAAGTTGCCGCCGGCCCGGCAGTGGAGCAGGATTTCGTAGTAGCGAGCACCGGCCTGGTCCTGAGCGGGAGGGGCCGACCGAATGAGCACACTGCCGGTCTGCTCACACAGCTCGAGCGGCCGAATGTTTTCCAGCAGGTAGTGAATCCGAGCGGACAAGGCTCCCGCCCATTTCTTCAGCACCTCGAATTCGGCTCCGACCAGCGACGGAACGTGCAGGCGAAGCTCGCGAAAGGCACACCCCAGCGAGTCGACCGACGTGAGGTCAATCGAAACGGTGACGCCGTCGGGCCCGGAAAGGTCAATCGACGTGGCGCCGACCGGACTTCCTCGGACCAGCCTTTTCAGCTGACCAATCAATTCAGACGACAGGTTCATGGCAGGACCCCGTGTTGCGTGGAAAAAACAAAACTCTCGAGAGACGCGGTGCGTCGCTGAGCCTGTTTGACGTCGCCGCTTGACGTTGTTTGGGTCACCGAAGTGCGAGCCAGTCGGCCGCCGGCGTGGGTCTGCCACTGTGTGCCCGGCCGAGCGGTTCGCATGGACGGCTCGCTCGAACACCCCGGCAGCCGGTCGGCGTCGGCCGCCGCCAGCCGCTGGCTCAGTCAGAGCTCTTCACCTTGTGTGTTTTGTGTTCCCGGCCGTCGTACGACAGAACCGTCGGTTCGTCGTCCACGACCGTCTCGATGTGGACCGGCCGCGACCAGAGCCGTTGCAGGTTGACCAGCGTGTCGCGGGCGTAGTCCTGCCGCAGCTCCACGCCTTGGTAGTGATGCTTCAAGTACAGTTCGCCTCGGTTCAAGTAATTGCCGTCGACGACGTAAATGTACGGGTTGCCGTGGTTGGCCAACATGTCCAGCAGTCGGCGTTTGATTTCTTCGAACTCGCGTGACGTGATTTCGTAGGTGTCGCGTCGTTCGTTGTAGGCGAAAGCGAACAGCTTGTGTTCCTGGCAGAACTCGGGCGTCAGGAAGGCGTCGATGAAAGTCACGTCATTGTGGATGCGTCGGACTTCGAAGATTTTTTGCCGTCCGAGTCCGAGCTTCTTGTCCCAGTGTTGCTTCTGGTACCGGTCGTCGCACTGCTCGTACTCCGGTCCGAACCGGCCTTTGTTCCAGCGATCCTCGATGTCGCGGAACAATTCGATGCCCAACTTGTAAGGGTTCAGGCTGTGCGGAAGGGTTTGCATGGTCCCGCTGTGGTGGTCGGCGTAGTCGACGATTTCGCTGTCGGTCAACACGTGGTGGGTCATGATCAGCGAGTGCCAGTAGCTGGCCCAGCCCTCGTTCATGATTTTGGTCTGAGCTTGTGGGACGAAGTAGTAGGCCTCGTCGCGAATGATCGACAGCACGTCGTGCTGCCACTTTTTCAGAGGAGCGTGCTCAAGAAGGAACAACAACACGTCCCGCTGCGGCTCTTCGGGGAACGACCGACTTTCCTCGCGCTCTCTTTCCTTTTGCTCCTTTTCTCGCAACTCACGCTGCAGTACTTCCGGCGGGTTGATGAAGTCTTCCATGTACGGCTTCGACGGGAACCGGGTCACGGGCGGCGGTTGCGGTTCGTCCTCATCGAGGGCCAGCGGGCTGCGCACGGCAGTTTGGTCGTCGCGTCGACGCTTGATGTGAGGCAGGTGCGGGTCAATCAGGTTTTCCAGCGAAAGGCAGGCGTCAATGAACTGCTCGACCGTCTCGTACCCGTAACGGTCCATGTACCGACTGACGCGGGCTGCGTGGTTCGCCATTTCGTCCAACATCTTGCGATTGGTGTGAGCGAACCAGGCGTTGTTCTTGAAAAAGTCGCAGTGGGCAAAGACGTGAGCCATGACCAGCTTCTGGTCGGTCAGCGAGTTGCTTCGCAGCAGGTACGCGTAGCAAGGGTCGTTGTTAACGACCATTTCGTAGATTTTCTGCAGGCCGTAACTGTGGCCCTTCGACAGCTCCTCGTACTGAGCCCCGAACCTCCAGTGCGGGTAACGCACCGGAAAGCCGCCGTACGCGGCCAGCATGTTGAGCTCGTCGTACTCGACCACTTCGAAAATGGTGTCGAAGAAGTCCAGCCCGTAGCTGCGCGCGATTTCTTCGATTTCCTCGCGAGCGGCTTGCAGCTCCGGCGGTAACGTACGGACCAAGTCAATGGCCATGACAGCGGCCTCCCCTCTGTTCTTCACCGAGGTCGACGGCCGACCGATCTCCTGGAAAGCCGACGCCGACGAGCCGACACCTCAGCGTGGCGCATGGTCGGCGGCCTGATTGCGCTCACCGTCCTTTGCCCAAGAAAGTCTTGATCGAGTCGTAGATGGCATCTTTGTCCGGAATCTCAGACAGAACCAGGTTTTCCCATTCGTCTTCGATCCGTCGAAGAGCGCGGATGAAGTCGCCGGACCCGTAAGGGCTTTCGACCTGCCCGTAGCAGAACAAATTGCAGTGCGGCAGGATTTGCTCTTTCAGCAACTGCAAACAGCTCGCGTTGTCTTCGCCCCAGTTGTCACCGTCCGAAAACTGGAAGCAGTAGATGTTCCACTCCTCTGGTGGAAAGTCTCGGCCGATGATCTGCTGGACGACGCGGTAGGCCGACGAGATGCGAGTGCCGCCGCTTTCCCTCGTGTGGTAGAAAGTTTCCTCGTCGACTTCCGCCGCCACGGCGTCGTGGATGACGTAGCGAATCTGGACACCGTCGTATTGGCTCTTCAGCCACGTGTCGATCCAGAACGCTTCGGTTCGAACAATCTCCTTTTGGTCGTCGGTCATGGAGCCGGACACGTCCATGATGTAAATAATTGCCGCATTCGCCTCGGGCTGCGGGACCACTTTCCAGGATTTGTACATCTGGTCCTCACGAATCGGCACGATCAGCGGACGGTCGGGCCGGTACTCGTTGGACGCCAGAAGTCTTTTCAGTGCGCGTTTGTAGGTTCGCTTGAAGTGTCGGAGCGACTCGGGGCCGACGTGGCTGATCGTGGTGTAGCGTTCCTTCCGGCTCTTGATGGTGTCCTTTCCCTTCGGCTCAATGCGGGGCAGCTCGAGCTCTTCGGCCAGCATTTGAGCCAGCTCTTCGAGCGAGACTTCCACCTCGAGGATGTGCCCGCCTGGTTGGTCGCCGGCTTGTCCCGGGTGTGCCCCGTCGCTGGGACCGCGGCCGATCGGCTGGCCTACCTCGCCGTCTCCCTGACCAACGCCCCCCGACCCTTTCTTGCCGTGCCGAAACTGCGGGATTTCGATGTTGGGCACCGGGATGCTGACCAGGTCCTTTCCTCGCCGGCCGATCAGCTCGCCGTGAGTAATGTACTTCCGCAGGTTCTGGCGGACCTTGCCGCGGACAATTTGCTTGAAACGCGAGAGGTCCCGCTCGATGGGGTGCGCCATGTTGTTGCCTCCCCGCTTGCCGCAGCCGGAGCTTCCGCAACAGCGAACCGCGTCCTGGCCGCAGCCATTCGCTAGGGATGCGAGGCGGAGACGCTGGGGCGGGTCGCACAAGCTCGGCCGCGCCGCCCCTTGCGTCCGAGACCCGCCGGTCAAAGGTCAAGAGTCGTTCTTGGAATCCCCGCGAGCGAAAATGCTGGCCACGTACTGCAAGACGTCGGTCGCTGACTCTTCGTTGTACCCGTAATCGCGAATCAACCGAGACTTGACGATGTCGATCTTTTCCTGCGTTTCGGCGTCGACCACGTTCGACACCAGACTGGTCAGCTTGATCGTGTCCTTCTGGTCCTCGAATAGTTTTAGCTCCAAGGCCTTCTGCAGCCGCTCGTTTGTCTTGTAGTCGAACTTCTTGCCGTCCAGGGCCAGTGCGCCGATGTAGTTCATGATCTCGCGGCGGAAATCGTCCTTGCGCGTTTCGGGGATGCCAATCCGCTCCTCGATCGACCGCATCAACCGTTCGTCCGGCTCTTCGTCTGCGCCGGTGAACTTGTTCTTGACTTTTTCCTTTTGCGTGTAGGCCTTGACGTTGTCGATGTAGTTGGCACAGAGACGGCTGAGCGCCTCTTCATCGGCAGCGATGGCTCGCTGAACCTCGTTTTTCACAATGTCTGTGTACTCCTCTTTGACCACGGCAATCAGCTCCCGATAGCGTTGCCGCTGCTCCTCGCTCGTAATCAGCGAGTGGTGCTGCAATCCGGCTTCCAGTTCCTTCAGCACCATGAAGGGGTTGAGCGAGGTGGCGTCTGGGTTGGCGACCAGGGCATTGGAGATCTTGTCCTGGACGTAACGCGGCGATATGCCGTGCATGCCCTCGTGCTTGGCCTCTTTCTTGAGCTGCTCGATGTTGTCGGCCGTGAAGCCCGGCAGGGTCTTGCCGTTGTACAGCTTCAGTTTCTGAAGCAGCGTCAGGCCGTGGTGTTTCGGTTCTTCCAGTCGGGTCAGCACGGCCCACATGGCCGCCATTTCGAGCGTGTGCGGAGCAATGTGCTTGCCGCGCACTCGCTTCTGATTGTAGTCCTTTTGGTAAATCTTGATTTCGTCGGACAGTTTGGTGACGTAGGGGATGTCGATCTTGATGGTCCGGTCTCGCAGGGCCTCCATGAATTCGTTCGACTGTAGCCTGCGGTACTCCGGCTCGTTCGTGTGGCCAATGATGACCGTGTCGATGTCCGTTTGAGCGAACTTCTTCGGCTTGATCTTGTGTTCCTGCGAGGCACCGAGCAGGTCGTACAGGAACGCGACGTCCAGCTTGAGAACCTCGATGAACTCGATCAGCCCCCGGTTGGCCACGTTGAACTCGCCGTCGAAGTTGAAGGCTCGCGGGTCGCTCTCGCTTCCGTACTCGGCGATCTTGCGGTAGTTGATGTCGCCGGTCAGTTCGGTGGAGTCTTGGTTCTTTTCGTCTTTCGGTTGGAAGGTCCCGATTCCGATCCGGTCCTGTTCCGACAAGAAAATCCGCCGGACGACCACGTCGTCAACGACCTTCGTCCAATCGCCGTGGTGCGCGGCCAGACGCTCACGGAACAAGAAACGGCAGAGCGGGCAGAGGTCGCCTTCGATCTCGATCGGGTACTCCAGCTCCCGTCCGCCCGAGTACTCGCGGTAGCCGCTCAGAATGAAGTCCAACACCTGCGGACGGTACTCTTCCGGGACCAGCCGCAATGGCGACTCATGCATCGGACACCACGTGATCGATCCGTCTGGTTCCCGCCAACCGAACGAGTAGAGAGCCCCCTCTTCGGTGCGACTGTACCGTTCCAGGCCTCTCTTCAGCAGGCGCACAATGGTGCTTTTCGAGCTGCCGACCGGCCCGTGGAGCAGCAGCACACGCCGTTCCGCCCCGTACTTCATCGCGGCACTCTTGAAGACATTCACCAGCTCCATCAGCGGCTTGGTGAGCCCGAAGATGGCGTCCTGGCCGTCGTTGTCCGGGTCGTCGAAGAAACGGTAGCGGACGAGCGTCTCTTTCCCCTCCTCGACCGGGTACGCACCGTAGGAGAGGACCATGTCGTACAGTCGCTGGTGGGCCGTGCGTTCGACTTTCGGGTTCCGACGAGCAATGTCCAGGTACTCGGAAAAAGTCCCCTGCCAGTGTTGTTGCCGGTAGGCCTCGACACTTTGTCTTTCTGAGATTTGCCGCAGAAGAGTTTGTGCGTCGACCATCGCGCGGGCTCCCTTGATTGACGAACGAAAATGACCACGATCAAACAAAACATCCCCCCGACGCCGACAGCACTGCCTCTTTCCAGGCGCGCATTAAAAAACGCCTCACCGCTCCTCTTCACACGGGTGTGAACTCCAAGGAGACAGCGAGGTCGGCGTTTCAGCCCCTCCAAGGGCAAGACCAAATTGTAAGAGCTGGGAGTTGGAACGTGGGCCCTGGAACAGACATGGCTCCAGGTAGGCTAAGTTGTGAGGTGCCCTGCTTCTCAGGCAAGCAACTGAATTATCGAGGAGACGCCGACTCAAAGCAATAGCATCTTTCCGTCCGAACACGCCCGGGGCTTCCTTCGTCCCTTCGTCCGGCGGTGGTGAACCGGAAGGTGTGGGGCGGCAACCGGACGTTCCTCGGAGCCAAACTTTTGGGAGTCGACGGGCGAGAGACCTCGACCTCCGCTCCGGCTTGTTGTTGGCTGTCGGCGTTCGAGTCGGCACGGCACGAGTGTGCGTCCAACGCGGTCTCTGCCCCATCCGCTTGCTCCACGGCCGGCTCACCTCCCCGAGCCCGCTCCTCCTCCCGGCTTCAGCGCGGTAAGCAATTACTGGTCGCGGCCGACGGTTTGATTTACTTTCTAGACGACGACGGCGTTTGCAAAGTCGTGCGGGCCGCTCCGGAGTTCGAGCTGGTCAGCGAGAACCGACTGGACGAGCCGACGTACGCGTCGATTGCCGTCAGCGACGGGCAGCTTTTCGTCCGGACGACCAAGCACCTTTACTGCATTGGGCGACGAGGCGGCTCACGTTGACCCGGGTGGGCTGTTCGGCTCGCCACCGTCTTCCGGCTCCTCGGTCGCTCCGGGACCACCTCGCTGCTGAAGTCGCCGGACCGCCTCGCAGAACCGTTCCCCGCGCTCGACAAAATTCGCGAACCAGTCGTAGCTGGCGCAGCCGGGCGAGAGCAGCACGACGTCGCCGGGTTCGGACTGCTCCACGGCCCACTCGAAAGCTTCTTCAAACGTGCGAGCGAGCTTGGCCCTTGGAGCGGCCGTGGGCTGTTCGCCAATCAGCCGCTCCAGCGTCGGCCCCGTCTGTCCCATGAGTGCCACAGCCTTCGTGCGTTCGGCAACGGCCGCGGCGAAGTGCTTCAGGTCGACGTGCTTGTCGTAACCTCCGGCCAACAGAACGACTTTCTGGTCGAAAGCGTACAGGGCCTCAATGGCCGATTCCGGCGTCGTGGCCAGTGAATCGTTGTAGAACCGGCGGCCGGCCACTTCGGCAACGAATTGCAGCCGGTGGGGTAGGCCGTGAAAGGCTTGAAAGCCGCGGCGAACCGCTTCCACGTCGACACCGGCGGCTAGGGCCGCACACGTCGCCGCAGCCGCGTTGGCCAGGTTGTGTCGACCCGGCAGCCGCAACCAGTCCTGCAGGGACACCGACTTCTCGACAGACCGTCTTGCGGCCGGTAGGCGAATGACGAAGTGGTCGTCGGCCGGACCTCCGAAAACGCCGGGCCGTCCCGTGTCGACCGTTCCGAACCACAGACGCTGAGCGGTCGTGGGCCAGCCGGCCACGTCCATGTCGTCCTGATTCAAGACGGCCACGTCCCGCTCCGTTTGCCAACGCAACAGCGACTGCTTCGCCTCGCGGTAGGCGTCGACCGTTCCGTGCCAGTCCAAGTGGTTCGGACTGAAGTTCGTCACCACGGCAATGTCTGGACGGGCGCGGAGTTGGTCGAGGTAGACAAGCTGGAAGCTGCTCAGCTCGAGCACCACCCAGTCGTCCGGGCCAATGGCGTCGACCCCCTCCAGCAAGCTCTTGCCGATGTTTCCGCCCAACCACGTGCGGCGGCCCGATGCTTCCAGTGCCGCGTGAACCAAAGCCGTTGTCGTCGACTTGCCGTTACTGCCGGTGACGGCGACGACCCGAGCCGGGTTGCACTGCCAAAACAGGGCGATTTCGGTGGTCAAGGGGACGCCGCGTTCCCGAGCCAATTGCAGGAGCGGACTGGACGGCGGCACAGCCGGGTTGACGACGACCAGGTCGGCCTGAGTCACGTCGCGCTCGTCGTGGCCGCCCAGACGCCACGTCACGTTGGACCACTCCGGACTTCGAAGATTCAGTCCAAGCTGGTCGGCGGAGCGCAGGTCGGTCGCCGTGACGAACGCGCCCGCGTCTACCAGGAAGCGCAACGCGGCCAGGCCACCTCCGAAGGTGCCGAGTCCGAGCACCGTCACTCGTTTGCCGCGGAGTTGTTTCCGCAAGCGTTCGCCGTTCATGGAACCGGGTTCGTCCTCCGGACGCTCGCCCCGCACAGCGCGTTTGCAGGGGTTGCGGTCCATGGTTGTGAAGGCGGGCCGCATCATGTTAGACTCGCCGCCGCCCAGAGGGGAATACGAAATCGGTCTCCGCGTGCTGGCGGGCAAGATTCCTACGGCGTGGAAGCAACCGGGAGGAATGAAATGGCAAACGGCGGGGAAGGGGTGCGTTGGTACCAGGGGCTGACTCGCTACCACTGGCTGGTGCTCATTGTCGGAGTGTTGGCGTGGACCTTCGACTGCATGGACCAGCGACTTTTTGTCCTGTCGCGGCGTCCGGCCATTCAAGACCTGACGGGCTGGTCCGAACGAGAGGAAGAGCTGCGGCCGAAGATTGAAGAAAAAGCCCCCCAGCAGGTGCGCAGCGAGAAAGGGTCGGAGCTCTCAAAGGAGGAGTGGAAAAAAGAAGCCGACCAGCGGGTCCGTGACCGGCAGAACGAGATTGACGCGAAAGAATTCGCCGCCCGAGTGGACTCCTTCGGCGACATTGTCACCGCGCTGATGGTGCTGGGGTGGTCCGTTGGCGGCTTTCTGTTCGGAATTTACGGGGACCGGCTGGGACGTGTACGGACCCTGTCGTTGGCCATTCTCGTGTACTCGGTCTTCACGGGTTTGTCGGGGCTCGCTGTCGGCCTGGCGGACTTCTGCATTTACCGGTTCCTGATGGGCTGCGGAATCGGTGGTGCGTTTGCGACGGCCGCCACGCTGATTGCCGAGACCATGCCGCCCCACGCTCGAACGGCGGCCCTGGGTGTCTTTCAGGCCCTGTCGGCCGTGGGCAACATTACCGGTTCGTTCATTGCCCGTTTCCTGGTCTCACCGGACATGAACACCACTCTGTTCGGCTTGCTGGACGGACCGGGCGTTCCCGGCTGGCGGGTGCTGTTCATGATTGGCGTGCTGCCGGCGCTGCTGGTGGCGGTGATCATGCGGTTCGTGCACGAACCGGAGGCGTGGCTGCAGGCTCGAGCAACGGCAACGGAAAACCTGGAGCGTCAGTTGGGCGACCTGAAGTCGCTGTTCGGCATTCCACGCTGGCGTCGGAACACGTTCGTCGGCGTGTCGCTGGCCGTCATTGGCGTCATTGGTTTGTGGGGTGTGGGCTTCTACTCGCCCGAGCTGATTCAAGAGGCCTTGAAGAGCCTGCCCATTCAGCAGCAGAGCAACGTGAAGGCCATGGGCACGTTGTTGCAGGACGTCGGCGCCTTGCTGGGCATGCTGGCATTCACGTGGGTGGCCACGCAAATGGGCCGCAAGGTTGCTTTCGGTCTGGCGTTCGTCTTTTGCTGGGTCGTCGTGTCGGGTGTGTTCCTGACGCTGAGCGCCCCCTGGCACGCCTACGTCATGCTGCCGGTTCTGGGCTTTGCAACGTTGAGTTTGTTCGGCGGGTACTCGATCTACTTCCCCGAGCTGTACCCGGCGCGGCTGCGGAGCACGGGGACTGGCTTCTGCTACAACGTGGGCCGAGTCATTGCCGCCGGCGTCATTCTGCTCCGAATTCCGATTCGCCAGGGATTCGAGAGCCTGGGGTTTACGTCGGTCTTCCGCATGGTCAGCGTAGCGCTGGCGACGGTTTACCTTCTGGGGTTGATCGTGCTAATTTGGGCGCCCGAGACCAAGGGCAAGCCGCTGCCCACGGACGAGGATGCCGAGACGGCGGCAGCGTAGCTCCCGTCAGTCGGAGCGGCCAAGCGACGAGTCGAGCAGGCGGTCACACGGAGGTCCCTTGCTGGCACAAGAGGCTGAGCAGCCGGCCGCCTTGTGCCGCTCCGTGCAGTCCGTCCAGCAGGAATTGCACGGCAATGGCCAGCAGAATCAGACCGAAAATGCGGGTCAGCACTTGGATGCCCGTCCGCCCCAGCAGCTTGCTCAAACTCTCGGCCACCCGAAGAACGACGTACGTCAGCGCGACGGTGACCAGAATAGCCGAGTAGACGACCAGGTGCTGCTGCCACGACTGAGCTTGGCTGGTCAGCACGGCGACGGTCGTCATGGACGCCGGTCCGGCCAGCATGGGCACACCGAGTGGGGTGACGGCGACGTCTTCTTTCGCCAGACCTTCGTCCAGCTCGCCCGGTCCCTCCTTGGTGGGCCGCCGGGCTCGCAGCATTTCCAGCGAGACCATCATCAGGACAATGCCGCCAGCGATTTGAAAGGCTGGCAAGCTGATGCCGAACCAGTCCAGCAGTTGCGGTCCGACCGAAGCAAAGACGACCAGGACCGCGCCGGCGGTCAAAGCGGCTTTGCGAGCCGTCTGGCCGTTCTTGGGCGGGGAGCTGTCGTCACGGCGGGTCATGAGCAGGTAGGCCGGGACGACGCCGATCGGGTCGACGGCTAAGAAGATCGAGGTGAAGGCAATGATGGCAAAGTTGCTCACGGCGGCTCCTCCGCATGCCCCTCAGCCCGCGGACTCTTCAAGCATTGGCAGCCAAAAGAAGGCGGCTCCCAGCCCGCAGCGCCCGCTTCCATGAACCTTGCTGTGCTGGCGTGGCGTTGCGGGCAGAGAGCCGAAAGAAAGCCGTGGCCTCCAGCCACGCCGGCTTGCCTGACGTCGGGTAACACCCACTGTCGGCGGGTGACACCCGAACGGAAGGCCAATCTATTGGAAACTCGTCCCCGGCGGCGACGTCCGGCCTCCCAGCCCTGTCGCGTCGCCACCAGCAGACGAGGCTGGGCGGGAAAACACACCGCGTCCTCCAACGCGGCTTGTCGGCAGAGCGAGTGTCGTGGCGCAAGGACTCCGTTCCATGCTTGCCGAGCCAGCGGCTCGTTGGTGTCGTTCGTCCTGCGAGCCGCCGAGCCCGAGCCTCGGTCAGACGTTCGCAGCGTCCGACGGTCGGGCGGCGGAAACCACGGTCAGCCGACTGGCCGGACGAGCGACTCCGTCCCGCCCCGCTCACCGCTTGATCTCGATCCGCTTCGTCTGAGCGGTCGGGGCTTTCGGAACGGTGATCCGAAGCACGCCGTCTTTGTACTCAGCCTCGACGTGCTCGGGATCGACGTCCTCGCCCAGTCGGACAACCCGTCGGAACTGGCCGTAGAACCGCTCGACCCGGTGCCACGTCTTGCCCTTCTCCTCGTGCTCCGCCTTCCGCTCACCGGTGATCCACAGGTCGCCGTGTTTCAGCTCGATCTGAATCTCCTCGGGCTTCATGCCGGGCAGGTCGACCGTGACCTCATACGCCTTGTCGGTCTCCGACAGGTTGAGCCGCGGAGCCCAAACGGCGACCTGCGTCGACTCGCCGCCGTCCTCACCGGTGAAGAACCGGGTCAGCAGGTTGTCCATTTCCCGACGCAGCTCGTCAAACAGACCGAACCGAGTGCCGAAGGGTGCCAGCGTGGTCATCTTTTCTCCTCCTCCCTTAGACTTCTCGTGCCGGTTGGTCCATCCCTGTTCGACCGGGGTTCAAGGCCGACGCGCTCCGCCGGGATGGATCGCGGTCGCGTCTGCCTGGCCGAGCCACCGCACGCAACTTACGGGGGTCCGACCCCACCCTGCCGGCGGTGGCTCCAAGCCCTGAGGTCTCGCTGGAGCCTTTGAGCAACGGCTGTGCCAGCCGTCTTCTGAGCGCACCGGACACGCCAGCGGCCGCACGTCGTTTCCATAAGTTACTTCTTGACAACATGTTACAAAGACGAACGGACTTGGTTCCTGGCGCCACGCGGCGCGATTAGGGAACGCCAATGGCTGCCACTTTGGCAGTGTCAACGAAATTCGCCGTTTTCGTGGAGGCTGCCATGTTGGCAGAGCCGGCTTCCGCGTGCTGGTGTGAGTCTGTTGGCCCGCGAGGTTTGCCGTCCGAACGAACGGGACCAAGTGTGAGAACTGTGCGGACTGCCGCCGCGCCGTCGAGTTTGACACCGCTCCCGCAGAGCGCCAACATGCAAAGCCCGGCTCGGACCTGCGACTGGCCGCTTGAGAATCTCCTCTTGGTGGCCGGTTCCGCGTTGTGGTCTGAGCACTCAGTCGGCTCGCGAAGCGAGGTCGAGACATGTTTCACCGGTTGTTGGGTGGGAGCGGCGACGGGTGTTGTGCTGCCCGTCGGGCTTGGCAGGTCGACCACAACCGCAAACAGAGCTTTCCGGTGGAAAGGTGCTGTGGCATGAAAGACGTTCGCGTGGACAAGTTGGCCGAGGTGTTGATTGAGCACAGTTGTCGTCTGGAGCCGGGCGAAAAGATTCTTATTGAGGCCTTCGACTTGCCCGACCCGGAGCTGGTGTGCGCTCTGGTCGAGACGGCCGCAGCTCGTGGCGCTTGCCCGCTGGTCAGCCTGAAGGACAACCGCGTGTTGCGAACGCTTTACCGTCACGCCACCGAGGAGCAGATGCGGCTGATTGGCGAGCTGGAGCGGGCTCGAATGGAGCGGGTGGATGCGTACATCGGCATCCGGGGCGCCTGGAACAGCAACGAGTTCGCCGACGTTCCTCACCAGCAAATGCAGCTCTACCAGCGCTTGTGGTGGCAGCCGGTGCACATTGAGGTCCGCGTTCCGAAGACCAAGTGGGTCGTGCTGCGCTACCCCACCCCGTCCATGGCCCAGGCCGCTCAAATGAGCACCGAGCAATTCGAGGACTTTTTCTTCGACGTCTGCACGGTGGACTACGCTCGCATGGCCGAAGCCCTGGAACCGCTGAAGCGTCGAATGGAAGCAGCCAACTGCGTGAGAATCGTGGGTCCGGACACAGAGTTGGAGTTTTCCATCAAAGGGATTCCCGTCGTGCCGTGTGCCGGACGCCGCAACATTCCGGACGGCGAAATCTTCACGGCTCCCGTCAAAGACAGCGTCAACGGTGTCGTCACGTTCAACACGCCGGCTCTTTACCAGGGAGTGGTCTTTGAGGGCGTTCGGTTGGAGTTCAAGGACGGGCGAATCGTCGACGCCACGGCTTCGCGTCACGCGGAGCGGCTGAAGGCGATTCTGGACACCGACGACGGGGCTCGCTACGTCGGGGAATGGGCGTTGGGGTGCAACAATCGGATTCGCCGTCCCATGCTCGACACGTTGTTCGACGAAAAGATCGGCGGCTCCTTCCACCTCACTCCGGGTAACTCGTACGAGGAGGCCGACAACGGCAACCGCAGCGCCGTTCACTGGGACTTGGTGCAAATTCAGACCCCGGAGTGGGGAGGTGGCGAGATTTGGTTCGACGGTGAGCTGATCCGCAAAGATGGCCGCTTCGTTCCGGCGGACCTGCAGGCGCTGAATGAGGGATTGTGACGGGCGACGGCCGCCGTCGGCTACGCGTCGGCCGGTTTCTGGTTGGCCGAAGTGTCGTCTGGGCGGGCCTGAGCCGGGTCGAGGCGGGGCCACACCAGTACGAACCGAGCTCCTCGTCCGAGCTCGCTTTCGACCGAAATGTCTCCGCCGTGCTCGCGGATGATTTTGCGGCTGACGGCCAGTCCCAGCCCGGTTCCACGGGCTCCCTTTGTTGACTCGAAAACGTTGAAGATTCGCTCGAATTGCTCGGGCGGAATTCCCGGTCCGTTGTCTTCCACTTCCACAAGCAGCTCGTCCGAGTCCTCCCGGTAACCGGTTCGCACCGTCACCCGTCCCCCTTCCGTCCCTTCGACCGCCTCAATGGCGTTGATGACAATGTTCAGCACGGCTCGGTGAATGCCTTCGGGGTCGAACAGCGAGGTGGGCACGTCTGGGGCCAGCTCGCTGACCAGCTGCACGCCGGCCTCCTCGGCCCGCGGCTCCATCAGTTCGACCACCTCCTGTACCTTTTCGTTCAAGCTGCCTGCCTCGAGCGCCGGCTCCCGCTCCTTGCTGAACGTGAGCATGTCCATGACCAGGTGGTAAATCTTCTCCTGGTTCTTTTCGACGATGCTCCAGCCGCGAGCGATCAGTTCCTCGTTGTGCTGCTTCAACCCCATGTCGATCAAGTAGCTGCCGCCGCGAACGCCTTGGAGGATGTTCTTGATGTGGTGGCTGAGGGTGGCAATGGTCTGGCCCATGGCGGAGAAGCGTTCTGCTTTGACCAGGGCCTGTTGGAACCGGTGATCCTCGATGGCCAGAGCCGCCTGTCGCGCGACGGCCAGAACCAGCCGCAGCTTGTTTTCGTCGAACTTCTCCTTGCCGCCTTCGATCAATGTGGAGGCGGTTGGGCTGGTGGTGTCCAGGTAGATGACACCGATTTGCTCGTAACGTCCCTGCATGGGGACGCAAATCGCTTCCCGAATGCCGGCCTGCAGAATGCTGCGGCCCGATTTGAACCGCTGGTCCAGACGGGCGTCGGACGTTCGCACTCCTTGGCCGTGTTGGAGCACGTAGTCGACGATCGTACGGGAGATGGGCATGCGGTCGCTGGTGTCGACGCCGCTGCGGACCCGAAACACTCGCGGCAACAGTTCGTCGCTCTCCGGGTCGAAGACCAGCATGCAGCCGCGGTCCGCGCTGACCGCGTCGATCGTGATGTCCAAGACCGTCTGCAGGAACTGGTCAATCGACACGGCGTGGCTCACCGCGGCCTCCGAGACGCGGTACAGCGCCTGCAGGTACGCGGCGAACTCGGCCGCCTCCGGCGCTTCCACCGCGAGCGACTGTTCGAATAGTTGCCGCTGAGCGTCCGGACTGACCGAGCCGACGATTTCTTGCTCTTCTTCTCCCGCTCCAGAAAACTCGACGCTCTTCAGCGCCCCCAGCCGCGACTCCTCTTCGGTCCGCACCACCGAAAACAGCAGCGCCGTCCGGCCGAGCTGGATTTGGTCGCCGCTCCGCAGAACGGTCCGCTCAACGCGGACGCCATTGACGTAGGTGCCGTTGGAGCTGCCGCAGTCGGTCAGAACAAAAACGCCGTTTTCGAAACTAATGCGAGCGTGACGACGGGACACTTCGCTGTCGAGAATGCGGATTTCGTTCTGCACGCCGCGGCCGATCCCCACCGGCCGCTCGCCCAGCTCGAAGCGAGCCCCCTGGTCTGGGCCCTGAACTACCAGCAGCGTTGCTCTGACCACGACGCCCTGTCTCCGAGCACCTCGAGTCCCGTCGTCCCACTTCCGTTGCGGCGTCCCGGCTCGCCGCTCACCCGTCGCGGTTTATGATAGCAGCGACACCGAGCCGCTCCACCGCGGGGGCGAAAAAAGACCTCGGTCGGTTGAGCCCTGACGCGGCCGAGTCGGCAAGGGGGCGGCGCGTGCAGACAAGTCCTGTGTGTTGGCGTGTCGAGGTCGGCTCGTTTCGGCGACCGCGGCCGGCGTCCGAAAGCGTGAGCCTCCGCACGCCTTTGCCCAACCGCGGCGTTCGCGGTCCCGAAGACACCAGCGTCTTGGCGGCGGACTCGAGGCGGGAGCCTTCGCGAAAGACAAGCCTTGGCCGCCGAAAACAGAGCGGTGCGGGAGCCGCACGAACAACAGCAGCCTGGGGCGCACGACGACGTCGGAGCGGGCTGCCTTCGGCACGGCAGCCGCAGCGGCCTGCGGGCACGCAGACTGTTCAGTCCGAAGGAGAAATGAGCTGTTCGATCAAGCGGACCAGCTCGGGGTACTGAAACGGTTTTTCCAGAAAGAGCGTGTCCTCCGGCACGGGCAAGCGTTGAGCGACGACCCGAGCCTCGCCGACCACCACGCGGGGAACAGCCGGGAGTTGCTGGAAGGTTTGAGCGTCGGTCTCGTCGGCGTCCACGACGACCACTCGCGGACGAGTTGCTTCGTCCACGCCTTGCCCGTTTTGAGCCCGAACGCGCCGCACGCGGTGCCCACGCGTTTCGAACACCGCCTTGAGCACCTGTTCGGTTTCGGGAATGCCGTTGACGAGCAGAACTTCTTGTTCGTCGCTCACGGTCGTTCGCCTTCCTTCCTTGGTCGGGTTCTCGCGAAAGCCGGCGAAAGATACTGAGATCGGCCAGGTGTGTCAAAAGCAATTCCAGCCGTTTGCGTTTCCGGCCTCTGGGCCTCGGTCGGTGCGTCGCGTGGGTTCGCCGTTTTCTGAGTCGGGGGCTAGACGGTCTGCCGGGCCAGCGGCTCGTCCGAGCGGCGGTTTCGGCCCGGGGCGTTCGTCGGCCGTCTACCAGGGGCGGCCTTTGCAGGAGAGTCTTCGAAACTTGAGAGTTTGGACCCAAGACGGCTCGTCCTGAGCCTCTCTTGGTAGCCAGCGGTTGACGGTTTCGGTAGAAAGACGGGTGTTCCGAGAAGCAGGTGCCGCCCGAGGCGAGAACGGTTCGGTGCAGTCCGCGCAGCGTTGCCGTCGGGCAGCGTTGAGACGAAAACGCGGACGAATGGAGGAACAGGTCGAACGGGGACGGGGACGTCTCGGAGAGAATCACCCTCGTCGGGAACGGAAGGAGGAACGACGCCGAATGGTTCGGTTTCTTCACACGGCCGACTGGCAAATGGGAATGCGCGGGGGACACGTCGGCGCGGCGGGTCAGACGGTTCGGGAAGCCCGACTGGCGACGGCCAGGCGGGTGGTGGAGCTGGCCAAGGAGCACCGGGTCGACTTCCTGGTGCTGGCGGGTGACACGTTCGAAGACAACGCGGTGGACCGCGTGCTGGTGCAGAAAGTGGCCGACGTGCTCGGCTCGTTTCCCGGCCCGGTGTTCCTTCTTCCGGGAAACCACGACCCGCTGGTGCCGGGCAGTGTGTGGGAGCTGCCGGCGTGGCGGTCGCACGGCAACCTAGTGGTGCTTCGGGAAGAGGCACCGGTCGAGCGGGACGGTGTCCGACTTTTTCCGTGCCCGGTTCGGGAGAAGTACTCGGCGGCCGACCCGACGGCTTGGATCGACGCACGGTCCTGCTCCGAAGTGGCCATTGGTGTGGCGCACGGCTCGGTCGAGGGAGCTCCACTGGACGACGCCGAGCTGCCGATTCCTCGAGACGCTTCGGCGCGGCGCGGTCTAGACTACCTCGCGCTGGGCCACTGGCACTCCACGGCCACCTACCCGGACAACGACGGTGTGGTGCGGATGGCCTACTCGGGCACGCACGAGCCGACCGGGTTCGACGAACGCGACAGCGGAAACGTGCTGCTGGTCGAGGTGGCGGAACGGGGCGGTCCGGTCACGGTGACGCCGCTTCGCACCGGCCGGTTGCGTTGGGTGGCGGTGGAGGAAAACCTGCAAGCGCCCGGCGACTTGCGCACGCTGCGGGAGCGAATCGAGTCTGACCAGCAGGCGGGACAGACTTTGCTGCGGTTGCAGCTGAGCGGTCTGCTGTTCGCCGAGGAAGAGAACGAGCTGCAGCGAATTGCGGAGCTGCTGGAGGCGCGCTACTTGTTTGCCGAACTGGACACGAGCCGCCTGGCTCCCTCGCCGGAAGACGACGACTGGGTCAACGCAGTTCCGCCGGGCACGCTGCGCTCGGTGGCCGAGCGGTTGCGTCGGTTGGCCAACCCGTCCGAGCTGGACCGTCCGGAGGGAGCGACGCCGCAAGTGGCCGTGCAGGCGCTGTTGGAGCTGTACCGACTGCTGCGGGAGGGGTAAGCCGGGCAGCGACACGTCGTGGCTGGCGGCGGCGTGTAGACCGGCTGTCCCCGTCAAACGAACCGGTCAACGCACCCCGACTGCCGGTGGTCTGGCCCAGTCCTGCTGCCGAGGCCTCTCGTCTGGCTCGTCCGTTCGATCGGCGCCGGAGCGCGCCGGCTGTTCGGGCAACCGGACGAACCACAGCAGCAGCCACGCCGCCACGAGTCCGCACACCACCAACGTCGGCCAGCCGTAGCGCAGGCCCCTGTCGCTCACCCAGACAAAGGTGCTGAGCCGCGAGTGCTCCAGCCAGCTCCAGTCCAGTCGGCTCGTCACGACCGAAAAGCCGTTGTTCAGGAAGTGAAACAAGATTCCCGGCAGCAGACTGTTCGTCTTGACGGCAATCAAGGCCAGGACAGTGCCGAGCAGCGTTGCGTAGAAGACCTGCTCCGGAAACATGTGCATGACCCCGAAGGCCACGGCCGACAACAGAATGGCCAACCAGCGGTGGCGAGACCGACAGAAGCCGCTCAGAATGAACCCGCGAAAGGCCAGCTCTTCACACACGGCTGGAGCACCGGCAAAGGCCAACAGCACCAGCCAGAAAGGCAGGTGTGGGTCACCCATGAGCTGGAAGACTCGGACGGCTTCCGGCGGCAACGGCGGAAAGGGAATGCGTGCGGTCAGCTCGACCACCAGCGGCTGAACGGCAAACGGGAGTACGGCGGCCGCGGCCAACGCCCGCCAACTGGGCCAACGCAGTCGAAAGGTCGCTCGCGGGCTGGTCGTCAGCAGCACGCCCATGAACAAGGCGGGACTGGCAATGATGGCCAGTTGCTGAATCAGCAAGGCTTGCAGCATGCGGTAGCCGAGCGCCGAGACGTCTCCTCGAACGACGGCTCCCATGAAGCGAATCGAGGCGAACTGAAGGAGCATGATGAGGACGAAGGCGAAGCCGGCTTCGGCGAAGCTGGGCGTCGGCTCCTTGTCTCGCAAGAGGTGCCGTAACCAGAGCCGCAGCTCGAACTTTTCCGACTCGCGGAACAACACTTCTTCGCGGTTGAATTGCTCCACAGCCCACCAAAGCCCCAGCAAGCTGTAGACCACGCTGGTGAAGAGGACCGGCACGGCGAAAATCAACACGTCGGTGTTGCTGGGGTCGAGCAACAACGACTTGAGCAGCAACGCCACGCCCATGATTGGCAACACGCTGTAAAACCACGACGTGTCGGCGTCAACAGACAGCTCCACCCCCGGCGAAAGACAGAAAACCGTAATGCCCAGCGCGACCATGAGCACGGGCGTCAGGTAGTACTGTCCTTCTTTGGTGCTCCGAGCAAACGCGGCAATGGCCAGACACAGCGCGCTGAACAGCGCCGCCAGCGGAATGAGCAGAACGACCAGCCAAAGCAGCGCCAGAGGGGGCGGAAACCCGAGCCCGCCAATCTGCTCGAACGCCCCCTGCCCGGCGACGGAAATCATGTAGTGGCCGGTCACGCCCATGCTGGCCAGGTTCAGCAGCGCGGTGGTGACGCTGAAGGTCATGACCGTGAAGAACTTGCCGAGAACCAGCTCGGAGCGGCGGGCGGGAAGAATGAGCAGCGTCTCCATGGTGCCGCGTTCTTTCTCACCGGCCACCACGTCCACCGCCGGGTAGAAAGCGCCGGTGACGGTCATGAGCACCAACAGCGCGGGAAACAGCTTGCTCCACAAGCCGGCCGCAATTTGCTCCTCCTGAGCCGTGTCGACCGGGTCGGGGTTGACCGGCCGCGCCACCGATTGCGGCAGTCCGGCCGCCGCCAACCGTAGCTCCAAGATCTTCCGCTCCCAGTTCTCCAGCGCTTCCTGCAACCGCGTGTACGCAATCAGCGACTTCTCGTTGGCTCGGTTCGTAATGGGAGTGGGACCGAAGTAGTAGTCCTCTTCCCCGAACTTCAGCTTCCCCTGCTTCAGCTCTTCCGTAATGCGTTCAATCTTTTCGCCGAACCCTTCGGGAATGACCAGCAAGACGTCCATGTCGCACTGAGCGAACAGGTCGCGGATTTCGGCCTCGATCGGCGGCAATTCGTTGTTGAGGTCGAGAACCTTTTGAGCAAGCTGCTTCATTTGCTCGTCGGTTTCGTCCGCGCGGCTCTGCTCGCCCGCGGCCTCGGCGTCCGTGCGAGCCAGCTCCAATTTGAGCATTTGGCGCTGTAGCCGCGCGATTTGTTCCTTGATCGCCCGGCGTCTCTTGACCGGCTCCCGAAGCCGCTCCGCCTGCTCGAGCAACCGACGAATCCGTTCCCGCTCGGCCTGGCTCAACCCTCCCTGCTCCAGCGACAGGTCCGTGATGACTTCCAGCTTGTCGGCGTCGGCCGGGTCGTTGAACCAGCCGGCGGCGATGCGGTTGCCGTCGATCAGTTGCAGCTCGGGGTGTTGCGGCAGGTACTCCGCGCCCAGCACGACCACCGTCCTCGGCTGCTCGGTGAACAGCAATGCCATCTGCAGCATGCCCAGTCCGAGAGCGGGGTAGAGGAGCAGCGGCAGGACGGCGACCATGAAGATCGTGCGTCGGTCCCGCAACTGATCGCGGACCTCTCGTAAGAAAATCAGCTTGACGTTGTTCCAGCTCATGCCGTCTGTGCCGCCAGCTCGGCGTCGTACCGCGAGATCAACTCGAAGAACAGTTCCTCCATGTCCGACTGCCCGTACCGCTCTTCCAGTTCCTTCACCGTCCCCATTGCCAGGATGCGTCCGCGGTGGATGATGGCCACGCGGTCGCACAGTTTCTCGACTTCACGCATGATGTGCGTCGAGTAGACAATGCATTTGCCTTGGTCGCGCAGGGAGCCGATCGTCTGCAAGACGGCGCGGGCCACCAGGACGTCCAGTCCGGCAGTGGGCTCGTCGAAAATCAGCACCGGAGGGTCGTGGACGATGGTTCGAGCGATCGAGACCTTCTGTTTCATGCCGGTCGACATTTTGCCGCCGAGCACGTCGCGGATGTCTTCCATTTGGAGCGTTCGGAACACCTCTTCGATTCGCGGCCGCAAGCGGTCTTCGGGGATTCCGTACAGCCGACCGAAGTACTCGACCATTTCCCAGGCCGTCATGCGGTCGTAGATCCCGGTGTTGCTGGACATGAAGCCGATGCGCGAACGCACCTCAGTCGGGTGGGTTCGTACGTCGAAGCCGTCGATGATGGCTGTGCCAGCCGTCGGTTGTAAGACGGTGCTCAAGATGCGCAAGCAAGTGGTTTTGCCGGCGCCGTTGGGACCGAGCAGTCCGAAGACTTCCCCGCTGCGCACCTCGAAGCTCACGTCGTCCAACGCCACGACCGAACCACGTCGCAGGTCGGAGAAATGCTTCGACAGACGAATGGCCTGGATCTTGACCGCCGGGTCGCTGCTGCCTGTCTCGCTGCGTTCCATCGTCGCCCCAGTCTGCGTTCACTCACACCAGACGCCCGACCGCCGCCTCGGCCTATGCCGAGACAACACGTTCAATCATACATCGAGGCGACTGACTACGAGGTGCAGACCGACGCGGCTGGCTGGGCTTCCCGCTGTTTCAATCGGCTGCACCGCTTCGCCCGAGCTAAGCCACGCTTCCGGTAAGCTCCGCCCGGTCAGCCTGATCGACGTATTCGTAAAACACGTTTCGTTGACGTGGAATGAAACCCGCGTCGCGGATGCACCGCCGAAGGGCTTCCAGGGACAAGCGGTAGACCGTGCCCGCCGACGCCACGACGTTCTCTTCGATCATCAGGCTGCCCATGTCGTTGGCGCCGAAAAACAACGCCATTTGGCCGATCTTCTCGCCCTGCGTCACCCACGAGGATTGCAAGTTCGGCACGTTGTCCAAGTACAACCGACTCACCGCTAGCATCTTCAAGTACTCGAACGCTCCGACCGGGGGCAGGTGAGCCAACCGAGTGTTTTCTCGCTGGAACGTCCAACAAATGAACGCCGTGAACCCGCCGGTTTGGTCCTGCAACTGTCGGATCCGCTCCAAGTGCTCCATGCGGTCCGCTAACGTTTCGACGTGACCGAACATCATGGTTGCCGTCGAGCGGCCTCCCAGTTCGTGCCACGTCCGGTGCACCTCCAGCCACCCCTCCGTCGACACCTTGCCGCGGCTGATCTGACGTCGGACGCGGTCGACCAGGATTTCGGCGCCTCCGCCTGGAATGCTGCCCAGTCCGGCCGCCTTCAGCCGTTCCAGCACGGTCCGCAAAGGCAGTTTGCTCACTTTCGCGAAGTGGTAGATTTCCGGTGCGCTGAAGCCGTGCACGTTGACCTGCGGAAAATGCCGCTTGATGTCGGAAAGAAGCTGCTCGTACCACTCCAGTCGCAACGTCGGGTGCAAGCCCCCTTGCAGCAGAATCTGGTTGCCGCCCAATCGGACCGTCTCGCGAATTTTCTCGTACAGCTTTTCACGAGGCAGCACGTACGCCTCGGGGTGCTTGGGCGGTCGGTAGAAGGCGCAAAAGTCGCACTGAGCCGTGCAAACGTTCGTGTAGTTGATGTTGCGGTCGATGTTGTATGTGCGGTACGGTTCCGGGTGGAGCCGCCGCGTGACGGCCTCGGCCGCCCGCCCCAAGGCAATCAGGTCGTGCGACCGCAGCAGTTGCAGTCCCTCCTCAGGGGTCAACCGCTCGCCCGCGACAGCCTTAGCCAGAATGGACGCCGTAGAACTCAAGGTCCGCTCCCTCCAGAATGAACTTGTGCTGGACGGCCAGCCTCCGAAACACACCAAGCGACTCCCGCTCCCGCTCGCCGAGGCGAAAATGGAGATTTCGCAAGAGGTACTCCTCAGCCACCGGCAACGGAATGCTCAGACGCGGTGCTTCGCGTTGCGCGATCCGGTTCAATCGCTGCACGCCCACGTCGCGTGATTCGGTGAGCAGTCGAGACAGACGCTCCAACGGGGCGTCCGGTCGGGCTGCCCACAGCGCAAATACGAACGGCAGCCCGGTCCAGTTGGACCATACCTCTCCCAAGTCCCAGCTTTCGACGAAGTCGGGCGGTGGCGGGTGAAAGGCTCGATCGCCAATTACCAACACCGCGTCGGCCTGAACGGACTCGATCGGTGCTCCACAGGGAAACGGCGACGTGCGAGGCCGCAAGCCCAGCCGCTCGGCCAGCAAAATGCGAACCAAT
Organism: uncultured Planctomycetaceae bacterium; assembly: GCA_964428935.1. Classification (GTDB taxonomy): domain Bacteria; phylum Planctomycetota; class Planctomycetia; order Planctomycetales; family Planctomycetaceae; genus JAADHY01. The sequence continues at coordinate 4,046 of CAYSAG010000033.1, read as the reverse complement.
GCGGCGCTGGTGCGCGAACCTTCGTCCAACGCCAGAGTGCGAATGCGAGAAATGGGAACACGGCTGTGAAGTTTCACGCTGCGTACCGGTCCGAAGCAAGCCACGCAAGCGTCGCTGACCACGCAGTACCGGCCGTCTCGCAAGCACTCGATCGACGGAATCAACCCGACATCTAGCTCCCCAGCCATTAGCCGCTCGGCCAACCGGCTCGGGTAGTCCATGACCAGCTCGTACTCCGGGTCGTCCGTTCGCAATCCTTCTATCAACGGCTTCGAGTTCAGGTACTGAACTGCGCCGATGCGAATTGGCCTTTGTCGGGAGGACATCCGACGGTCCCAAGGAATGGTGTATTGGGCCATGAGTCGTGGGCGAGTTTCTGGTCGTCGCGGGGGCGGCGGTCCCCCACAAACCGCCGCGGCTGGAGCCGGTCCGCAGCCGGCAACGACCGACGCTTCGGAAGGCTCGCCAGACAGAACAAACGTTTGTTGCCAAGCCACAGGCCGGGCAACTAAGATTCGCCGATTGCCGGTCGCCAAAGGTGGACCCGACTCGCGTCGGACGAGCCACCTGAGTGGGTAAGCTTAGCGAGCAGACGGGCGAAAGAAAATGAGACCGCTGAAGGTTGCCGTCGTTGGAGTCGGAACGATCGGAACGGGAGTTTGCCGAGTGCTGCTGGAGCACCGCGACCGACTGGCTGCTCGGGCCGGGCGACCGATCGAGCTGGTCAGGGCTGTCGATAAGGACTTGGCTCGACCGCGGCCCATTCGCTTCCCCGACGGCGTGTTTACTGACGACCTGCAGTCGGTCTTGGATGACCCGTCGATTGAAGTGGCCGTGGAACTGATTGGCGGGGTCAGCCCGGCCCGAGAGATTGTCTTGCAGCTACTAGAGTCGGGCAAGCACGTGGTCACGGCCAACAAGGCTTTGCTGTCCGCTCACGGCGACGAGTTGTTTCGCCGGGCCAGAGAGTTGGGGCGGTGCGTTGCGTTCGAAGCCGCCGTTGCTGGCGGCATTCCCATCATTCGGACGTTGGGCCAGGCCATGACGGCCAGCCAAATCCGGTCGATTCAGGCAATCCTGAACGGCACCAGCAACTACATTCTGACGGAAATGCTCGCTCGCGGATTGCCGTACAGTGAGGTCGTCCGCGAGGCTCAAGCGGCAGGCTACGCCGAGGCCGACCCGACGCTGGACGTCGACGGAACCGACGCGGCACAGAAGCTGGTCATTCTGGCTCAACTCGCTTTCGGCACGCGAGTGCCGCTGGAGTCTGTCCTTCGGCAAGGAATCGACGCCTTGGAACTGGCCGACCTGCAGTACGCGGCCGAGCTGGGCTACACGGTCAAACTGTTGGCGGTGGCTCAACTGGTCAACGGTGAGCTGGAATTGCACGTGCAGCCGTCGCTGGTCCGCAGCGACCGCCCGCTGGCCAAAATCGACGGCCCGTTCAACATTGTCTTGCTCGAAGGCGACGTCATTGGCCGAACCTGGTACGCCGGACCGGGAGCCGGCCAAATGCCGACGGCTTCGGCCGTCGTCGCGGACATCGTTGACATTGCCGTCGGACGCGCTCAGCTCACCTTCGAACGGCTCGACCTTTGGCACGACGGGAACCGCTTCCCGGTGCAACCGGCCGAGCGGATTTCGCGACGGTACTACCTGCGGTTCAACGTGGAGGACCGGCCGCACGTCCTGGCCGACATCGCCGACGTGCTGGGTAACGAAGGCATCAGCATTGCATCGGTCATTCAGCACGAGGCTCCAGAAAACCACACCCAAGAGAACATTGTGCCGCTGGTCATCATGACTCACCGGACGACCGAGGGGCGTTTGCGAGCGGCCGAAGAAAAACTGGCGCGCTTGACTTGCCTGCGCCCGCCGCACGTCCGAATGCCCGTGGCGGACTGACCGGCCCAAACGCCAAAGCCCGGTCAAGCACCCGACTCACCTCTTCAGCCGAAACCACTGGTCGACGTCTCCGTCTGCCCATTGCAAGACCAAGTGGTCGGAGTCCGCCGTGACGACCTGCTGTTCGAACTGGTCTCCCCACAGTTTTCGAGCGACGCCAATCTTGAACGCCGGACGGCCACTCAGGAAATGGTAGGTCACGGTTCGTCCGTGTAAGCTCCAACGAAATGTCGCCTCCAGACGTGCCCCCAACAAGACTCGCCAAATGCCGTCTGGCCAAGCCACGACAGTCGCCGTCCCGTCGTCTCGAACAGTCAGCTGTTGCTCCCCGAAAAACTCACGCCTCCACGTGCCGACCAGCCGTTGCTTCAGACCGGCCCTTTCCACAGACGGCGTGACAGGCAACTCCTGGTCACCAGACGGCGTCCTCTTTCCCGCTGGCGGACGGCTGTCTCGTTCTCCAGCGGTCCGCACGGCGGTCGCGGGCGAGCGTGTCAGGCCCAACAGCGCAAGAGCAACGGCTAGCAGGCAGCACCCCGTGGCCGTCCACCCCCTTCGCTCCTCTCGAGGGTCACGTCCGGCACGTGGTCGAAACAACGCCTTCACAGCCAGCTCCTTCTCGACCGTCGACGGCGTCTGCCAAAGCGTCCTCTTTTGCCGGCAAGGGCTTCTGCCGACGGGCCGACCACTGCCGGCGTCGGCCGGCCGCTCAACCTGCCGCCGCACCTCAGGCGGGCACGCGAGCCGCCCCGCCGTTGCGTCGACCATTCCCCGACGCGGCCCCGACGAACCGGACGCAGTTCGCGCTGAGCAGCTGCTGCAGTTCGGCAACCAATTCCGCCGAGCAGCACACTCGAAACTCGCTGCCCGGCGTCAGCACGTACCGGAACCACTGGCCGCAGGCTTCTTCCGAACGAGCGACCACGACCACCGCCACGGGCGTCTTCCCCGGGTGCTCCCGCAAACAGTTTCGAACGCGGTTCAACGTGTGCTCGTCGTGCAATCCGGGAACGAACTCCAACACCAGCTGCCGCGTCAGCTCGCGGTCCGCCTCCTCGACCGTAAACACGTCCGACACCACCAGCGACGGGTCCCGGCCGCGCTGCTCCACCCGCCCACGCACCAGGACCACCTCCTCCGGTTGGATCTTCTCGCCCAGCCGTTGGAATTCCTCGGGCCACAGCGTGCACCGCACGGCCCCTTCCAAATCTTCCAGCTCGAACTGCAGGAACCGGTTGAGCCCCTCTCGCTTCGGTCGCTTGACCGTGCGCCGCCGAATGGCCGTCACCATTCCACCGATCAGCACCTCCGTGCCTTCCGCCAGTTCCTTCAACTGGCTGCTCGTCACCGCCGTGTGACGCCTCACCCGGTCCGCGTACTCCACGAACGGATGCGACGTCAAGTAGAACCCCAACGCTTCCTTCTCGTACGCCAACTTCTCACGCCGCGGCCACTCCGGAGCGTCCGGCAGCGACTCGTCCACGCCGCCTGCCCCGCCCTCCTCTTCCGCCTCACCGAACAGACTACGCTGCCCCACCGACCGGTCCCGGTGCCGCGCCGCTCCGAACTGCAACGCCCGGTCCACCGCCAGCATGTGCTGGTTTCGGTTCGGCCCCAGCGAATCCAAAGCACCCGCCTTGATCAAGGCTTCCAAGACCGTCCGTGTCATGTGCTTCGAGTCCACCCGCTCCACCAAATCGAAAATAGAGCGGTACGGTCCATTCTTTTCGCGTTCATCCACAATGGCCTGCATGTCAGCCAGACCGACCCCTTTGATGGCTCCCAGGCCGAAGACAATTGCGTCTCCGTCTACGGTGAATTCGACGTCCGAGCGGTTGACGTCCGGCGGGACGACTTTAATGCCCATTCGCAAGCAGTCTTCGACATGCTCTGCGATCCGCTCCGAGCTTTCCATGCCACACGACAAAAGCGCCGCCATGAACTCGTGGGGGTAGTGAGCTTTTAGGTAGGCGGTTTGGTAGGCCACCGCGCCGTAGGCGGTCGAGTGCGACTTGTTGAATCCGTAGCCGGCGAACTTTTCGATCATTTCGAACAGTTCGACGGCCTTTTGCTCCGGCAACCCCTTTTCTTTCGCCCCAGCAATAAAGTCCTCACGGAACTTGGCAATGATTGCATGT
>CAYSAG010000032.1:1466-27903 GCA_964428935.1 uncultured Planctomycetaceae bacterium | reverse complement strand
GCGTGGCCCTCCGGGAGGGACGCGGTCCCTCGCGTCCGCCTCCCGCTCACGGCCGTTGCACCAGCGTGCAGAGCGAGTACGGCACGTCGTCCAGCGAAAACTGCAACTCGACGTAGAAAGCCACGTGTCCCGAAGCCGGACGTGGAACCGACGCCACCAGCCGCTCGCCCGCGTCCAGGCTCTGGGCCGTCCACCGGGCCTCGCGGAAATCCAACGTCTCGGCCCGAGCGACCCACAGCCGGGCTGCCTCGGGACGCGGCCGACTGGTGACGACCAAGCGGAAACGGTCCGGCGAGTCCTCTCGACGCCACTCGACTTGCGGCAACGTCTTTCCCGCGGTCACCTGTCGGAAGAACGCGGCCACCGTCCGTACGACCAGGTCGTGGCCTCCTTCCAAGCCGTGCCCGGCATTCGGAATGAACAGAGCGTACTTGGGTCCCAACAAGTCGTCCCAGTACAAGCTGGTGGCGTCGACCACCCAGTAGCGGTCGTTGGTGCCGTTAATGACCAGTTTCGGAAGCGTCAGGCGTTTGCGGTAGGTGTAGGGGTCGACCATTCGACGCAGACGGGTTTCCCGAGGCGTCTCTGGCCCCAGCTTCACCAACCCCTTGCTGGTGTAGTCGTGAATCTGTTCGCTGAACTGGCCCCACGTGTCCAGTTGGTGTTTCATTTGAGGACGGAAGTTGAGAACGTCAATGACCATGGGCGCCGTGCCGACTAGGCGTTCGTCGACGACCGCCGTCAACCAACTCGTCCACCCGCGTTTGGAAGCTCCGGTAATGACAAACCGCTCGACTCGCCGGCCCAGCTTCTGCTCCGAAAACTCCTGCACGGCGTCCATGGCTTTCACGGCGCTCTTGACCATTGGGAACAGCAACGGCCAGGTTTCGTCGCCGGTCTTCAGGTACTTGAGCCACGTTTCGGAAATCAGGTCGTCTTCCTTCCGGCCGTCCAGGAGCGGTTGGTTGGGCACTTGGTGAAGGACGGCGACGGGAGCTCCACACAGTCGGGCCAACTTCAGTCCCAACGCCAAGTCGCTCTTACTGGGCAGTTTGGGCGGTTGACTGCCACCGGTGACCAGGAGCAACGCGTGAGCCGACGAGGCGGCTTCCGTGGGCACGCACACCTCCAGCGCGTGCTCCCAAACCACGCCGTGCCACTTCTGAGACGTCAGCCGAAGGGCGTGGACCGTCCCGCCCGGCAGGACGAGGCGGCGCACCAGACGCCAGCCGTAAACCGGCTCGGGACGCTCCACGTACCGAAAAATTGCCTTGGGCACCTCTTCATCGGGCTCGGCCGCCACCGGCCCACGCGGCCCCGCAGCGGCCAGGCCGAAAACACAGACAGCGAGGAGGGACAAAAACAGCTTTCGTCTTGGCATGGGGTCTCCTTGTGGCTCGGGGTTGCGGAAGTTGCGAGAACTGTTCCCGGCAAGCCGCTGCACGCTTCGTCGCTCTTTCTCGAACGTCGGCCGGCGGCCAGTCGGTTTCTCTTCCCAGCCACGCACACCGCCGACACCGACCGACTCGACACGCCCCTCGGCCGTTCCAGCCCCCTACGTCTCGGTCAGCTCCAGGCAGGGGTCCAGTCCCATGCTGCGGTAAGCCTCCATTCGTTTTTTCTCGAACTTGAGCAGGTCGCGGCGCTGCTTGTAGTGGTTCTTCTCGACGAACCGCTGGGTCTTGCGGAAGAAGCGGAGCCACCGTCGCGGCAGCTCGCCGTTGGCGTCGGGTCGAGCCCGCCGTCGGACTCGTTCCAAGTAGTCTTGGTCCAGCACCCGGAGCAGTTCGTCTTCCAGCGACAGGAAAAACCGAAAGCTGCCGGGGTCGCCTTGCCGAGCGGCTCGGCCAATCAGTTGGCGGTCAATCCGCTTCGAGCTGTGCATTTCCGTCGCAATGACGTGCAGGCCGCCCGCCTGACGCAGCTCGTCGGTCAGTTTAATGTCCGTCCCGCGGCCGGCCATGTTCGTCGCAACCGTCACTCGACCCGACTGACCGGCTTGAGCGACGATTTGGGCTTCCAGTTCGTGGTGGCGAGCGTTCAGGATTTGGCAGTCGATGCCTCGTTCGGCCAGCATGGCTCCCAACGCCTCGGACGCCTCGACCGACGGCGTGCCGACCAACACCGCCCGGTTCGCTCGCAACATTTCTTCAATTTCATCCACAATGGCTCGCCGTTTGGCTTCCATTGTGGCGAAAATGCGAGGCGGGTAACCGCGGCGAATGCACGGCCGGTGAGTTGGAATGACGGCCACCGACAGACCGTACGTTTTCTTGATTTCTCGTCGGGCTTGCACGGCGGTACCCGTCATTCCGGCAATGTAGGCGTACTGGCGGAAGTAACTCTGGACGGTAATCCGAGCCGCTTCGCCCGACTCGGCCGTAATGGGAACCATTTCTTTGGCTTCGATGGCTTGGTGGAGCCCGTCCTGCCACTTACGGCCGTCCATGATTCGGCCGGTCGACTCGTCAACAATCTTCACCTCGTTGTTGACCACCACGTAGTCGCGGTCGCGCAGGAAGCCGTAACGCGCCGTCAACGCCTGCTCCACGTGCTTGTAGATTCGCTCCGTGTCAATGCTGTCGATCAACGCCGGTTTGGCCAGCAGCAGCACTTTGCGACAGCCAGCGTCGGTCAAGTAGGCCGACCGCCGGTGCGGCTCGTACGCGAAGTCCACGTTCGGTTCCAAATGGGAAATGGCTCGCTGGCACCACCGGAACAAACTGACTGTGGCGGCGTCGTTGGGGAAGGTGAGGCCGATGATGAGCGGCGTGCGAGCCTCGTCGATCAGAATGCTGTCCGCTTCGTCAATCAGCGCGAAGTAGTGACCGCGTTGCACGGGGACGGCGTCGCCGTGGGCGGCTCGGAACCGACCATTCCCGTTGCGTCGGCGAAAAGAACCTTTCGACACGCCTAGACGAAGTCGGTCGCGCAAGAAATCGAAACCGAATTCTTTTGCCGTGCCGTAGGTAATGTCCTTCGCGTACTGCTCGCGCCGCTCGTCCGACTCCATGGGCGTCTGAATGCAACCGACGGTCAGCCCGAGCAGCTCGTAAATGGGTCCCATTTCCGTGGCGTCGCGTCGGGCCAAGTAGTCGTTGACCGTGACGACGTGCACGCCTTTGCCGACCAACGCGCGCAAGAACGCGGGCAGCGTGGCCGTCAACGTCTTCCCCTCCCCGGTCTGCATTTCGGCAATGCCGCCTTCGAACAAGGCAATGCCGCCCATGATTTGGACCGGGTAGTGCACCAGGCCGGTGGTGCGGCGAGACGATTCGCGCACCAAAGCGTACGCTTCCATCAGCAGCCGCTGCAACGGCACGCCCGCCTTGGCCTGCCACCGCAGCTCTTGGGCCCGCTTGAACAGCTCGCGGTCGCTCAGCTTCTGCAACTGTTCCGACCGAGCAATGATTCGGTCGGCCATGGCTCGCCAGCGCAGAAGATTGGCGACGGCCGGACGTCCGAAAGCCCGCAACCAGTAGACCCACGAAGCTGCCATTCCGCTCCTGACTGTCCTTCCCGACAACCGTCTCGTTCGCCTCGTTGGCGGCTCGCCACAGACGTTTCGTCCGCGACGCCGCGAGCCAGTCCCGCGGCGAGAGCCGAGCCAATCCGCAGCTCGCGCTGAGCACTGAATGGTACCACACGGCGGCCGTCGGAATCTACGGCCTCTTCGAAAGGGTTTCGCTCCACGGATGCACCCGTGTCGCCGGAAGGGAGGAGCGGCCGGCAAGCGAGAAGGGCCCTGTCGCGTCAGACGCGGACAGAGCCCCGGCTTGCCGTTCCCGCTGTCTGGACGGTCGACTCAAATTCCGTCCACCCAGTCGGCGAAGAAGGTGAAGGTTTCGTCGACGGTGTCGAGCGGGTCGCTGACAACGTTGTCGCCCGGGTCCGCGCTGCCACCGCCGGCGCTGCCAGCCAGCGTGTCGGCTCCCGCCTCGCCCTTCACGTAGTCGGCTCCGTCGCCGCCCAGGACAATGTCGTTGCCGTCGTCGCCGTAAAGCGAGTCGTTGCCGGCACGGCCGAGCACGGTGTCGTCGCCGGGACCGCCGAGCAGCGTGTCGTTGCCCACGTTGCCGCTCAGCCCGTCGTTGCCGGCCTCACCCTCCAGTCGGTCGTTCCCGTCGTTGCCGACCAGCGTGTCGTTGCCGTCGCCGCCCAGCAGCGTGTCGTCGCCGTTGCCGCCGAGCAGGCTGTCGTGGCTGGAGCCGCCTTTGATCCAGTCGTTGCCGTCACCGCCGGCCACGGTGTCCTTTCCGCCTTGGCCGAACAGCTGGTCGTTGCCGTCACCGCCGGAGAGGGAGTCGGTGCCGGCGCTGCCGAAGGCCGTGTCGTTGCCGGGACCGCCGTCGAAGACGTCCTGCTGCAGCGTTCCTACGAAGTAGTCGTCGCCTCCGCCGCCGACGACTGTGGCCCGACCGCCGAACAAGTGCAGGTCAAACTGGTTGTTGCCCGCTCCGCCGGTCAGGCTCACCTGCTCCACACCGGACAACGAGTCGGTGCCGAGCCCGGTCAATTGGGTCGACGTGAGGACGAAATTGGTGTCGGCCGTCTCGGAGAGCACGTCGCCGGGATCGGCGTTGACGGTGTCGTTGCCCGCGCCGCCGGTCAGCGTGTCGTTGCCGGCGTCGCCCGTCAGGCTGTCGTTGCCCGCTTCGCCGTCCAACTGGTCGTTGCCCGCTCCGCCGCTCAACGTGTCGGCCCCGTTGCCGCCCGCCAGCGTGTCGTTGTTCGACCCGCCGAGCAGGGAGTCGTTGCCGTCGCCGCCGACCGCCTGCACCGGACCGGCGGTGAAGGCCGACGCGTTCAGCGTGTCGTTGCCGGCGCTGCCCACCAACGAAGCGCCTTCGACGGCCGACAGCGTGTCGGTGCCCAACGCTCCCGTCAGCGCCGTGTCGCTCAACACCAGCGAGCCGGGCGTGCCGCCCAACTGTCCGACCACGGTGTCGTTGCCGGAGCCGCCGTCGACTGAGTCGTTTCCGGTGCCGCCTTCGAGGAGGTCACTTTGCGAGCCGCCCAGCAACGTGTCGTTGCCCGCACCGCCGCTGAGCGTCGTCGGCCCAACCGAGAACTCGCTGGCGTCCAGCGTGTTCTCGCCCGCACCACCGCTCAGACTCGCCTGCTCAATCGACTGCAACTGGTCGATTCCGGTCTCCCAACCAATCAGCATTTGGTTGGTCAGCAGCAGACCACCGACGGTGACGGCTTCGACGAGCGTGTCGGCCTGAAGGCCGCCAAACAGCGAGTCGTTGCCGGCGTTGCCGGTCAGGGAGTCGTTGCCGGTCTGACCGAGGAGCAGGTCGGCGCCGTCGTTGCCGAACAGCTGGTCGTCGTGCGAGCCGCCCAAGAGGGTGTCGGAGTCGGCGCCGCCGAGGATTCGGTCGCCGCTGGTGCCACCCTTCAGCCAGTCGGCTCCGTCGCCGCCGTCCAGCGTGTCGCGACCGCCCTGTCCGAACAACAAGTCCGCACCGGCGCCGCCGGACAACGAGTCGGTGCCGGCGTTGCCGAACGCCGTGTCGTTGCCCGGACCGCCGTCGAAGTGGTCTTGCTGAAGCGTGCCGAGGAACCAGTCGTTTCCGTCGCCGCCGGAGACCGTGGCCGTACCTGGGAACAGGCGCAGGTCGAACTGGTTGTCGCCCGCTCCGCCGGTCAAGCTGACCTGTTGCACGCCGTTGAGCGAGTCGGTTCCGACGCCGGTCAATTGCGTGGCGGTGGCGGCGAAATTGACGTCCGCGTTTTCGGAAACCACGTCGCCGGCGTCCGCCACGAAGGTGTCGTCGCCGGCCGCGCCGGTGAGGGTGTCGCTGCCCGCCTGCCCCTTGACGTAGTCGTTGCCGTTGTTGCCGTCTAAGCGGTCGTTGCCGATTCCCCCGAAGAGCGAGTCGTTGCCGTCGCCGCCGGCCAACGAGTCGTTGCCGGCACTGCCGGCCAGAATGTCGTTGCCCGCTTCACCGGCCAGTGTCACCGGCCCCAATGTGAAAGCGTTGGCGTTCAGAGTGTCGTCGCCCGGTCCACCGACCAGCGAGCCTTGTTCGATTTGGCTCAGCGTGTCCGTCCCGAGAGCACCGGTCAGCGACGTGTCGCTCAGCACCAGCGTTCCGGCCGGCGCGATGGGTGACAAGACGCCGACGACCGTGTCCGTGCCGCCTCCACCGACAACCGAATCGTTCCCCGCTCCCCCTTCCAACCAGTCACTCTGCGGGCTGCCAATCAGCGTGTCGTCGCCGTCCCGTCCGACCAGCGTCACCGGCCCGACCGTGAAACCGGATGCGTCGAGTCGGTTGGCGCTGTTTCGCCCGTAAAGCTCAGCGGCTTCGATCGAGCTGAGCGTGTCCTGGCCGCTGCCGGTCAGCAGCGTGTCGACCAACGTGAAGTCTGCGTCGCCGCTGTCCAGTACCACGTCCGTGCCGAGGCCGCCGTCGAGCGAGTCGTTGCCGTTGGAACCGATGAGCGTGTCGTTGCCGTCGCCGCCGTGAATGGTGACCGGCCCGTCGAACGTGCTCATGTCGAACCGATTGGCCCCCGGACCGCCGGTCAGGACCGCGGCCTCGAAGTTCATGGCCCAGTCGAACCCGGTCGCGGCGGAGTTACAAATCCAGTTGCTCAGGTTGACGTCACTGTCGCCGGTGACGGACAACGTGTCGTTGCCGGCGCCGCCGTCGAGCGAATCGTTCTGGTTGCTGCCGACAATGCTGTCGTTGCCGTCACCGCCCTCAATGGTGACTGGGCCCAGGGTGAAGCCGCTGGCGTCCAGGGTGTTGTTGGTGGGACCGCCGACTAGGCGAGCCGCTTCGATGCCTTGCAGAGTATTGGTGTCGCGTCCGAACAGGTGGGTGTCGGTGACGCTCATGTTGACGTCGGCCGACTCGCCGGCCACGTCCGTTCCGGGGCCGCCGTCCAGCAGACCACCGCCGCCGCTGGCCCAAAGCGTGTCGTTGCCTTCGCCGCCGCGTAGCGTCGAGGTTCCGCTGAACGCCGTGGCGTCCAAGGTGTTGTTGCCCGGCCCGGCCGTCAGGTCGACCGCGTCGACGCCCGAGAGCGTGTCGTTACCTCGACCAGTCAACAACGTGTCGGACACCGTGAAGTCGAAGTCGCCAGCGTCGACGACCAAGTCGGTCCCGGCGCCCCCAATCAGCGAGTCGCTGCCGCTGGCGCCGTACAGCGTGTCGTCGCCGCTTCCACCGTCCAGCGTCACGGCTCCAATGAAAGTACTGGCGTTCAACACGTTCGGGTTCGGTCCCCCGACCAAATGCGCCTGCTGGATGTTGTACAGCCGGTCGCCGAGACCGATCAGTTCGGTCGGCGTGAGCGTGAGGTCGATGTCGGCGGTTTCGTACAGCCGATTCGTGCCCACTCCGCCGTCCACCACGTCGTTTCCAAATCCGCCCTGCAGCGTGTCGTCTCCTCCCTCCCCTTGTAACGTGTCGTCCAGCCAGCCGCCGTTGAGCGAGTCGTTGTCGTCGCCCCCGACCAGGCGGTCGGAGCCGTCCTGGCCGTTTAGCGTGTCGTTGCCAGCTGCGCCGTCGAGGGTGTCGTCTCCGTCACCGCCCCAAAGCTGGTCGGCTCCGTCACCACCGTCCAGCGAATCGGCGTAGTTCGAACCAATCAGGGTGTCGTTGCCTTCGGTGCCGAGCAGCGTGACGGCCTGAGGAGCTCCGCTGACGTCCAGCACGTCATTGCCAGCCTCTCCGACCACCGTCAGCCGGCCCGAGAAAAGTGGGTCGATGCCGTTGACGTTGACCTGGTCGTCGCCCGCGCCGCCCGACACGATCAACTCGTCAATCGGGTTCAGGAACCTAATCGACTCGAAGGTGGGAACCACAGACCCGCTGACCACTTCGCTGACGCCAAAGACCGTGCCGGCGTCGTCGCCGACGTTCACCACGTCCGCCGTCGTCGGAGCCTGAATCGTTTTGACGTGAGCAACCGTCATGTCAACGACCGGCTCCAGTCCGGAGTACGTGACAGGGCCAAGATTGTCCAAAACCACTTGGCCGGAGCCGAAACCGGTCAGCCAGTGGGACACCGTGGCGAACGGGCCGCCGGGCAAAATGCCGGTCAGCTTCAGTCGGTCGCCGGGCGAGCTGGTCGGGTCTCCTCCGTTGAACGAAATGCCCGACGGAGGCAGCGGGTTGCCCCCCGAAAAATCGATCGTCAGCTCGTCGGCCAACGTCGTGCCGTCAATGACGAAGGTCGTGTCAGGGACCGACGACCACACGGCTGGGTCGGCCTGGAACAGAATGGTGCTGCCCAGTTGCAGGACGACCTTCGACTGGCCGGCTATGGCAGCCACTCGGAGGACCAACGGGTTGGGGCCGAACGCCAAAGGCACACCCACGTGGACTGGCACACTGGCCGCCACGAGCAACTCGGCATGGACGTCGATTCCGCGGAACTGCAAGTACGGCGTGAAGCCGATGGTTTGAACGCCCACCAGTTGCCAGCCCGTTCCCAGGTTGACCTGGTCGTCGCCGTCGCCGATGACGCGCAGTTGGTTGCTGGTGCCGCTGATGCGAGCCACTTCGCGCGGCGTCAGCGTCAGCGTGTTTGGGCTGGCACCGGTAATGTCAATGATTTCGATGTCGCGAAGCCGTGGGTCGCGAATGGCCGTCAGGTCGAGCGAGATGTTGGCGCCGTCGAGCACGAGTGTGTCGATGCCCGTTCCACCGTCGACTCGCTGGAACCCGACGTCGGAAACCAGAATTCGGTCGTCGCCTTGTCCGCCGATGAGCACGTCGGCGCCGCCGTTTCCGTCCAGCGTGTCGTTGCCCCGGCCGCCGACCAGGGTGTCGGCGCCGGTCGTACCAGCGAGAGCGTTGTTGCCGGCGTCGCCCACGTTCCCGGCCGGGATGCCGCTGAAATTGCCGCCGAAGTACAAGTAGGCTTGACCGGCGTCGGGGGTCGAACCGATGTCGGCCAACAGGGCCCCAACCAGAACGTCATCGAATCCGTCGCCGTCGACGTCACCCGCTCCAGCCACGGCCCAACCAGCCGAGTCCGAAACGCCAATTCCGTCCAGACGGAAGCCATTGGTGCCGTTTACCGAAGCCAAGTCGAAGCTGCTCGGCCAGCTAGTGTTGCCGAACAGGACGTACGCCTGGCCGGCGTCCGCGTTCGAGCCGACGTCCGCGTAGGGAGCCCCCACGAGGAGATCGTCGATCCCGTCTCCGTTGATGTCCCCGGCCCGGGCCACCGCCGTGCCCGCGTTGTCTTGGGCCACCGCACCGACGATTTGGAATCCGTTCGAGCCGTTCAGGCTGGCCAGGTCAACGGTCGGCCCGAAGGCCGCCTTTCCGAACACGACGTACGCAGCGCCGGCGTCCGCGCGGCCGCTTGGGTCCGCGTAGGGGGCCCCGATCACGATGTCGTCGAACCCGTCGCTGTTGATGTCGCCGGCCAGAGCGACCGAAAAGCCTAGCTTGTCGCCCGCGGCCAATCCCGAAATCGCAAAACCGTTCGTGCCGTCGAGCGCCGTGATGTCCACGTTGCCCGGGAAGCCCGACGCTCGGCCAAACACGACCACCACCTTGCCGGCGTCGGCCAAACTCCCGACAGTCGCTCCGGGAATGCCAATCAGCACGTCGTCGAGCCCGTCGCCGTTGACGTCGCCCGCTCCGCAAACCGAATACCCAAGGTAGTCGCCCACGTTCAGCCCGTCGACCCGAAAGCCGTTGGTGCCGTCCAAGCTGAGCAGGTCGAGGGCCGCCGGCATGTTCGGCCCGCCGAACACGACGAACGCTCGGCCCGCCAGCCCGGCCACCGTCGTGCCGGGCGCTCCGATGACCACGTCGCCGTACCCGTCGCCGTTCACGTCGCCGGCCGACCACACGCTAAACCCGCTCCGGTCGCTCGCGTAAAGACCGTCCAAACGAAAGCCCGTCGAGCCGTTGAAATGCCCGCGGTCGTAGACGGGAAACAGCGACGGGTCGCCGAGCACGACAAAACTCTCGCCCGAATCGACACGGCCGTCGGCGTCGGCACGCGAAGCCCCGACAATGAAGTCCGCGACGCCATCGCCGTTCACGTCGCCAGCCGGCCCGGTCGAGATTCCCAAGTAGCCCGCCGTCGAGGCGGACGTGACCTTCGTGTCGACGTCCGCGCTGGTCAATGCGGCCGTGTAAGTCGACTGGCCGAAAAACACCCACAGTTGCCCGTCCTCCGCCGCCCCGTAGCCTGGAACGCCCACCGCAATGTCTTCCAGTCCGTCGGCGTTCACGTCCCCCACGCCCGCCACCGACGCCCCCGTGTAGTCGTTTGCGTCTACTCCGTCGATGCGGAAGCCGTTGCTCCCGTTCAACGCCGACAAGTCGACCGGGTTCGGAGCACTCAACAGCGTGCGGTCTTCCAACCACTCCACCGGCGACGGCCGACCTCGACGCCGTAACCCCCGTCGCTTGCGACTCGCTCGATGCACTCGACACGCCCGAATGCCCCTCAACCAGTCTCCAAAGCGCATGGTCCGACCCTCCTACCTGACGTGACTGCGGTGAGTGGGAGAAAGGTCTGTCGCCGTGGTAGTCGCTCGAGCAGACAGGGGCCGTCGCAAAATGATCGCCCCACGCGACAGCGGCCCCCCAACCGAAAGCAGTGGCGAAAGCAGAGCAACCCGGCAAAAAGAAACCGCGGCGCCCCAGCCGACGACCAACAGACTCAAAGACAGCGGCTCACTGATCCGAACCGCCCCGGACCCGTCCAAAACAGCTTGCGGCTCCGACCCCAGCCTTCCTCCCCGAAAGCTGCCGGAGCCCGTCGCGTCGCAGGAGAATCCGTTCATCCGTCCTTTCCGCGAACTTGACCGGGCACTCCTTGCACCGCCCCCGAACCGAAGCGGCCTGCCGCGGCAAAACGAAATGAATCGACCGGCGTCGACGCGTTGTCACGCGCCCCCTTGTTCGCCGCCCCGCGTTCCAAACCCCGACGTCCACGCGGTTTCCGACGACGAGCCGGCCGCAATTCTCACAAGACTGAACCGTTACTGTCAAGATGGCGACCAAACAATTTGGCAAAAAGGTCGGAACAGCAGAGTTTTCTTTGAGCTGCGCACGCGGATGGCCGGCGCTGTCCCGCCGACGCCGCTCACCCCTCCAACTCGGCTTCGCGGGTGCAACGGTCACGCGGAAGCCCGAGCCGCGTGCGGCCGCCGCCGGACGCGGCTCCCCGACGCAGTCGCTGAGCGAGAGCCGGGGCTTTGCAGCGCGGTCGAGCGCCCACCGGCGCCGACCGGTCGCCTGCACAACGGCCGACCCACCCGCAGCCGCTCATTCCCCCGAACCTACGCCTCAAGGACCAGCTTCAGTTTCAGGCGGTCGCACAGTTCAGCCACGACGTCCGAAAGGTCGCCGTAAAAGGTGACCCGGTGCCACCCCAACCCCCAGTTTTCTGCCAGCTTTTCCAAGTCTCCTTTGACGACCGCTTCCAGTTTGGTTCGGCACGCCAGGTCACTGGCGTTGTTGCCAATCGTCTTCGCTTGGTGCAGCAGCACCTGGCGGGTAGTCGGGTTGATTTCGAGCGTCGTGACCAAGTACCCCGCCGGCAGCAACGACTGAATCGAAGCTCCTTTGCGGTCCTCCGAATGACTGCGAATTCGGTACGGGTTCGACGGCCCGTCCGGACCGAAAGGCTTGGTCATGGCCACGCAATGGGCGTAAATAACCGCGTTGCGAGAAATGTCGACCACCGGATCGGAAATGAATCCCGGCCGGCCGACCAACTTCGAGACAGTGACCATGGTCAACGCCGACATCTGGTCCGCCTCGCACCCGCCGACCAGCAGCCGGTTGTTGAAGTCCGAGAACCCGAGACACGGGTACGCTTTCAGGTGTCCGCCGTAAAAACCGCCCAAGCAGTTGACGCTGATGCCTTGAGCCTGGTACTTGCGCATCAGCTGTTTCATGGCGGCGTACATTCGGCCCGAGCCGACCAAATCGTCGCGTGAGGGCTCGACCACCTCCTCCGCCTTTTCAGCCCAACGATCGGCAAACCGCTGAGCTTCGTCCAGCGAGGCGGTTTCGTACGCCGCCGCCAATTCTTCCAGTTTGACCGGCACGAACTCGACACCGACCACCTCGCGAGCCGCTCGGCGAAACGTCTCGCCACCCCACCCGCCGCCAACAACGACGATTCTCGTCTGCCGCAGCTCCTTCAGGGCTTTCTCGAAATCCGGCGTCGGTACCCGGTCCGGCTCGGCCGTCCAGTCGGTGACCCGCGGAGTCGGCTTGTGCCGCGCGGCGCGAAAAGCAGCAACCACTTCCTGCGCGGTGCGGCCTTGGCACAACAGGCCGAAGTGGCGAGCTACTACAACCAAGTGACGGTCGTCGGACGAGGCAATCCAATCGACCGGACGCCCCGACTTCATGACCACTCGCAAAGTCGTCAGCAGTTTCCCCGACCCGCCGAAAAGGTTGTCGAAAATCAACGTGGGCTTGCCCGTGCTGGCGAGCTTGACAACGTCGTTTCGCCAGCCCAGCCCCAGCAAACACAACAGGTACCCATCGACTTCCGAGTCGGCCGCCAACACCTGCCGGACCTGTTTCGGGTCGTCAGCCACTCGGGCCGGCAGGAATTCGAGGTCCCGACAACCGTCTCGAAGCAACTTCAGCAACCGCTTGCCCCTGGCCTCGAAGTCGTAGCCAATGTGAGGCCAAGTGGGACGTCCGGGCTTTGCTTCGCAAAAGACGACACGAATGCGAGGCCGACGGCCCGCTCGGTTCGCTTCCTGCCCTTCGACCAAACCTCCCACCGCTGCACAACCAGCGCAGGCAGCGCAACCGACAAGGAATTCCCGACGAGAGCACGCGAGCCGAATCGACGTAGCCATGGCTTCCTCCTTTCCTCCAAAAGTTCTCAACGCTCGCCACCCAGCGCTCACGGACCGACAGCTCGTCGCAAAAACGACGTCCAGCCACCGCGACGCCCGCACGCCGCTGGAATCAGACGAAGCATCCGCTCGGGCGGCCCGCTCGACGGACCGGCAGAGCAGGCGGAGGCAGCCGCCGCCAATGTACCAACTCTTCAAGCAGAAGTCTGCCGTGTGAGGGTGAATAGGTCTGTAGACAATGACATTAATCCGAGGGACTTACGCGGAAATGGCTGCCTCGCTCCGGCTGCAACGCACGACAGCTCCTGCCTGCCGCTTTCTCGTAGAAACGGGCTGCTTCGTTTGGGACGAGCCCGCCCGTTGCATGTTGGCGCCTGCGCCCTGCGAACCTCACGTCGTACTGGCAGGACGTCACTTGAGAAGCCGTGGCGGCAACTTCTGAGCGACCGGCAGTTGGAAGGCCACTGAGCGGCCCAACAGGGCGGACCGCGACAGTCGTCGGCAACTCCTGAAAAAGAAGGTCGGCCGGAGACCTGGCAGACAGACCCCTTCAGGCAAATGAACCGTTACAGGAATTGGGGAGCCGCGGTGAGTCCGGCCGCTCCGGATTCGTGTTTCCAGACTGGGTTCACTGGGCACGCCGCGACGGTTTCAGAACGAGCAATTGGAGGGGAACGCGGACGAATTTCGGCACCCGCTCAGACGAACCAGACGCTTTGAACCGCCGGTGGTCTCCATTATTATGTTGGCCGTGCGCAGCGGCGGGTGAGCTTTCGTCTGGCAAGGGTTTTCGAAGGCGCTCGCGGTGCGCCTGCCAGTCGGCGTTTGGGGCGGCGTCATTTCTGAGCGGGCCGAGGCGGCCTGCGTCGGACCGGCGTTTCGGGCCAGCGGCGGTCGGTTCTGAGCGGACGCGAGAGTCGCGCTGTGGTACCGGCTTGCATCACGGCGGTCCTGAGGTCCGAGCTGTCGTCGCCTGCGGCAGACCGTCTTCCGGCTTGCCGCGAGAGATTCTGCGGGCTTCGGACAAAAGGACGCCGCGGCAGCGCAGCAAACGGTGCGGGCTTGAGTGACCGCGGCGTTGGGCAGGCTCGCGCCCGAAGCTCACCGTTGACAAAAGCTTCTTTGGTCAGGCGTGTCTGGGGTCGACTGTCGCGAGCCAGTTGGCACGAACGTTTGAGAAGCGGAATCGAGGGTGACCATGACGAAAAAGAACTTGATCGTTGCTCAGTCCGGTGGGCCTTCGCCGGTCATTAACAACAGTCTGCGTGGGCTGGTCGAGGCAGCGCGGGACTACGACCAAATCGGCACGGTGTACGCGGGCTGGCACGGAATCGAGGGCGTGTTGAAGGAGGAGTTGCTCAATTTGAGCGAGCAGGACCCTCAAGAAATCGCCCTGCTCCGGACGACCCCCGCTGCCGGCTCCATTGGAACCTGCCGCTACAAACTGCGGGAACACCAAACGGAAGACTTCGAGCGAATCATTGATGTCTTTCGGGCTCACAACATTGGCTACTTCTGCTACATCGGCGGCAACGACTCGATGGACACGGCCAACAAGGTGGCCCGGCTGGCACAGGAACGCGGCCTGGACGTGGTCGGCATTGGCGTTCCGAAAACCATCGACAACGACGTCGGCGACAGCCAGTTCCGGTTGATCGACCACACGCCCGGCTACGGCAGCACGGCTCGCTACTGGTGTCACATGGTCCAGCAGGCCAACGAGGAGAATGCGGGTAGTTGTCCCGCCGACCCGGTGCTCGTTCTGCAAGCCATGGGCCGCAAAATCGGATTCATTCCGGCGGCCGCTCGGCTGGCCGACCCCGAGCGTGAGTTGCCGCTGCAGATCTACTTGGCCGAGCGGCCCGTGACAATCGAAGAGATTTGCGACAACGTGAACGACCAGCTGAAACGGGACGGTCGGTGCCTGGTCGTGGTCAGCGAGGGACTGCAACTGGGCGACATCGGAGAGACTCGCGACGCCTTCGGCCACGTCCAGTTCAGCGCCAGCAAGCGGACCGTGGCGCAGATTGTCATCAATGCGCTGAACGAGCGAGGCCTGCCGGTCAAAGGAGCCGCTCGGGCCAACGTGCCGGGCACCGACCAACGGCACAACATGGTCTACGCTTCGACCGTCGACTTGCAGGAGGCCTACGAGGTCGGCCGAAAGGCGGCCGAACTGGCGGCTCGGGGCGAAAGCGGCTACATGGCCACAATCCTGCGAAACGAGGGGCCGTCCTACAGCGTTCGCTACGACAAAGTGCCCTTGCCCGAAGTGGCCAACAGCGAGCGGAAGTTCCCCGCCGACTGGATTGCCGAAAACGGCGTCGACGTCACGGACGACTTCGTCCGGTACGCCAAGCCGCTGATCGGAAACGACTGGGTCAGCGTACCGCTGGTCGACGGGCGGCTGCGTTTTGCCCGGCTGAAACCCATTTTCGCCGAAAAGAAGCTGCCGGAGTACGTGCCGCAGGCGGACCGCCGCTGAGCCGCTCGGGCTGGGCCATCTTGACCACTAGCCGAGCTCTGTCTTTCGCTCGCCAAAGGTCGCTTACGGGTCGAGCCCGCACGAGGTCCAGTGGCGGTCCGTCGGCTGGAAGAACGCGTTCCAATTGGGACCACGTCGCCGGTGACTTCTGACCGAGGCCGCCTCGGACGGCCAGCGTCCATCTGGTCGGCGGTGCGCCGAACGGTTCTCGCCGCGGCGCAAGTTCGAACCGACGGCACAGGCGGGAGGCAGCCGAAGGCGACGTGGCAGTGGTGAGGGACGCGCGGTGAATGGCGGCTGGTGGACCAACGTGGCGGTGCACGAGACCGTCGTCGGTTCGCGTTCCGACCAGCAACAAGTCGCAACGAACCGGTGACAGACAACAAGTGTGGAGGTGCAGAGTGTCTGACAAGCCTGTCTCGGAAAGCGTGTTCGAGAACCCGCTGCAAAGCTTCGAGAAAAAGCACGACTTTCTGGTCGGCATCGACTCGGACGGTTGTGCTTTTGACACAATGGAGGTCAAGCACAAGGAGTGTTTCATTCCGAACACGATTAAGTACTTCAAGCTGCAAGCGGTCTCGCGCTACGCTCGGGAATGTGCGGAGTTTGTCAACTTGTACTCGAAGTCCCGAGGCGTGAACCGCTTCCCAGCGTTGATCGAGACGCTCGACCTGCTGCGCGAGCGGGAGGTGGTCAAGAAGCGGAACGTTGACGTCCCGTGGTTGCAGGGAGTGCGAGACTGGATTCAGCGCGAGACGAAGCTGGGCAATCCGGCGCTGAAGGCCGAGGTCGAGCGGACGGGCGACCCGGACTTGGCTTGGGCGTTGGAGTGGTCCGAGGCGGTGAACGCGACGGTGCGCGACCTGGTCCACGGCGTCCCGCCGTTTCCGTTTGTTCGCGAGTGCTTGGAGAAGCTGGCTCCCATTGCCGACATGATCGTCTGCTCGGCCACCCCCAGCGAAGCGCTGCACAAGGAGTGGGCGGAGCACGACATTGCCAAATACGTGGCCGCCATTTGCGGCCAGGAGGCCGGGACGAAGGCCGAGTCGCTGGGTTACTGTGCGGCGAAGGGCTACGAGCCGAACAAAGTGTTGATGGTCGGAGACGCCCCCGGCGACCTGAAGGCGGCTCGAAAAGTCGGTGCCCTGTTCTACCCGATCAACCCCGGCGACGAGGACGCGTCTTGGGAGCGGCTTTTCAACGAGGCTTTGGACAAGTTCTTGAATGGCGAGTACGCGGGCGAGTACGAGCAGGCGTTGATTGAAGAGTTCGACCGCTACCTGCCGGAGAAACCGCCCTGGAAGGACTAGCGGACGACTCGAAAGCGGAACCACCCCAAACGCTGGACAGCCGGTTCTCACTCTGGACGCGGCAAACCCCAGCCAAAGCGAAAACGCTTAACGAAAGGAGCCGAACATGTCGCAACACGACATTGGACTGATCGGACTGGCCGTCATGGGCCAGAACCTGGTGCTGAACATGGCCAACCACGGCTTCTCGGTCGGCGTGTTCAACCGGACGACCAGCAAGGTCGACGAGTTTCTGTCCAGCCTGAAGGACCGGCCGGCTGACGAGGTGGCCGACGGAACGCCGGAGCGAATCGGCGGCTACCACTCGTTGGAAGACTTGGTTCAGACCCTGAAGACGCCCCGCAAGGTCATGCTGATGGTCAAGGCCGGCCAAGCGGTGGACGACTTCATCCAAAAGCTGATTCCGCTGCTCAGCCCCGGAGACATCATCATCGACGGCGGCAACTCGCACTTCGCCGACACGAACCGTCGTACGAAAGAGGTCGAGGCGGCCGGGTTGCTCTACATTGGCACGGGCGTTTCGGGCGGTGAGGAAGGAGCGTTGCGGGGGCCAAGCATCATGCCGGGCGGTTCGCCGGACGCTTGGCCGCACGTCAAGCCGATTTTCCAGGCCATTGCTGCGAAGGTCGGTCCGAACAAGGACGTGCCGTGTTGCGAATGGGTCGGCCCGGCCGGCGCGGGCCACTACGTCAAAATGGTCCACAACGGCATTGAGTACGGCGACATGCAGCTCATTTGCGAAGCGTACTTCATCATGAAGCACGCCTTGGGGCTGAGCAACCAGGAGCTGCACCAGGTGTTCGCCGAGTGGAACCGGGGCGAGCTGCAAAGCTACTTGATTGAGATCACCCGCGACATTTTCACGGTCAAGGACGACGAAACCGGCCAGGACCTGGTCGACTTGATTCTGGACACGGCCGGACAGAAGGGCACGGGCAAGTGGGCCAGTCAGCACGCGTTGGACCTGGGGGTTCCGACGACGTTGATTACCGAGGCCGTTTTCGCTCGCTGCCTGTCGGCTCAGAAAGAGGCTCGCGTGCGAGCTTCGAAAATTCTGACCGGCCCGGACGGCAAGTACGAGGGCGACCGCGACGCGTTCATTGAAGACATTCGGCAAGCCCTCTACGCGTCGAAAATCTGCAGCTACGCGCAGGGCTTCGTGCAAATGGCCGCGGCCGCCAAGGAGTTCGGCTGGGATTTGAACTTCGGCAACATTGCCTTGCTGTGGCGCGGCGGGTGCATCATTCGAGCTCGCTTCCTGGAAGACATCAAGCGGGCCTTCGACAAGAACCCGCAGCTGGAGAACCTGTTGCTGGACGACTTCTTCCGGCAGGCGGTCGAGAAGGCTCAGCCAAGCTGGCGGCGAGTGGTCACGACGGCGGTGCAATTGGGCCTGCCCGTGCCGGCCTTCAGCGCGGCGTTGAGCTACTACGACGGCTACCGGCGGGAGCGTCTGCCGGCCAACCTGCTGCAAGCTCAGCGAGACTACTTCGGCGCTCACACCTACCAACGAATCGACAAGGAAGGCACTTTTCACACCGACTGGCTTCGGCTTCGCAAGCTGCCGGAGTCGTAGCGGGTACGGACGGAGCGGGACGCCGGCCGGCGTCGAGGCGTGCCGAGGCCGACGGGAGCGGGCCTGCGTGCGCACTGCGCCGACGCCCAGAACGGCAGAAGGGCTGTACCCCGTCGGCCATTTTGACCTAGAATCCGGCCTTGGTTGTCGGCGGCGTCCCGCCGCGTGGGCGTCAGCTCTCTGCGCCAGCAGCCTTTCCGAAGCGTCACGGACGACGACTCCATGACCGCACTTCCTCAACGGCACTTCGTACCGCTGTCGGAAGTCGAGCAGATTCGCGAGGCCCGGCAAATCATTCAGCGCGAAGCCGAAGGCCTGCTGCAGGTGGCTCGACGAGTCGACACCTCCTTCGCTCAGGCCGTCCGGCTGATTGTGCGTTGTCCCGGCGAGGTCATTGTCACGGGCATTGGCAAGGCCGGACTGATCGGGCAGAAACTGGCCGCCACGTTCCTTTCGACCGGCACGCGAGCGCGGTTCCTGCACCCGGCCGAGGCCGTCCACGGGGACCTGGGGTGTGTGAGCGACCGCGACGTGGTCCTGGCCCTTTCGAACAGCGGCGAGAGCGAAGAAGTGTGTCGGCTGGTGCCGCTGGTCCGGCGTCTGGGTGCCAAGCTGGTGGCCGTGACCGGCGACGACGGCAGCACACTGGCCCGTTCGGCCGACGTAGTCCTGTGCCTGGGACGGTTGCCCGAGGCCGGCCCGATTGGATTGGCTCCGACCACCAGCACCACAGCCATGCTCGCTCTCGGCGACGCTCTGGCTCTGGTCGTCAGCCGGCTGAAGGGCTTTTCGCGCGACCAGTTCGGGCTCTACCACCCAGGCGGTCACCTGGGACGACGCCTGACCCCGGTCACTCAGGTCATGAGAAAAGGCGACCAGTTGCGAACCGCTCGCACCGACCAACCCATTCGCGAGGTCTTGGTCCGACAGAGCCGTCCGGGCCGACGGACCGGTGCGGTTCTGGTCGTCGACGACGACGGCCGGCTGGCCGGCCTGTTCACCGACAGCGACCTGGCCCGGCTGCTGGAACAGCGACGCGACGAACAACTGGACCGTCCCATTGGCGAAGTCATGACCCGTCACCCGGTCACGATTGGTGCCGACGCGCTGCTGGAAGACGCCGTGCAGGTGTTGTCGGAGCGGAAGTTGAGCGAGTTGCCGGTGGTCGACGACCACGGTCGGGTCCTGGGACTGATTGACATTACGGACGTCATTGGACTGATGCCGAAGCCGGAAGACGCTTGAGCCCGGCCGGCCGAACCGCGGCCGGGCCACTGGCTTTGCGGCCGGCCGTGGTTCGACGTCGCGACCCCGTCCCGGCACGCTCCGACCCCAGGCCCCTGCCCCGCTGGACAAAATGTTGAAGCGAGGACGCGACGTGTGGCGACGAACAGCCCTGACGCTGTTGACCATGGCAGGTCTTAGCCTGCTGTACGTGGTCTACGCACGCACCGTCGGCGTGCTCGCTCGGCCTCGGCCGGCTCACCTGACCCGAGCGGTCTCGAAAGCTCGCGTGCAGCGAATGGCGGGGCCGCCACCCGAGAACATTGAGGTCGCTCGCCGCTACCTGCCCGCCTGGGCCGCTCGGGCGAAGTACCAGGTTCGCGACGCAGCCGGCTTGTACTACTACGCGAACCAACTGCGTCGAATCGAAGCCGGTCAAGAGGAAGCCGTTCGGTTCACGCCGTTTGCGTTGGTGTGGTTCCGGGACGCCGACCCGACGACCGACGACGCCGACCGCTCGCCGCCCCGACGTTCCTCCCCACTCGCCTCGTCCACCTCGCCCCGTTCCGACCGTGAGCCGCTGGTGCTCATTGCCGACGCCGCTCTGATTCAGTTCGACTCGAAATTCGAGCTCGGCTCGACCGACGCCAAGAACGTCGTCGGTGGCCAGCTGGAAGGCAACGTCACCATTCGCGGTGCAAACGGCTTGCTGGTCCAAGGACGCAACCTCATTTTCCGCAAAGGAGCGAACCGGGTTTGGACGGACAGCCCGGTCGAGTTCCGTTTCGGTCCCCACTCCGGCTCGGCCGACCGAGGACTGCAGGTCGAATTGGTGCCGTCGGAGGAGCTGAAGGAAAACCCGCTGGCCTTTGCCGGCGTCGCTCGCGTGCTGCTCCGTCGTCACGTCGTGCTCCGGCTGCTGGCCGAAGAAAAAGGCCGGCCGACGCCCGTCACGGTCCAGTGCGACGGCGGGTTCGTCTACGAGGTGGCCAAACAGCAGGCCACGTTCGAAGACCAGGTCCGCGTCCGACGGCAAACGGCTCCCAACCAGTTCGACTCGCTCGAGTGCGACCTGCTGACGCTGTTGTTCGAGCCGGTCGCCCAGACACAGCCGGAACTCGGCGCGTCTAAGCCGCCAGGCAGCGAGGTGCAGACGGTCGAGCCTTCCGGGCGGGAGCCGGCTTCGCGTACCGCCGGGGCCGCTGGCTGGCTCGGCCCGCTGGCCGGCACCGTTGCCACGCTCGACGACGCTCCGGCCAACCTCCGTTTCCGACGCCTGGTCGCCGAAGGCACCGATGTGGTGCTCTCGTCCGACGCCGGCCGGCTGCTTTGCCACGCCAACGAGCTGTTGTACGACGCCGTCGCTCGCACAGCCATTTTGCGGGCCGCTCGCGGTGTGCGAGCCGTTCACGACGCCAGTCTGCTGGTGTGCCCCGAAGTGACGCTGACGCACGACCAGCGGGGCAAGGTGACAGCCGCGTGGTGTCGAGGTGCGGGCTGGCTGGAGCAGCGTGAGCGGCGAACGGACCGACTGCTTCTCCGCGCCGACTGGCGAAAGCAGCTCCGCCTCTTCCCCGACCCGGCCACACCAGGCCTGAACGTGGTCGAGCTGGAACAAGACGTGACGCTCCGCGCCGTGAAAGAAAACGCGTCGCTGTCGGCTGACCGAGTTCAGTTGTGGTACGTGCCGGAAGACGAGCAAGCGGCATGGCCCGAGCCGCAGCAGCCGGTCACGCTAACCGGCGGCCAGGAGTCGGCCGGAGCCTCCAGCCTGGTCGCCCTGGCCGCTCAACAGACGGCGCCAGGCCCAGGCGGACAACGCCACGACGGCCAGCACTCGGCCAGCGGCAAGAACCGCCCGCGACGACTGTTGGCCACCGGCCACGTCCGGGTCGAGAGCCCGCAGATTCGAGGCCGAATGGACGTACTGGAGGCGGTGTTCGTCGACGAGTCACCGTCGTCGGGCCCGTTGCCGAACGAAGCGGTCCAGCGCTCCGACTCGGCGGCGGCCGCGCCGCCGGTGGTGGAATTGACGGCGAGTTCGGAGGCAGAGCACAGGGCGGCCGGCGGCTCGAGCGAGACCGAAACCGAAGCCTCGGGGGCCGCGTCGGTCGCTGGAGCAGACCAGGGCCGACGACAGACCGGCGACGTCGGGCAGCGTCGCGCCGAAACGGACAGCCGTCCCGCAGCCATTCCACCTCCGTCGCTGCTTCCCGTTCCCGGACGGAAAGACCGACCGCTGCAGCTGGTGGCGAAAGCCGTCCGCGTGCGGCTAGCTCAGCAGGGCAAAAACCGTTTCACCGTTTCCGACGTGTGGGGCGAAGGCGGTGTCCAGGTCACGCAGCCTACAGAAGGCCAGCAAGAAGGGGCCGAGCTGGTCGGCGAGCGACTGCAGCTAATCAACACGGGCCCGAACCGTCAGTCGGTGCGGGTCTTTGGCCGGCCGGCGCGAGTGCGTCGACCCGACTTTTCGCTCGAGGGGCCGGACATTCTGCTCGACCGAGCCGCGAACCTGCTCCACGTCAACGGACCCGGCACGCTGACCGCTTCCGTCACCACTGACTTCGAAGGCCGCCAGCTTCCAACGCCTCAGCCGCTCACGGTCCGCTGGGACGACCGAATGACCTTCGACGGCCGAACGGCCCGTTTCTTCGGCAACATTACGGCCGAACTGCAGCACACTCGAATGCGGTGCCACGACCTGACGGTGGAGCTGTCTGCCCGAGTCGACTTCTCTGCCCCTGACCCGACGCGGACGACGGTCGAGCTGCAGCGGGTCGTTTGCCACGACACGGTCTGGCTGGAAAGCTACGGTTACGTCGAGAACCGGCTGAACGAGGTGCGGCGAGCTCGCTGCGGACAGTTTTCGTTGGACCGCCTGTCCGGGGCGACTGAAGTGGCGGGGCCAGGCGAAATTGAGTTCTGGCGTCGAGGCCGCGGAAAGCGGGCCGCCGTGTCGCCTCGAGCCACCGCTCGAGCCAACGCGCCGCTGCAGGCCGAGCAGACGGAGTGGGAGTACACGCGGGTCGAGTTCGCCGGCGGCGTCACGGGCAACCTCCACCACCGAACGGCCGTCTTCCGCGACCGCGTGCGAATTGTTTACGGCCCCGTCGACGGACCGCTGGGAACCATTGACCCAGACCACTTGCCCAAAGACGCCGCCCTAATGCGGTGCGAGACGTTGGAGTTCGTCTACGTGAGCGACTCGAAAGACAAGAAGGCCAACGGCCCACTGCCCAACGGACACATTGAACTGACCGCCCGCGGCAACGCCATGCTCGAGGGCCGCACGTTTTTCGCTCGAGCCGACGTCATTAGTTACGACGAGTCCAAAGGCATGTACTCGCTGAGCGCACTGGGCCGCGCCGAAGCCACCATTTGGCGACAGGTCCAGGCGGGCGGCGACTACAGCGAAGCCAGCGCCAAACGCATGATTTTCATTCCCGCCAAGAACTACCTGGACCTGGACCGAGCGACTCGCTTGCACGGGACGGAGTGACACGCGGCGGCCACCGAGCGACGCGCAGCACGGTGGCCTGCTGGTTCCTCGGGGGCCGCTCCGGCCGCAAGACCCGTCCGGCTCTTGCCCACAGGGGCAGCTCGACTTGAGGACCGGCACGGAAGCCGTCTGCTTCGCCCCTTCGTTGCGACACACGCCGGCCTTGGCGTAAGATGCCTTTGAAGCGGGCGGAGCGTGTGCGGGCGTTCGGGAAGAGCTGCTCACGCTTGGCCGCGTCGGACCGTAGCAGTCGCGGGTGACAACGGTCCGTCCCAAGAAATGTGGCGAGGCCGTGTTGGGTGTCGTGCGGAAGGAGTGGACTGTGCGTCGCTTAATCAGCGCCGACGACATTGAACGAGAAGTCACGAAGTTGGGAAAGGAACTGGCCGACCTGTACCGCGGCCAGCCGTTGACGGTTCTGGGCGTGCTGACCGGCAGCATTGTGTTCCTGTCGGACCTGATTCGCCGAATGGACGTGCCGCTGCGAGTCGGACTGATTCAGGCTTCCAGTTACCGAGGCGCAACGACGCGACCCGGCAAACTGCAGCTGAACCTGGACCTGCTGCCGGACGTACGGGGCCGGGCGCTCCTGCTGGTGGACGACATTTTCGACACGGGCCACACGCTGAAGGCGTTGCTGCAAGAGCTGGAGAAGTTTGAGCCGCGGAGCATTCGGTCGGCCGTGCTGCTCCAGAAGGCAGGACGCTGCGAGGTCGACATGGAACCGGACCACATTTGCTTCGTCATTCCGGACGTCTTTGTCGTCGGTTACGGCTTGGACTACAACGACGAGTACCGGCACTTGCCTTACATTGCCATGTTGGAAGAGCACGACCTGAAGAACGTGCGTGAGGCCGTGCAGTCGTCGTGAAACGCCGGACGGTTTGCCGCGACGCACGGACACGCCGGCCGCGGTTGTGTGCTGGTCCACTCGTCGACTCGGAAAGCAGACCGAGCTGACCGGCCGGCTGAACACGAAACCCGCCGCCGCGACGCTCCAGACCGCACCGGCGGCGTCTCGGCCGTCGCCAGACCGGCAAGCTGGACGGGCGCTGGTCCGGTAGAGTTTTTGCGCGTCCAGACGCCCGCAACGTGCACCCATGATTTGAACGCTGTAACTTGTCACGTTCTCTTCGGTTGTGGAGCAAGCAGGATGCTTGCTCCACGGTAGGAAACTCAGCAGTTGAAACGGACCGAGTACGGGCAACGGTCGGACTTTTCATGGACAGGCTTGTGGAATTTCCAGCTCGCAGCGTCGAAGACACCGAGCGGTTGGCGGAGCAGTTGGCCGAGTGCTGCGAGCCGGGCTTGGTGGTCGCGCTGAAGGGAGACTTGGGAGCTGGCAAGACGACCTTCGTCCGGGCCGTGGCTCGCGGGCTGGGCGTCGACCCGGACGACGTCTCCAGTCCGACCTTTGTGCTGGTCCACGAGTACTCCGGTCGCTTGCCGGTTTACCACATGGACGCGTACCGACTGGCCGGGCCGGAAGAACTGGTAGAACTGGGAGCCGACGAGTACTTTTTCGGGGACGGTGTTTGTCTGGTCGAGTGGGCGGACCGCGTCGAGGCGGCCTTGCCCGAAGACCGGTTGGAAGTGCAGTTCGAAATCAGTGGCGAGCGGCAGCGGCGGGTCCGGCTCGCGGCGTCGGGAGCCCGGTCGGCGCGGGTGCTGGAGCGGTTGCGGAGGCAGCTCGGGCCGGCCCTCGCCGACGCGGCGCGGGCCGGTCGTGAGTGACCCGTGCGAGCGGTCGGCCCGAGGTGTGGGCTCGCTTCGGCCCACAGACAGGCTCGGTGCGTCCGACCGGCTTGGCAAAAAAGCTGCGTGACGTGGGAACGAAGCGAAAGAGAGGCAAACCATGAGACAGCGACACCAATTGAAGGGACTTCTGGCGGTGGGTGCGTGCGTGAGTGTGTCGGCAGCCGTTTGGGTGGTCGCCGCGTCGTTGGCCGCGGCGGGCAAGCCGTCGCTTTCGAAAACGAAGGTCGTCTTCATTCCGGGCGGCCCGAGCCACGGTTTCGGCTCGCACGAGCACCGCGCCGGCTGCCTGCTGCTGGCGAAAGCCTTGAATGAGAACGTGCCGCAGGTGCGAGCGGTCGTCACCGAAAGGGGCTGGCCGAAAGACCCGACCGTGCTGGACGACGCGGCCACCATTGTCGTCTTTGCCGACGGAGGCGGGGGCAACCCAATCGTTCGCCACCTGGACGAAATGCGACGGCTCATGAGCAAAGGGACCGGGTTGGTTTGCCTGCACTACGCGGTGGAGGTGCCGAAGGCTCGAGCCGGAAAAGAAATGTTGCAGTGGTTGGGCGGCTACTTCGAGACGTTCTGGTCGGTCAACCCGTTCTGGCAGCCGGAGTTTCACGACTTGCCCGACCACCCGGTCGCTCGGGGCGTCCGGCCGTTCTCGGTTCGCGACGAGTGGTACTACCACATGCGGTTCGTCGAGGGCCTGAAGGGCGTGACGCCCATTCTGTCGGCCTTGCCTCCCGCGTCGACGCTGCGCCGCAAAGACGGCGCTCACAGCAACAACCCGTACGTCCGAGCGGCCGTGCTGGAGCGGAAAGAGCCGCAGGTTGTGGCTTGGGCGTACCAGCGTCCGGACGGCGGACGCGGCTTCGGGTTCACCGGCGGACACCTCCACTGGAACTGGGCTCACGACGACTTCCGCAAAGTCGTGCTCAACGGCATTGTCTGGACGGCCCACGTCGACGTGCCGCCGAACGGAGTTTGCTCTCCAACGCCCTCACTGCAAGAGCTGTTGGCCAACCAAGACTTTCCGCCGCCGAAGAACTTCGACCCGCAGAGCGTCCAGCGGTTGATTGAAAGCTGGAAGCGTGAGCGAGCTCGGTCCGAGCCGTGAGTGGGACGCGGGCACTTGCCGGTCGCTGCGGCCGCGAAAGCCAAAGCGGGCCCGGCCGCGTCGACCGGGCGCCGTCCAGACTGTCCGGCCTCGGGTGCACGGCGCTGGCTACTGGTTCGCGCGGCCCACGGTGTTTCGGTTCCGCCCGCCGAGCGAAGGCCCTACAATTCCACACAACCGGAAACACCTTTGAGGTGAGCTGCCCCCCGGGTTTCTTGCGGTTCGCAAAGCAAAAGGAGGTGACAGAAATGCGGATTTCAATCAAGTACTGCGTGGTCTGAAACTACGAACCTCGAGCCGCCAGTTTGGCGGACGCCATTAAGAAGGAGTTCGGTGTCGAGCCGGAAATGATTCAAGGCAGCGGGGGTGTGTTCGACGTCACGGTGGACGGCGAGTTGATTTTCAGCAAACACGAGGTCGGTCGGTTTCCGACCCACGAAGAGGTCCTCGAGAAAATTCGCGAGCGAGCTGCCTGAGCGGCGGGAACAGACCGCCCCAAGCTCGAGCCAGCCCGACCAACTCGAACGCAAAACGGTTCTGTCTTTGTCGGCCCAAAGACCGGAGGGCCACGCTTTGTCGTGGCCGCGCTCACGTGAGGTGCGCCGGAGCGTCACGCTTTGCCGTCGCCGTGTTCCCCTGTTAGCCGCAGGGCGCTAGCCCGCGGGC
>CAYSAG010000032.1:0-1366 GCA_964428935.1 uncultured Planctomycetaceae bacterium | reverse complement strand
CGACCGACCTCGCTGAAGTAGACCGTAACGCGCTCGCGTGCGGGCCACGACGCGGTCCGGTTCCGTGCCGTGTGGCCTGAACCGGAGCCGAGGACGCTGGGTGGAACAACTGCCCAACGCGAGCGCCCTGGGCTGACGGCCCGAGGCTGACCGGCCCGAGGCTAGCTGACGGCCCGAGGCTAGCGCCTTCGGCTAACGGACTCGGACGCAACAGACCGCGTTCCTCCCCCGGTCAACGGGCGTGCTCTGCCGGGTGGTCCTTTTTCTGGCAGCCGAAATGCGGTCGCGAGAAAGACAGGAACCAGACGTGCGCCTCCAGGTCCGGGCTGGATGAGGTCTTCGGACTCGCTTGCGCTAGTCACCAATTCGCAGAACGCCCGTGCCGTTGATTCGGTCGGCCTTCAGGTCCTGAAGGGCTTCGTTGGCCTGCTCCAACGAGTACAGCGTGACGTGCGGTCGAATGGGGATTCGAGCGGCCTCGTCCAGCAACTCCTGTCCGTCCTGCCGGGTGTTGGCCGTGACCGAATGCACGTTCCGCTCGTAAAACAGGTGCCGCTCGTAGTTCAGCACCGGCACCTCGGTCATGTAAATGCCGGCCAGCGCCAACGTGCCGCCCTTCTCCAGCCGCTCCAGCGCCGGCGGAACCAGCTCACCAGCCGGAGCGAACAGAATGGCGCTGTCGACCCGCACCGGCAGCTGCTCCGCCCGCTCGCCCACCCAGACCGCTCCCATTTCTCGCGCCAACTGCCGGTGCTTCTCACCCCGAGTGACCACGTAGACTTCGCAACCGCGGTGCCGAGCGATTTGAATGACGACGTGAGCGCTGGAGCCGAAGCCGTAAAGGGCCAGCCGGCTTCCCGGACGCAGGTCCGCTCGTTTCAACGCTCGGTAACCAATGATTCCCGCACACAACAAAGGAGCCGCGTGAACGTCCTCGAAGCCGTCCGGAATTTCGTACGCAAAGGCCTCGGGCACCACCGCCAGCTCCGCGTAGCCGCCGTTTTCGTGGTAGCCGGTGAACCGAGACCGCTCACACAAGTTCTCTCGGCCTGTGGAGCAAAACCGGCAGGTGCCGCAAGTGCCTCGCAGCCACGCAATGCCCACCCGGTCTCCCGGCTTCAGACGCGAACAGCCCTCGCCCACCCGGTCGACCACTCCCACCACTTGGTGTCCGGGAATGATTGGCAGCCGGTAGCGAGGCAGGTCGCCCTCAATGACGTGCAAGTCAGTCCGACAAACGGCACAGCAAGTCACGCGCACGCGGACCTCACCCGGCCCCGGCTCCGGCTCCGGCCAGTCTTTCAACTGCAGCGGCGACTCCTCAATTCGGCCGAGCTCCTCCAAGACCATGGCTTTCATGAGTCCC
>CAYSAG010000031.1:6353-28045 GCA_964428935.1 uncultured Planctomycetaceae bacterium | reverse complement strand
GTCGTTTCGCAGCCGCGGGCTGTCTTCCGCGTCGACCAGGTCCAGTTGCCGGTTTCCGCCTTCAATCCAGTTGTAGCAGACCACCAGGCCGGCGGAGCGGTCTTTCAGGTTGGTTCCGTTGCAGCCGGGACGAAGAGGCCCCAGCCAATTGCCGCGGAAAACCATGCCCAGAGCCTCGGTGTAGACGTTGTGCTCGTAACCGCTGCCTTCAATGCCGTTCGCTTCGATTCGGCAACCCTCCACCAGGACGTCGGCCGACTCGGGCCCGACGAACAGGCCGTTGCCGCTGTCGCGCAGCGTGCAGCGTCGAAGGACAATGTGTTCGCCCTTCTCCACGTAGACCGCGGCGGCGTTCCGAGCGTACCGCTGGACGCCGCTTCGAGAAACAAACCCGTACGGCGGCCGCCCGCCTCGGATCTCCAGGTCCTGCAGCACAATCCAGGCCGGCATGCGGTCTTCCGGCACGTTCGCCCCGCCGATTTTCACGACCCCACGCCGCTCGTTCCAAAACTGAAGAAACGGCGGAGTCACGGCCGAGCGGCCGTCGATGACCGGAAGTTGGCCTTCAGGACCGGGCACGCCAGTTACAACAATCGGTCGGTCTTTCGTCCCGCGGCAGCACAGAACCCATTTGACTCGGTACGGCTGCGGTCGCCAATGAATGAGCACACGGTCGCCCGCGGTCAGACGTTGCCACGGCACCTCCTCCGGACCCTGGTAACGACACCCGGGACCGACCTCAAAGACCGTGGCTCGGGCGTCCCCGGTCAGGCCGGCAGCCGGAGCGAGCAAAAGAAGGCCGGCGAGAACGAAGACGACACGCGCCCCGACCGCTTGCGCCGCTTGTCCCGCCTCGAACCCCGTTCCGCGGCTTAACCGACGTCGGTTGCTCATGGGTGACCCGTTCCAGTCGCTTGGCCCCCAAGCCGGCCGTTCACTGCGCCAGCTCGGCAAACACCTCGCGAGCCGCCTGAATGGTTTGGTCAATGTCTTGGTCGGTGTGAGCGGTCGAAACGAAGTTGGCTTCAAACTGGCTGCACGGCAAGTACACGCCCCGCTCGAGCATGCCTTGGAAGTAGCGAGCGAACCGGTCGGTGTCACACCGGCGAGCGACCGTGTAGTTTCGGACTGGCTCGGGGTTGAAGAACACGGTGAACATGCTGCCGACGTGAGCGACCTGCACGGGCACACCGGCGGCTTCGGCGGCTTCTTTCAGGCCCGTGACCAGACGCGTCGTCCGTTCTTCCAGCTCGTCGTACGGGTCCGTCCGTTTGAGCACCTCCAGCGTGGCCACACCGCAGGCCATGGCCACCGGGTTGCCGGACAGCGTCCCCGCTTGGTACACCGGTCCGACCGGAGAGACGACGTCCATGATTTCGCTCCGGCCGCCGTACGCGCCGACGGGCATGCCTCCACCAAGAATCTTGCCCAGCGTGGTCAGGTCGGGGGTCACGTTGAACCGAGCCTGGGCTCCGCCGTACGCCACACGAAACCCGGTCATGACTTCGTCGAAAATGAGCACCGAGCCGTAGCGGGTGCACAGGTCACGAGCGGCCTGCAAGAACTCGGGTTCCGGCAGCACCGTGCCCATGTTCCCCACCACCGGCTCCAGAATGACACAGGCAATCTGGTCGCCGTGCTGAGCGAACGCGTCTTCCAGTTGCTGCGGCTCGTTGAACTCAAGCACCAGCGTTTTTTCGATGAAACTTTGCGGGACGCCCGGGCTGGACGGTGTGCCGTGCGTCAGCGCTCCGCTGCCAGCCTGCACCAGCAAGCTGTCGACGTGGCCGTGGTAGCAGCCGGCGAACTTGACGACCAGGTCTCGGCCGGTGAAGCCCCGAGCGACCCGAATGGCACTCATGGTCGCCTCGGTGCCCGAGTTGACCATTCGAACTTTCTCCACCGACGGAACGGCCTCGACCACCAGCTCCGCCAAAGCCGTCTCCAGCTCGGTCGGCGCGCCGAAACTGGTCCCCCGTCGAAGCACCTCTTCAACGGCCGAAAGCACGGCCTCGTGCCGGTGGCCCAGAATGAGTGGCCCCCACGAGCAGACGTAGTCAATGAAACGGTTGCCGTCGATGTCGTAAAGGTAAGCGCCTTCGCCTCGGTCAATGACCAGCGGGTTTCCGCCCACCGCACCGAAAGCACGGGCCGGACTGTTCACGCCGCCCGGAATGACCCGACACGCTCGCTCAAAGTGAGCCCGACTCTGGTCGCGCTTCAG
The DNA here is from genome assembly GCA_964428935.1 of uncultured Planctomycetaceae bacterium. Classification (GTDB taxonomy): domain Bacteria; phylum Planctomycetota; class Planctomycetia; order Planctomycetales; family Planctomycetaceae; genus JAADHY01. Next base: position 25,821 of record CAYSAG010000031.1, on the reverse strand, counting down.
TTCCGGCATGGCTTCTCCTTCGCTTCAGTTTGCTGACACGCAGCCCGAGTTCTCGGCTGGACGCCCGCTCCCGCGAGCGCAGACTGCCGTGACCTCAAGAAACGCTCACCGACGTCGCTCGGCGCAACCTTGCTGCGGAGACTCGGTTGTCCGAGAGCCCAGCCGCCCCGCTGCCCTCGAAGCGGAAGGCCGCGGTACGCACCAACGCGTCCAGCCGCGAACGGCCCGACGTTCCGCGTCAGCTTGCCCCCGTCCGGACGCGCCGGCGGGCTCGACGCCCAGCCCAGCAACGGAAAGACAGAATAGCGACGAGCTTCCCGGAATGCACCTGTCGACGCGAAGCGGGCCGAGCAGCCGTCGAGGACAAAGCACACTCGAGCCGCGTGATTTTTCCGTGACAAGCCGCCGACGCGCACCCCCGCTTGCAACCGCTTTTCGCCCGGCCGGGTCAGCCTCTCGTCTCGAGACCCCTCAAACCACCTTGTGCCGCACAATGAGTGCCTGGTAGCCGCCGTCGGAGGGTCGGCCGGGAGCGAACAGACGTCCCGAGACCAGCTCACAGTCGGAGCGTCGCCGCAGACAGTGCCGCACCACCTGCTGGTTCTCTTCCGGCTCAATGCTGCACGTGGAGTAGACCACTCGGCCGCCAGGCCGAACGCGGCTCAACGCCAACCGCAGCAGCCGCCGCTGCAAGGCCGTCAGCTGTTCCAAGTCGCTCGGTTGCACTCGCCAGCGCGCCTCCGGCCGCTTGCCCAGCACGCCGGTGTTCGAACACGGCACGTCGACCAGCACGGCGTCGAACGGTCCCGGCGGCAGCGTCTTGCCGTCTTCGTCAATCAACTGCGTCTGGACGTTTTCGACCCCCAACCGTCGACAGTTTTCTTCCACCTTCGCAAGCCGGTCGGCGTCGGTGTCGGTGGCCAGAATGGTTCCGCTGTTTTTCATGAGCTCGGCCAACAGCGTGGTCTTCGTGCCGGGCCCAGCGCACAGGTCCAACACTTTTTCGCCCGGCTTGGGAGCCAACAGAAAGACGGCCTCCATGGCCACGGGGTCTTGCACGGTGAACAGCCCCTCTTCGAAGCCGGGCAGGAGGTGCACCGGGACGTGAGTGTCGAGCCACAGAACTTCGTCGAGGGACCGGAGCGACTGGTCGTTGCCGGAGTCGGACGGAGCAGCGCGGTTCGAGCCGAGCGAGCTCGACGTCTCTTCCGCCGCCTGTTCTGCCGCCGGCAGGTCGCTTAAAACGTAGCCGTCGAGCACGCGGAGCAGCTCGTCGCGGGTGATTTTCAACCGGTTCGGACGCACGGCCAGTCGCGGCGGCGTGTTGAACCAGGTCCCCAGGCGAAACAGCTCGCTGGTGCCAAAACGGCGGTGCCACCGTCGAGCCAGCCACGGCGGGAAACTGAAGGCCGACGCAAAGTACTCCACGGGGCTCTGGCCCGGGTCCGGAAAGACGTCTCGCGTCAGCTTGCGGAAGCCGGGGCCGTTGAGCGGAACGGCGTTGGGTGCCGGCGAGTCGCACCGCTGGTCCGTCAGGCTTCGCTGCGTCGCGCGCAGGACGGCGTTCAGGAAGCCGGTCCACCGAGGGCGACCAATCACTTTCGCCAGCTCCACGGTCTCGTGGACCGCCGCGTGAGCCGGCACCGACAGGAAAACCAGCTGGTACACGCCCAATTGCAGCAGCAACCACAAGTCGGCCTCGACCAAGTGGCGACGTCGGGTCGAGTGAGCTTCGACCAGCGCGTTGAGCGTAGCCTTGCGACGGACGACGCCAGCCGCCAGCTCGGTCGCCAGACGCACCTCGGCGGCCCGCAGCCCCGAAAACTCGCCGCTCAGCGCCTCTTCCAGCAACCGGTGTACAAACTGACCGGTCCGACGGTGCGTGCGCAACACCTGGTAAGCCAGCACTCGGCCGTTGGCCTGGCGCCGGTCGTCCGCGTTGGTTTCGCGGCTTGCTTCCGGCTGGACGTCGGCGTCTGGAAGGCTCGACGCGTCTGCTGTTTCGTCGTTCATGAGTCAGTGTCCTTGTTCCGTTGTTTCGAGTGCGGCAACTCTGGCGTGCCGTCGTTCGAGACGGGCGGACGGGCTCGGCCGCGCCGTCCGCGAGGGACACAGCCGGTTCGCTTTCGGCGACCGTTGGCAACCGAATGCTGTCGAGTGCTGACCGTCCTCCCCTTCGGGACGCCGTCCGGTCACGGACGGCCGCTCGACGACACTTGGCTCGCGTCGTGGCCGCTCGGGCCGCTCTTGACCGCGACCCGTCAACACGCACAGCCGGCCGAGCTGTTCGCGCGGACGCTCGCCGGTCAAAACAAGCCGTTCGTCTCCAAGACAGACCAGTCCGCGTGTTGGGCGTTCCGAAGCCTCCCGTGCCGGGCTCAGCCCGTCGCCGTCCCGCAAAGAGCTTCCAGGTCGCGGAAGAAGTCGGGGTACGTTTTCGACGTGCACTCCGGATTGGCAATTCGAATGCCCGGGACCCGGAGCCCAATCAGCGCAAAGCTCATGGCCATTCGGTGGTCGTCGTAGGTTTCGACGGTGGCGGGACGGACCGGTCCGGGGTAAACGGTCAGCCCGTCCGGGTGCTCTTCCGCGCGAATTCCCAGCCGCCGCAGCTCATTCAGGACCGCCTCAATGCGGTTCGTTTCCTTGTGGCGAATGTGAGCGACGTTGCGAATGCGGGTTGGTCCGTCGGCGAAGACGGCCACCGCGACCAGCGTTTGGACGGTGTCGCTAATGGCATTCATGTCCACGTCGACGCCTTTCAGCGGCCCGCCGTGGACCGTCGTGCTGTTGGCGTCCCAGTCGACCTTGCAACCCATTTGCTCCAGCACCTCGACGAACCCAATGTCTCCCTGAAGGGAGTGGTACGTGAGTCCGTCGACGGTGACTTTTCCGCCGGTAATGGCGGCCGCTGCAAAGAAGTAGCTGGCCGCCGAAGCGTCCGGCTCCACCGCGTAGTCGGTCGGCGTGTAGCTTTGCGGCGCCACCACGTAGCAGTCTTCGGCCGGTCGGTCGACCACAACCCCAAACCGGGCCATGACTCCCTGCGTCATTTCGACGTACGGCTGCGACACCAACTCGCCGTCGACGTAAATGGTGAGCGTGCTGAGTGCGCACGGGGCGGCCATGAGCAGTCCGCTGAGAAACTGGCTGGAGACCGACCCTCGCAGCCGCGTCACACCGCCGGGCAGACCCTTGCTGCGGACGGTGACCGGCGGACAACCGTTGTCCAAGTCGCACCGGGCGTCGACGCCCAGCTTCTGCAACGCCTCGACCAAGTCTCCAATCGGTCGCTCCCGCATTCGCTGGTTGCCGTCCAGGTGGTAGCAGCCGTGGCCGAGCGCGCAAAGTGCCGTCAGGAACCGAATGCTGGTGCCGCTGTTCTCCAGCCACAGGCTGGCCTCGCTGGCCGGAATTCGGCCGCCGCAGCCGTCGACAAGAATTTCCCGCGTCTGCTTGTTGTGCTCGACCCCAATGCCCAGCCGCCGCAGGCTTTCGACCATGACCTGAGTGTCTTGGCTGTCCAAGGCGTTGGACAGCCGAGACCGACCCTGAGCCAGCGACGCCACGACCAGCGCGCGGTTCGTCAAGCTTTTCGAGCCCGGCGGCGACGCTCGTCCCACCACCGGCTGCGAAACCGGTTTGACCTCGTACGGTTCGCTCATCGACTTCGTGGCTCCGCCCAAAACACCCCTCGCTCGTCTCGCCAACTGCCTTTGCTCGCCCGCCGCCGCGACGAACCGCCGGCCCACGAAACCGCTCCCGGCCGCGAAGCAAACCGCAACCCCTGCCGCGGGCGCCTTCCGCTCCACGTCACACAGTCGGCAGCATTTTATTGGACGCGACGGAGGTTAGGAACCCGACGGCGCTGCCGGCGCTGACGGTCCGACGCCGCGTCGAGCCCAACCGACGTGACGTCCCGCGTGCGGAGGCCCGTCGGCGGTGGCGTTCCGCCGTGCGCGTCCCTGGCCGAGCACCGTCAAGGATTGCCCAAGCTGTCAAACCGCCCGTCTCTCAGCCAGAGACCGAGACCAGCAGACTTTGACCAAAGACCTTTGGCGACGCAGTCGATTTACTTTTTCAGGAACACGTGACCCGCAGACCTTCGCAGTCTCGTGGCCGCTGGCCCGACACCTTCGCGTGGCAACAGGCCTTCGTGTGCTTCGCACCGTCGCGGCAAAACCTCAGACGTCCGGACCTCCGTGTGCAGCCGACCGTCCGTCGCTGCAGACTGTGGTCGTTTCCCACCCTCACCGCTTCACGCTTCCTGCTGCAACGCACTCGGCAGCCCGGCCCAGAAGTCCGGGTAGAGGAAGCGGAACCGCAGTTTCTCGCGTAACTTCTTGTTGAGGCAGCGCTTGTTAAAATGCTCGGAAACTTCTCCTCGCTCGCTTTCCGCTCGTTCAAGCCGCACGCCGTCAAGACCCAAGTGCGACGCAAGCGCCTGGTCGTACTCGGCGCGCGTCAGCGGGCGGTTGTCGGAGACAATGAACACGTCGCCGTGTTCGGCCAGCCGCTCCGCGGCCAAGACGGCGCGAGCGGCGTCGTCGACGTGAATGAGGTTCAGCCAGGCGTTCGGCGGACTGTCAAACGCCCGGCGTGAGCGGCGGCCGCCAGGTTCGGCGACCTCAGCGTCCGAAGCGGTCCGGACTGCGGCGTGGTCGGTCGTTGACCCACAGTCCGGCCGCGGGTGAACCGCGGACGGTCGGCTGCACAGACCGTCTGCCAAGCCAAACCGCGCCCGCAGCTCGGCGACCCGCCGCCGCAGCCGCCCGGGCCCGTAGATTCCCGAGCACCGGAGCACGGTGGCGGTCAGCCCTTCGGCCCCGGCTGTCGCGAAAAACCGCCAGAGCGTTTGCTCCGCTTCCAAGCACACCCGGCCGCTCTCCGTCCGGGGCCGACACTCCGACTGCTCGTCGACCCACTCCCCACGGTCCTGTCCGTACACGCTGGTGCTGGAAATGTGGACGAACCGACGCACTCCCTCCGGCAGCCGCTGCAGCACGTTGGCAAGGCCCTCGACGTAGACCGCCCTTCTGCTCTGTCCGCTGTCCGGCTGGAAGGCCACCGCCCACAGAACCGTGCTGGCCGGCGGAAACGGCGGCAGGCTGTCGGGCCGCGTGACGTCGCCGACCAGCGGGACGACACCCGTGGCTTGCAGCCGGGCTGCGCGTTCCGGCGAGCGGGTCAGGGCGTAGACCGTGTGTCCGTCGGCCAGCCAGAGCCGGGCGACCCGCAGTCCCAAGTAACCACACCCCAGAATCAGTTTCGTCTCCGGTTCGGGCATTGTGTCCTCGGTTCGGCCTGACGGGAGCGACGGCAGTCTCTCGAGCCACGGGCGGCGACGAGCTCGACGTTTTCTTTGGCCCGCCGACGCCTGCGACGAGCAAGCTGCCGTGCCGTGGACGGACCAGCCGTTGCCTGCCGCTGCGGCGACCGGGCTACCTGCCTCGACCGTCCGTTGGACTCCGGCGGCGTCGGCCGCAAGAACGCCGCTCGCGTCGGCAGGCCGCAAAGCGAACGAGCCTCGCCGCCGCAAGCCTGTCGCTGGCAACATTGTAGCCGACGCAATGGGCCCGTGAGGCTGGTCGTTGCCACGGCGCAGCCGCTCGCGGACAGACGGCTGCGTCGAGCGAGCCACAGGAGGGTTGCCACTCCGACCGCGCTGGCCGCTCCTCTTTGCCCCAGCTCCAATTTTGGAAAACGAGCCGTTTGTGACCTATGTTGAAAGGGGGAGCGTTCGGACACGGCTGCGGCCGAGCGGTGTGCGCTCGGACCGGCCGGTTGGTCTTGCCGTTGACAGCGGCTCGAACGGACGTACCGCCCCTGACGCTTGCGCCGGCAGGACGGCCGGCGTTGCGACTGAAAGGCCGTCCCGGCGACGCCTGTCCGTCGTCGGGCTGCGTGCCAAGGCGCCGGGTCGTGGGCATTCGGACCACCGGCCAGTTGACCCGCGCAGTCGCTTGGGTTTCCCGACGGCTGGCTGCGACGGTCCACTTGGCAGCAGTCGGGCAAGGGTAGGAGCTCTCAGGAACGGAAACCGACGACAATGGTGGACTGGTCGTCTTTGCGGCGGCAGTACTTGGGCGAGGACGGCGAAAGCCGTCTTCCGCCCGACATTGACTTGCCCGTGTTGCCCACGGCGTTGACGGAGTTTTTCCGGCGGGCGGACGAGCCGGACGTGACGTTCCGCGAGCTGGGTGAGATTGTGAGCACGGACGCGGGATTGACGTGCGAGCTGCTGAAGTACGTCAATTCGGCGGCGGTCGGTGTTCGAGCGAAGGTCCAGACACCCGAGCAAGCCATTAAGGTGCTCGGAATTCGCTCGGCCAAACTCGTTCTGGTCTCGTGTGGGGTGCGTCGAGCGACGGCCGCTCGAAAGTCCAAATGGATCAACTTCCACAACTTCTGGAACACGAACCTGGAGCGAGCGTTGTTCGCCCGCCAAGTGGCCACGCGGCTGAGGGCCGACGCCGACCTGGCCTACGCGGGCGGCCTGCTGCAGGACTACTTGTTGCCGGTCCTGACCGACGAACTGCTGGACCAGTACGTGCAGTTCGCCGAGCAGGGGCGGGAAAGGAGGCAGACGTTGGTCGAGTTTGAACGGGAGCGGTTCGGGTGGGACCACGCTGAAGCCGGCGCTCGACTCATGGTCGAGTGGGGCTTCCCAGACGACTTGGTCTGTTGCGTGTTGCTCCACCACACCGGGTTGGACTTGCTGGACGACCCGCAGTTGGGCGAGACGGCGGCTGCTGCCGTCGCCGTGGCCGGACTGATGCCGGACTCACTGAGCCAAGTGCCTCACGGCCTGCAGCGGCTGGTCGACCTCTCGGCGCGGTGGCCCGAGTTCGACTTGCTGCAAGCGGCCCGCGCGGTCGAAGAGCAGTTGAAGCAATTGGGAGGTGCGACCGGCAATTACATTAGTTTCTTTCACCGTTGCCAGCAGGTGGTGCAGAGGAAATGAGCGGAGTGGACTGGAAAGCCATTTTGGAGCGCGAGCTCGGTGAGTTTACGCTGGCCGCTTTGCCGCCCACGCTCAAGCTGCCCGCGCTGCCTCACGCGGTCACGCTGTTCGTCCAGAAGTCGAACGACCCGGACGTTCCCATTAGCGAACTGGCGAAAATTGTCGAAACCGACAGCGGTCTGACCGTCGAGCTCCTGCGGTACGTCAACTCGGCCTACGTCGGACTGCGCTACAAAGCCAAATCGGTGCACCAAGCCATTTCGCTGCTCGGCCTGCGACGGGCAAAAATGTTCCTGATTTCGACGGGCTTGCAAGCGGCCGTGCAGGCGAAAAAGTCTCGCCTGATTAACCAGAACTCCTTCTGGAACGCCAGCCTGCAGAAGGCCCTGTTCGCTCGAGAAGTGGCCAAGCTGCTGAAAACCGACACGGAAGTGGCCTTCGCCGGCGCGTTACTGCAAGACTTCCTGCTGCCGGTCATTACGAACGAGCTGTTCGACGACTACCTGCACTTTGTCGAGACGCGGGCGGAGCAGCCGCAGCTCATGGTCGACTACGAGCGGCAACGTTTCGGTTGGGACCACGCGCTGGCCGGAGCCTGCTTGGCTCACCGGTGGTGCCTGCCCGACGACCTGGTTTGTTGCCTGCTGTTCCACCACCGCGGGCTCCACACGCTAGCCGACCCGGAGCTCAAGCGGACGCCGGTGGCCGCCGTGGCCTTGTCCGCCTTGCTGCCCGACCAGCTTCGGCAGAACTACCGAGGGCTGGAACAGCTGTTGGCCTTGCAGGAAAAGTGGCCCGCCTTCGACCTGGCCAAGCTGACGCAAACCGTCGACGAACAACACGCCCAGCTGGGACTGGGCGTCCGCAACGACTTTCCGCTGAGCCGTCGGTGCCGTCCTGTGTTGAACGCTTCGGAGGCTTACAACGACGGCACTCTTCTCTGCACGTCGCCCCGGTGAAAGAGCGCGCAGCGTACGACGACGGCCCACACGGTCCTCTCCCACTGGCACGGGCTGCACGTGACGCCGGCACAAAAGGAACCAGAGGTAGCGCCGCGAACCGTTGCTTCTTGTCCAACACGTCTTGAAGCAAATTGAAAAAACGGGTATGACTCCGCAGTCTCTTCGTTGGATCCCGCCTGTGGATCGCCCGTTTTGCCTTTCGTCGAGCGTCGTTTTCTTCCGCCCTGAAGTCGCGGACTGTCCAGGTGGAGCAGCCTTCGGGCGACGGCGCGTCGTGCTGCGCGTAAAGCCCCGTCCCGGCCGGGCTCGACACGCGACGCCCATGGGTCCGTCGCCGACGAGCCGGCAAACCGGCGTCAAGAAACGGCTCGACGGCAGCAACCAGACTTCGGCTCGTGTTCCGACGGCGGGACACCGGTCTTCGGAAGAACTCGGGCCGGCGAAGTTCAGCGGCCGCAAGCACTGACCAAGCCATTTCTGCCATGAAAACGGTGCAGTCAACACGTTGGGTGAGTCGACCGGCGCCGGTGTGGAAGCTGACGGCAGCGGTGGGGCTGGTGTTGGCCCTTTCCGGGTGCTCGCTGTTCGTCATGGCCGGCAAGGCGCTGTTCGGCAACCCGAAGGTGGCCTGCGAGTTTCGCTTGCAAACGGGCGTCGACCTGACGAAAGGAGACAAGACGCTGCTGGTGATTTGCACGACACCGGAGTCCGTCAAGTCGGAAGTGCCCTCGCTGCAGCTGGACGTGGTGGAAAACATTCACCGCGACCTGCGTCAGCACGGAGTGCGGGTGGTCGACTCGGACAAAGTGGCGAGCTGGATTGACGAGTCGGGCGGGTTTTTCACGGACCTGAACGAGCTGGCCGAAGAGTTCCAACCGGACTACATTGCCGAGGTCGAAATTGAACGGCTGACTTTCCGCGAGGAAAACAGCCCGTCCATGTACCGAGGTCGCGCCAACGGGTCGGTTTACGTGTACGAAGTGGTGGGCGAGGAAGGTCAGCGCCGGACCTACCAGGTGTTTGTCAAGGAGTTCATGATTGAGTACCCGCGGCACTACCCGGTGTCGGCGCACGAAATGTCCGAAAAGATTTTCCAGCGGCGGTTCATTGAGAACCTCAGCCACTACCTGGCTCGAATCTTCTACGACTACGAGCCGTCGGCCGCTTTTTGAACCCGACCGGCTGCGGCGGTTCGGCCGCACGCCCACCAACCGCCGCGGTTGACGAACGACGGACCAGCCCAAGGAGGGGCGACAACATGCACGCTCGCGTTTCCAGTTCGGTGTGGCGACTGGCGGTTTGGACCGGCGTGAGCCTGGCTTGCTGCGGCCTTTGCGGCTGCAACTACCTCATTCTGGCCGGCTACTTAATCGGCGGACCGCCCTCCATTGCGCCGGACTTCGAGACCGTCACGAACAAATCCATGACCGACCCCGGAGTCGTCGTGGCGGTCGTCTGTTACGCGCCGCCCGAAATCAAATGGGACTTCGACTCGATCGACGAGGAAATCGCCAAGTACGTCTCGTACCGACTCCACCAGCACAAGATTCGAGTCATCAACCCCGACCGCGTGGCCGCGTGGCTGGACGAAAACCCCGAGTGGGACGCGCCGAAGGAAATTGGTGAGGCCTTCCACGCCACGTACGTCATTTACATCGACTTGCAGTCTTTCAACTTGTACGAGGAAAACAGCGCTCAGCTCTACCGCGGCCGGGCCGAAGCGATTGTGAGCGTCTACCAGACGGACGAGGAAGGACAGGGCGAGCGGATTTACACGAAGGAGCTGGTGTCGAAGTACCCGCTGGCCGCTCCCCGTTCCACCTACGAGGTCAGCTACACGACGTTCAAGCGGCAGTACCTGACTCGACTGAGCGAAGAGATTGGTCGGCTGTTCTACGAGCATTACGCGGGTGACGACATTCCCGACGCGACGTGACGTCCCGACGGCCGCTCCTCGCCCGACGGCCCAGACTGCCCGACGCCCGCTCCGTCCAGTCCGTCGCCCACGGCAGCGGCCTTGGTCGAGCAAGCCGCTCCGCCCGAAGCGACCTTGCCGGCGCTGGAACGAAGCCTCACCTTCGGCTTGCGCTCCTTCGCCTCCTCAGGCCTGCACGCCGTTGACGACGTTCGGAATGGGCTGGCCGAGCAGCGCCCGACGGCAAGCCCGCGCGCCTTTGGTCCGCATGTCGAGCAGCCCTTCTTCGCTGTAGAAGGCCATGTGAGGGGTCAGAATGACCCGGTGAAAGGCGGGGTGACCGGGGTCTCGCCACGCGGCGACCAGCGGGTCGTCGTCGGCAGGCGGCTCGTGTTCGAGCACGTCAATGCCCGCTCCGGCCAAGTGTCCCGACTCAATGGCCGCCAACACGGCTCGCGTGTCGACGACAGCTCCCCGTGCCGTGTTGACCAGGAACGCGCCCCGCGGCAGTTGACTCAAAGCGTCGGCGTCAATCAGGTGGTGCGTCTCGTCGGTCAGCGGGCAGTGCAGGCTGAGCACGAAAGTCTGCCGGAGCAGCTCGGACAGCGTTTCCACTCGACGCACTCCCAACGCCTTGTCGTACCCGTCCGGCTTGTACGGGTCGTAGAAGACGACTTGCATGCCCAGGGCCTGAGCACGCAAGGCCGCCGCCGTGCCAATGCGTCCCAGGCCCACCACACCGAAAACGCGGCCCCGCAGACGCCACAACGGTTGGACTTGCGTGTAACCCCAGTCTCCTTCGCCCCGACGCAGCCGTGAGTTGGCGTAAGACAGGCCGCGAGTCAACGCCAACATGAGCCCAATGGCCGAATCAGCCACTTCTTCGGTTCCGTAGTCCGGCACGTTTGCGACGGGAATGCCCCGCTCGGCGGCGAACGCGTGGTCCACGTTGTCGTAGCCGACACCACAGCGAACAATGACGCGGCAACGTTGCAGTCGTTCAATGGTCCGTCGCGTCAGCCGGAGGTGGTGGTAGAGCAACAGGGCGTCGGCTTCCTCCACCCGTCCCACCAGCTCGTCTTCGTGGAACGCGTTCAGAGCAACGACGTCGGCCAGGTCGCCCAGGACGTCGCGTTCGGGCTGCAGGTCGTCGGTCAGGAAGTCCGTCACCACCACCTGAAATCGTTTCGCCATGGGTCGCTCCGTGTGTCGGGCGGTCGTGCGTTCCGCAAGCGAACGCCTGCTTGTTTGGTCAACCGCGAGACGTCGCCCCCTTGGCCCGGGCCAGTGATTTCCTGCGAAAGTCCCGTTGGACGCCGACGGGTCTACGGGGCAAAGCGGAAGGAGAAGAGCAGAGCGTTCTGCAGTTCGAATTTCACCCGGACCGGCCGCTTCAAGACCTCGGCCAAGTCCGGCGCGTGCCGCCACTGCACGGTGAAGTCGATTTCGTCTCCGCGCAGCGGCCGGCAGCGGTCCAGGCGGAACGCTTCGACGGGCTGGCCGTCGGCCGTTTGCAGCTCCACCCGCATGGCTCCGCCCGGCCGCGTTCGGAAATTGACCAACAGCCGACGTCCTTTGGCCAGCAGCGGCTTGGTCAGCAAGCAGCCCTTTTCCGAGTGGGCCTGCAAGGCCACGAAGCCGTCCACTCGGTACGTGAACCGCCGCAGCCGACCGCTCCGGCCCGTGTAGTACGACTCGGTCGCGTAGACCGAGTACTCGCGGTCGCGCTCTGGCAGTTGCACAACTCCCCAGGCCATGTAGTTGCTGCGGTTCCCGCTGCGCTCGGACGGTGCGTCCTTGGGAATGACCGGCTCCAACCACCGGTGAAACACCACGCCGTCGCGGCTGGCCATGAACGTCGGCTCCACCCGACTTCCTTCGTTCGGTAAGTACCGGGTTGGAAAGCCAATCAGAATGTGCGGTGCTCGCGGACACGGCAAGACCGCGTTCGTGTAAAGGTGCTCTTCCGGTGCTCCCGGGTACTGCAACAGCACAGGCTTGGTCCAGTGAATGAAGTCACGCGACGTGCTGGTCATGATTGCCCGGAACCCGTGGTGAAAGGTGCGGTGGTACTCGCGGTAGAGCCCCACGTGCGGGTCCCAGAACGCCAGGTTCTGCGAGTCGAACGCGCCTTCAGTAATGACGGGTTCCGGGTGCATGAGCGACCAATGAATGCCGTCCGGCGACTGAAAGACGTAAAGGCCTTTCTTGCCCCGCGGTCGACCTCGTGCGACGGCCTTGTAGCGGGCTTCGGGCGGGCAGGCTGGGTTCGTGTCTTTGAACGGCGTGAAGTCGTGCGTCCCAATGCCGTCCCACACAATGTTGTTCTGCTTGGAGCCGTCGAATTCGAACAGCCCCAGTTGGGGGCGTGTCCAGTGGATGCCGTCGCGGCTTTCGGCGTAGCACGTCACTTCGCGGTGCGTCGACTTGTGAGTTTTCTCGTCGGCGTGCGAGCCTCGGTAGTACATGCGGAAAAGGTCGCCGTCGCGAAACACGGTGAAGTAGGCGCAGGTGTTGCCCTCCCACGGCCGGTCTGTTTCGAGAACGACCTCTCGCGGAACCGGCCGCTGAAGTTTCAGCTCCGCCCCGCCCTCCAGTCGTTCCACCACAAAGTCGTCGACGAACAGCTCCAGCCGCGAGCCAATCTGAAGGACCGACGCGCGGACGGGTCGGTCCGGTTGTTCGGCCTTCACACCGACCCACACGTCTGCCCTCCCAAGCGACAACAAGACGGCGCCAAACGTCACCGCGACCAAGACGGCAGAGCCCCACCGCACGGAGCGTGGAAGAGGTTGGGTCGAACCGGAAAGCCTTGACATGCCCCTGTGACTCCACTCTTCGAGTTGCAATGAGTTTGCCGACCAACTCGGCGCAGCAGCGCGCGTCGGCCGGCGCGTCCCTCGTCGCCAGTCACTCGCCCAACAGCGACAGCAAGTACTTTCCGTAGCCGCTGCTCTTCAGCGGCTCGGCCAGCCGTCGAAGCTGCTCGTCGTCAATGTACCCCATTCGCCAGGCAATCTCTTCGGGGCAGGCGACTTTGAGCCCTTGCCGAGCTTCCAAAACATGGACGAACGTGCCCGCCTCCAGCAGTGACTCGTGCGTCCCCGTGTCCAGCCAAGCCGTCCCGCGGCCCAAGACCTGCACGTGGAGCTGTCCGCGGTCCAGGTACATTCGGTTCAGGTCGGTAATTTCCAGCTCGCCGCGTGCCGACGGCTTCAACTGCTTGGCAAACTCGACCACTTGCGTGTCGTAGAAGTAGAGCCCGGTCACGGCCAGGTTCGACCGAGGCTGCTTCGGCTTCTCGACGATTTCCACCGGCCGACCGTGCTCGTCCAAAGTGACCACACCGTAACGCTCCGGGTCGCGCACGTGGTAAGCAAACACAGTGGCTCCTTCCGTACGAGCCGCGGCGTCTTGGACGTTCCGGCTGAGCAGGTGGCCGTAGAAAATGTTGTCCCCCAAGACCAGCGCGGACGGGTGGCCTTCGACGAAAGAGGCCCCGATTAGGAACGCCTGAGCCAGTCCGCCCGGGTGCGGCTGCTCGGCGTACGAGAAGTTCAGCCCCCACTGCGAACCGTCCCCGAGCAGTCGCTGGAACAGGGGCAAGTCGTGAGGCGTGCTGATGACCAGAATGTCGCGAATGCCGGCCAACATGAGGGTCGTCAGCGGGTAGTAAATCATGGGTTTGTCGTAGACCGGCAGCAACTGCTTGCTGACGACTTGCGTGGCCGGGTACAAACGCGTCCCCGCCCCGCCCGCCAAAATGATGCCTTTCCGGTAGGGCAGTTGGACCTTCGCGGACCGCGCTCCCAGAGGTTCGTTCATTCGAGCCGCTCCCGTTTGACCAGTTCACTCAACAGGCCGACGGAAAACCCGGGCAGACGCAACGCCTTGCCTTGTCGCAGCCAGCCCGCCAGCGAACAGCAACGGCCGCGACAAAGCGTCCCTGTGCATTGACGAAACCTCGGAACCAGCCGAGGAGGCGCCGGCAAGCTTCCGGCCTCCTTTGAATTCGTCAGCAGAAGGGAAAGACGCGTCGGCAACCGACGACGCTTGCTCTCTCATCTTGTCACGCGTCAAGACCCGCCGCAACCGGAAAGCAACCGCGACGAGCGACGTCGCCTCCGGCCGGGCGTTCAAACGCGGTGGTACTCGCGGTACCAGCGGACGAACCGTTCGACGCCCACTTCAATCGGCGTGTCCGGACGGAACCCGACGTCTCGAACCAAGTCGTCGATGTCGGCGAAGGTTTCTGGCACGTCGCCCGGCTGGAGCGGCAAGAAGTTTTTCTCGGCCTTTCGTCCCAGTTGCTCTTCCAGAATCTCAATCAGCCGCATGAGCTCGACCGGTTTGTTGTTGCCAATGTTGTACAGGGCGTAAGGAGCTTTGCTGGTGGCGGGGTCGGGAGCGTCTCCCGACCAGTTGGGGTTTGGTTGCGGAACGCGGTCCAGCACACGGACCACACCCTCGACAATGTCGTCGATGTACGTGAAGTCGCGCCGCATCTTGCCGTAGTTGAACACGCGAATGGGCCGTCCGGCCAAAATGGCTTCTGTGAACAAGTAGAGGGCCATGTCGGGTCGTCCCCACGGGCCGTAGACCGTGAAGAAACGCAGCCCGGTCGTGGGAATGTTGTAAAGGTGCGCGTAGCAGTGGGCCATGAGTTCGTTCGACTTCTTGGTGGCCGCGTACAGGCTGACGGGGTGGTCGACGTTGTGGTGAACCGAGAAGGGGATTTTGGTGTTGGCACCGTAGACCGAGCTGGTCGACGCGTAGACCAGGTGCTCGACCTTGTGGTGTCGGCACCCCTCCAGTACGTGCAGAAACCCAACGACGTTGCTGTGGACGTAGGTGTGCGGGTTCTTGAGCGAGTAACGCACGCCGGCCTGAGCGGCCAGGTGGACGACCCGTTGCAGGTCTTCCGTCGCGAACAGCCGCTCCATGGCTTCGCGGTCGGCCAAGTCGACCTGGTGGAAGCGGAAGTTGGAGTAGTCGTGCAGCAGCGCCAGTCGGTCTTTCTTGAGTTGGACGCTGTAGTAGTCGTTCAAATTGTCCAGACCGACGACTTCGTCTCCCCGTTCCAACAGGCTCCGGCTGACGTGAAACCCAATGAACCCGGCAGCACCTGTGACCAGCACTTTCATGCTAAAGGCCTTTCGTTGAAACCGTGTGTCGCTCGCCGAGGCCGCTTGAGTGTTGCGTCGTTTGCTGAAGCGGGCCACCCGTGCCGCTGGCTGGCTTCGCTCCGGTCTGCCAGACGGACAGGCCGGCTCGCGGCCGAGCGGCTCGGTCCCACCGGCCAGGCGCTTGCGCCGTCTGGCCGCAACGGCCAAGCCTACTGATTGGCGAACTTCTTTCGGTAGTACTCGATTGTCCGCCGCAACCCTTCCTCCAGGCTGGTCGTCGGCTCCCACCCGAGTACCTTCTTCGCCAGCGAAATGTCGGGGCAGCGCTTCCGCGGGTCGTCCTTCGGCAGCTCGCGGTGTTCGATTGGTGAGCGGGAGCCGGTCAAGCGTCGAATGGTCTCAGCCAGCTCGTTCATTGACTTTTCCACCGGATTGCCCAAATTGACCGGGCCGATGAACTCGTCCTGGTCCATCATTCGAATCAGCCCGTCAATCAGGTCGTCGACGTAACAGAAGGACCGGGTTTGCGTGCCGTCCCCGTAAACGGTAATGGGCTCCCCGCGCAAGGCCTGCCGAATGAAATTCGACACCACCCGGCCGTCGTCCGGAGCCATTCGTGGCCCGTACGTGTTGAAGATTCGGACAATGCGAACCTCCAGACCGTGAGCCAAGTGGTAATTTATGCACAACGACTCAGCAATTCGTTTGCCTTCGTCGTAGCAGCTTCGCGGCCCCAGCGGGTTGACGTGTCCCCAGTAGTCTTCGCGCTGCGGGTGGACTTCCGGGTCTCCGTAGACTTCCGACGTCGAGGCTTGCAGCACCCGAGCCCGACACCGCTTCGCCAGCCCCAAAATGTTGACCATGCCGACGGTCGACGTCTTGATCGTCTTGATTGGGTTGTACTGGTAAGCGACCGGGGAGGCGGGACAGGCCAAGTTGTAGATTTGGTCCACCTCAACGTACAGCGGCTGCACAATGTCGTGGCGAATGACTTCGAAGCGCGGGTGGCCAATCAAGTGAGCAATGTTTTCTTTGCTGCCGGTGAAAAAATTGTCGACGCACAGGACTTCGTCGCCGCGCTGAATCAGCCGGTCGCACAGGTGACTTCCGAGAAAACCAGCACCGCCCGTAACCAGAATCGTTCGTGGCATGCTTGTCTCCCTGGAGCTCGTCCGCCGACGAGAAGCTTGTGAAGCAGGCGGCTCTAGGAGGACGAGTCAGCTGGACGCCTTCCGAGCCCGTTGCCAGAACCACTCGACCGTCCTCTGCAAACCCTCGTCCAGCGACACCCGAGGCTCCCACCCGAGCCGTTCCTTCGCTCGGGCCGCCGACACCAGGTTCGACCGCAGGTCGCCGGGACGTGGCGGTCCGTGAGTGGGCTCGGGCACGTCGCCCTCCCGTCCGGCAGCTTGCCAACACTGCCGGCAGTACGCTCGAATCTTTTCGGCCAACTGGTTGACCGTGGTCCCCAGACCGGTGCCAATGTTGAACGGTACGTAGTTGTCCGCCAGGTCTTGCGTCAGAGCCAGGACGTTGGCTCGAGCGACGTCGTCCACGTACACGTAGTCCCGCACGTACTCTCCGTCGCCGTTAATCGTTGCCTGCTCTCCCGCCAGCATTTTGCTGGCGAAAATGGCCACCACACCGGCTTCACCGTGCGGGTTCTGTCGCGGGCCGTAGACGTTCGAGTAGCGAAGGGCGACGGTTTTCAGTCCGTGTTCGTGAGCGAAGAAACGCAGGTAGTCTTCGCCCGCTCGTTTGGTGATTCCGTAGGGCGAAATCGGAGCGGCCGGGCGGTCTTCGGGAGCCGGCTCGAACACGTCGCCGTAGAGCACTCCGCCAGACGACGCGAACACAAACCGCTCCACACCGCTCTTCTGCGACAGCTCCAACACATTCAGCAGACCAATGACGTTGACTTCGGCGTCGAAGACCGGTTCGCGCACCGACCGGCTGACCGACATCTGGGCAGCCTGGTGGTTGACCCACTCCGGCCGCACCTCCTCAAAAACCTTTTCCAGCGCCGCGCGGTCGCGAATGTCGACCACGTACAGTGGGACGTCCGGCGACAGGTTGTCGCGACTGCCCGTGCTCAAATCGTCCACCACGGCCGGCTCGTGCCCCAGCTCCAGCAATTGGTCGACAATGTGACTGCCAATGAACCCCGCACCGCCAGTGACCAGAACGCGCATGGAATTGGTTCCTTTCAGAAACGTTTTCGGACACTCGACGCCAAGCGCGCCGGACGACCGAAGGTCGACAGCGACCGTCCCCGCACGGCAGCTCCGTCGCCCGGCCCAAGGGGCACGTCATCTTAGTGTACACGGCTGGGCTTCTCAAACGCCTTCTGAGCCCCCTTCGGGCTCCGGGCCTGCTTCAACACCAATCCGTCCTGGGTGCGACGCGCTTCGTCCCGGCTGGTGCTTGCTCCTCACACACGCCCCTTGCGACGAGGCGTCGCGCTGAGCATGACGCTGACGACAGAGCGTCCTCCCGCGCGCCGGAGGGACGTACTCTCTCGCGTCCTCGCCTGCGCGCTGTAGCGACGCGGTCTCTCGCGTCCGCGCCTGAACTCCACGTTCCGAAACCCAACGGGCGGACCGACCGACGGCCACGACGGAGCGTGCCCCTCTGCGCCGGAAAGACGGAGCCTTTCGCGTCCGCGCCTCCTCGCTGAAGGTCGCGGTTCCTTCCCGTTCCCTCTCGGGACACCTTCTGTTTCGCGTTGGGGAGAAGGAACGTCGTTCGGCTCGCCAGCCTCAAAGCACGCTCCTCCGCGACGCAAACCCCGTCGTGCGCCCTGGCCGGCGGCCGGGGAGAACTCGTCTGGTCGCGGCGAGCCGAGTTTTGGTATGAGTTCGCGTCCGCGGGTGGCCGTCGGCCGGAAGGCCGTGCCGTCTGGGAACCGGTCTTGCAAAAGGAGCCACTAGCAATGGCCAGGAGGAAAAGGACGTTTGCCAGACGACTGCTGCTCGTCGCGTGTCTGTTCGTCGCGGGCGGTGGGTTTGTTGCGTGGAGGTTGGGTCGGCTGCCGCTGGACGCCTTGTCGTCCGTCGACCGGCTCGTGTCGAAACTGGGCTTGCGGTCGGACCACAGCACGCCGTCGGCTGTCGGCCCGTCGTCGGTCCGTCCCGGAACGAACGAACCAGCGGCCGAGCCGCCCGTCGACCCAATCATTTTCGAAGCTCAGACCGAACCGCCGCTGGACGAACCGACCGCCGGCGACTCGGGCGGCAACGACCGCTTCTCGTCCGCCGCCTCGTCTCGAACCACTTGGGACGACCCATGGCTTGCCCCAGCGGTTCCGTCCGTGGCACCGACGCTGGCTCCCGGCGCGCGAGCCGTCGGCAGTGAAGTGGCCCAAGCCGGCCTGACGACTTCCGACGCAAGCGGCTCGCACGTCGTTCCGGTCGGCGACCAGCGGTGGGCTGAGCCGCACCGAGACGAGCCGCTCCCGTTCGGCTCGCCTTCGCAGACTCCGTCTGCGGCCGGCTCCGGCGACCCCTCGGCCAACGCGACGCCCACCGCGTTGCTTGCGCGACGCACGGCGGCTGCCGCACGTGCTTCGACGGCCGCCACGAGCTCGACCGGCAGCCGGTCGCCCGATCGAAGCTCCCGCCAGCCCAGCTCCCACGCCCCGACCCGCTCCGCCCCGAACCGCCTGTTGGACCTGTCCGAGATTGACCGGTTGATGCAGTCGGGTCAGGACATTGCCGCGTTGCGCGAGCTGTCTCGGATTTACTGGCAGCGTCCCGAGCGGCGTGGACAGATTCGCGAGCGTTTGGAAACGCTGGCCAAACGCATCTTCTTCTCGCCTCAGCCTCACTACTTGCCGCCGTACGTCGTGCAGCCGGGTGACCAGTTGGCCCGAATCGCTCGACAGTACAAGGTCTCGTGGCCCTACTTGGCCAAGCTGAACCGTGTTGACCCGCGACGCATTCGCCCTGGGCAGAAACTGAAGGTCATTCGGGGGCCGTTCAGCGCGCTGGTCGACCTGAGCGACTTCGAGCTGACGGTGCACTTGAATGGCTACTACGTCCGCAGCTACCGAGTGGGCATTGGCAAAGACAACTCGACGCCGACAGGCCGCTTCAAGGTGCTCAACAAAGTCGTCAACCCGCAGTACACCGACCCGGACGGAAAGGTCATTGACGCGGACGACCCAAACAACCCACTGGGCGAGTACTGGTTGGACCTGGGCGACGGCTACGGCATTCACGGGACAATTGAGCCGGACTCGATTGGCCGAGCCGTTTCGCGAGGCTGCATTCGAATGCGAAACGAAGACGTCGCCGAGGTGTTCGACCTGTTGGTGGTCGGCAGCGAGGTGGTCATTCAGCCGTAGGCGAAGAGCCGGCTCGTCCGTTGCGTAGCCGGGGCCACTGGTCGACTGAAGGTGTGCGGGAATTGACTCCGTGTTTCTTCAGAGGTTCGCGGGTCTGAAGCGGTCGCGCGTTTTGTCAGGCCGCCCTCGAAGCACGAACCGTGGGCGGCCACGACG
>CAYSAG010000031.1:3516-6253 GCA_964428935.1 uncultured Planctomycetaceae bacterium | reverse complement strand
GGCGGCCACGACGGAGCGCAGGCGGCCACGACGGAGCGTGGCCCTCCAATTCGGGACACTTTCGGTCAACCGACGGCCGGTCAACTGGAAGCCGAACCGCTCGGAGACAGCGGTTCCAGCCCGAGCCGTCGGCGGCACTCGTCGAGAATGTCGACCGTGCGACTGGCCCCGACCCGGTCGACGCCCAGAGCCCGAACCTCCAGCAGACGGTCGAACGTGCGCACGCCTCCGGCCGCTTTCACCTTCACCTCGGGCGGCGAGTGCTCACGCATGAGCTTCAGGTCGTGGTCCGTCGCGCCACCGCTGCCGTAGCCCGTCGACGTCTTCACGTAGTCCACTCCCAGTTCGCCGCAAATTTGGCACAGCCGCACCTTGTGCTCGTCCTGCAAGTAGCAGTTCTCGAAAATGACCTTCAGCACCGCTCCCCGTGCGTGTGTGACTTCGAGCACGGCTTGAATGTCGTCTCGGACGTAGTCCCAGTCGCCGCTCAGCACCTTGCCAATGTTGACCACCATGTCCAGCTCGGTGCCACCGTCCTCCAGTGCCTGTTCGGCTTCGGCCACCTTGACGGCCGTCTTGTGCCCGCCGTGCGGGAAGCCGACCACTGTGCTCGGCTGGACCGTGCTGCCCGCCAGAATTTCCGCGCACCGCTTCAAGTAGTACGGTTTAATGCAAACGCTGGCGACGTCGTACAGACGTGCCACTCGACACCCCTCTTCCAACTGCTCGTCGGTCAGAACCGGCTGAAGCAGCGAGTGGTCAATCATTTTCGCAATTTGTTCGTACGTGTAATCCATGGCTTTCCCTTTCTTGCAACAAACCGGCGCTGCCCGGCCCCGGCCGGAAAGCTCCGACGCGCGTGGCCGCTTTGCAGCTTTTTGAATGGTCGCCCATTGTCGTTCGCCCAGCCGTTCCGCCTCGCCGTTTGAACGAGTCGGCGAGACCGTGCCGTCTGTCCGGCAGCCGCTCGTCCCTTCAGCTCAGCACCAAACGCAGTCCGGCCGCGGCAGCCAGCACCAGAACCAGCACGTCGAACGCGACCTGCGGCAGTCGTCGCAGCACGGTCACTCCCACCAGCGCCCCGACCACAACCAACGGCGCCACGAGCGCGTCGACCTGCAAGGTTTGTCGGTTCATCAGTCCCAGACCACCGAAGAACGGCAGTTTGCTCAGGTTCACAATGAAAAAGAACCAGGCTGCCGTGCCCATGAACTCGTGCTTGTCCAGGTTTCGGCTGAGCAAGTAAATGCTCATGACCGGCCCTGCGGCGTTTCCCACGGCTGTGCCGAAGCCGGCCAGGAGCCCGGTGGCGGGACCGAACCACGGGTGCCGAGCCAAGAAGTCCCGCCCGACTCGACGCGACACCACGTGCAAGAAGACCAGCACCAGCACGGCCGCTCCCAGCAGCAGTCGCAACGCGTCGCTGCTCGTCCACCACAAGACCCAGTAGCCGGGCAACATTCCCAGTGCGACAAACACCGCCAGCTCGCGCAGTCGAAACCACTGGGCGTGCCGCCTGTAGAACAGAATGGCGAACAGGTCGCCCACCAGCAACACCGGCAGCATGGCTCCGACCGACAACCTTGTGTCGGCGCGGAAGGCTTCGGCCATGAGTGCGACGGCCGGAATGGCCGCGCCGGGAAGCCCGGTTTTCGAGAAACCCACCAACGTGGCCGCCGCTCCGGCACAAACCAACTGCCACCCACTCCAGCCGTCCCAACTGCCCAACAGCGCGTCTCCTTCACCCGACCGCTTTTCGGTGTGAGTCCGTGTGAGTAAGAGAGGGACCGTCCGAGCCGCAACCGACCAGCCGGCCGACGCCGCCCGTCGCGTCGTCGACCTGGCCGCCTGGGCCGGTCTTCGTCCCAACGGCTACTTCGACGTCGGCTGCTTCTGCTGGTCCGGGTCTCCCCACAAGACCTCGCACTCCGGCAAAGCCTGCTGGAGCCGCTTCGCCCCTTGTTCGGTCACTTTCGTGCGCGTCACGTGCAGCGTCTTCAACGTCGACAGCTTGCTCAGCGGCTCCACGGCTGCGTCGGTAATTCCCGTGCGGCCGAGGTGAAGGAACTCCAGGTTCTTCAGCGCCACCAGTTTCGGCACGCCCGCGTCGGTGACCTTCGTGTTGTCCAGGTTGAGCCATTTGAGCTGCGTCAGCTTGGCCAACGTGTCCAGGCCGCGGTCGGTGACGGCCGTCGTGTACAGGTTCAGCCGCACCAAAGCCGGCAGGTTCTCCAAAGCCGACAAAGCGTCGTCGTTGACGGCCGTCTCGCTGACGTCCAGGTCCTGAAGCGTCCGACAAGCCGCCAAGGTCTGTAAAGCCGCGCCGGTGATTTTCGTCTTGGCCAGACGGAGCCGGCGCAGGTTCTTCAGCTTGGCCAGGTGAGAGACGCCCGCGTCGGTCACGGCCGTCCCGGCCAAGTACAGCTCCTCGAGCCGTTCGAACGCGGCCACCTGCTTCAACCCGTCGTCGGTGACCTGGGTGAAGTCCAACCCGAGGGAAACAAGCCGCGGCAACGTGGACAACGCTTGCAGACCGGCGTCGGTCACCGGGCAGCGAGTCAGCTTGACGTTTTTCAGAAAGGGCTGACCGGCGAGCCGCTCGAGGTCGGCGTCCTTGACGCCCGTGTCGGTCAAGTCGACCAGGACCAGGCGGCCTTGCGAGTCGAGGCGAGCTCGGCCGCCCAAGATCTCAACCCACTGGGCCAGCTGTTTGGCCTGCTCGGCGGCCGTTTCGGTT
>CAYSAG010000031.1:0-3416 GCA_964428935.1 uncultured Planctomycetaceae bacterium | reverse complement strand
CCACTGCCGGAACAGCTTGTCCAGCCCGACCGACTCGGGCGTGCCGGCGTACAGCACCACTCGGTAACGCAGTCGCACCGACTGACCGGCCTTCAGTTGCCACGGTTTGTCGCGGAAGAACAGGGGCGTGGGCGAAAGGAACCCGTAGTCGCGAGTGAACCACGGCGTGGGAGCCCACGGGTTTTCCGGGTGGTCGAAAAGGGCAATGCCCTCAAACAGGTCGTCCCGGACGGGCTGTCCGTCGGGCAGCCGACGGACGCCGAAAAACGTCGCCCACTCGGCCGTCTGCCCGAACGTGGCCTTTTCGCCGGACTGGCCCTTCGAGTTGACCAGCGTGCCACCGCCCCAAGGCACAATGTCTCCGGCCGCCCGAATGGCAAACAGCGAGTGGTTCGTTCGAGGAATGGTCACGTCCTCAACGGCGGTCCATGTAATGTCGAAGTCAATCAGCCGCAGGTGGTCGTCGGGCACGCAGACAGTCACGGTTCGCCGGTCTCGCATGACTGTACGGTCCGGGTCGGGCTTCCACTGACACGAGTCGGTCAAGACGGCCGTGGTGTCGGTGACCTCGCCCAACTGCGGGCCGTCGGAAATGATTTGGCCGGCGTCGAGGCCCGCCTGCCAGTAGTTCGCTCCGTTCACCCGGTCGCAGGCAAAAATCAACGAGCGGTGGTGTGGGTACGGCAGCGACGTTTCGGTAGTCAGCGACAGGCCCGAGGCGGGGCCGGTCAGCGGGTAGAGGTAGGGGTACTTCTGAGTGGGGTGAGCGCGGTAGCTGGTCAGGACGACGTTGGCCCAACGAAACCAAATGTGCGGTCCCAGTTGGTAGGCGGTCAGCTTCTCGGCCTGACGAGGCGGTCTTTGCGGCGCGGCGTGGGCTCGGGACTTCGCCCCGTTGCCGCTCGCCACCTGCTGCAACGCAGCCGCTCCCGCCACGGCCACGCTCCGTGCGACAAAACTTCGCCGCGACATTTTCATGGCTCCGGTACCTCCCCGTTGCAGAGTTCGTCGGTTCTTGACTGCCACGTTGTCGCCGTCTTGCGTTTGCCGTGGTGGACGGTCGCCGCCGGCACACTTCGCGGTCCAGCAAGCGGCCAGGAGGGCAAGAGGCCTGAGTCTAAGCCTGCCCCTCGCGTCACAGTCCGAGAACGTCGAACATGGAGTACAGTCCGGGCGACTGCCGGAGGACGAACTTGGCCGCGGCAAGGGCTCCGTAGGCGTAGCTGTCTCGCGTGTGCCCGCGGACCGTCACCTCCAGAGTCTCGCCCAGCATGCCGAAGACAATGGTGTGCTCGCCCACGTTGTCGCCCGTTCGCAGAGCGTGGTAGCCGATTTCGTCCTGCGGTCGCGGCCCCAGCCGACCGTGCCGACCGTGCACGTGGCGAGTTTGTCCCATTTCGGCCGCCACCAGTTCGCCGAACTTCAGGGCGGTTCCGCTGGGAGCGTCTTCCTTGAACCGGTGGTGGCGTTCGACAATTTCCACGTCCACTCCCGACGGCACGGCCTTCAGCGCCCGAGCCGCCTCGCGGACCAACTTCATGGCCACGTTCACGGCCAAGCTCATGTTCGGAGCCACGACGACGGGAACCTCCTGTGCCACGCCTTCCACCTGCCGTCGCTGCTCCTCCGTCAGTCCGGTCGTCGCGGCGACCAACGGGATTTTCCGCTGACGGCAAACCTCGGCAATGGCCACCGCGCCTTCCGGCTTCGAGAAATCAATGACCACGTCCACGTCGCCCGTCAGCTCGGACCGAACCGGCACCCCCAGCTTGCCGACACCGGCCAGTTCGCCGGCGTCCTGACCGACGGCTGGCGAGCTGGCCGCCTCGACGGCCGCCACCACCGTCAGCTCGGCGTCCTGGTTGGCCAAAGCGACAACTCGCCGTCCCATTCGCCCGGCCGCACCGTTCACCGCCACACGAATCGTTCCGCTCATTCTTCTTCGGCTCCTCGTCCAGTCCCCTCCCCTTCCGGGTTGGTACAAGGGTGTCCGGAGCTTCGTCCGTGTTTCCCCAGCGTTTGCGTGTCTTGAAGCTGTCTGGGCCTGCGCCGGCAAACCCCGCTTCGACACGCAAATGCCGGAGGGCCGCGACGCAGCGTGGCCCTCCGAATTTCCGACCCCGTCAGCACGGCGGCCACGACGGAGCGTGGCCCTCCGATTCCCGAACCCCCCTCAGTCCCTGTCCTTGTTTGCAACGTTCGCCGCTTGGCGCAAAGCCCAGTCCAGTTCGAAAAGAACGCCGGCATTATGCTCAGCAGTCCGTCGTTCTTTCAACGCCGCTACGGCCGTTTCCGTTCCGATTTGTCCCAGGGCCCACGCGGCGGCCGCTCGCACCAACGGTTCGTCGTCCGACAAGGCTCGCACCAACGCCGGCACCGCCTCGACCGCTCGCGCATTGCCCAGCACAATGGCCGCGTTCCGCAACAGACCGGCTCGGCCCGGACGAGCCAGCGGCGTCTGTCCGAAGCGTTCGGCGAATTGCTGGTCGGTCAGCGTGAGCAGCCGCGCGGCGTCCACCGGGTTCAAGTCTTCGCGTGGTTGGAACTCGACGACGTCTGTCGGCGGAGCCTTCCGGTTCCACGGACAAACCTCCTGGCAAACGTCGCAACCGAAGACCCACCGGCCGACGCGGCCACGCAGCTCCGGCGGAGCGAGCTCGTCCCGCACTTCAATCGTCAGGTAGGACAGGCAGCGACGAGCGTCCAACACGCCCGGCTCGACGAACGCTTGCGTCGGACAGGCCTCCAAACAACGACGACAGCTGCCGCAGTGGTCGGTCGTGTGCGGCTCGTCGGGCCGGAGCTCCACGTCCACCAGCAACGCCCCCAGGAACAGCCAACTCCCCAGCCGGCGGTTAATGAGCAGCGTATTCTTGCCCACCCAGCCCAGTCCGGCCAGTCGAGCGAAGTCGCGTTCGAGCAGCGGAGCCGTGTCGACGACGACGCGCGTTCGGCAACCGGGACGCTGCTGGTGGACGAACTGCGCCAGTCGTCGCAGCTTCCGCCGAAGGACTTGGTGGTAGTCGAGCCGTCCCCAGGCGTAGCGCGAAACCCGACCGCTGGTGCCGGACGCCGGTCGCGGTTCGGCCGTGCGGTAGTTCAGCCCGACCACAACCACCGAGCGCACGCCGGGCAGAACGCCGGACGGGTGCCGGTAAGCGGACAGCCGCCGCTCGACGTACGTCATTTTCCCGTGGAAACCGGCCTGCACCCAGCGGCAGAGCGTCTGGAAACCGGGGGGAGAGACGGCCGGAGCGACGCCGACCAGGTCGAACCCCAACCGAGCGGCTTCGGCTTTGACGGCCCTCGCCAGCTCGGCACTGGACTGGGCGGCCGGGCCGTCGGGGGTCGACGAAGGGTCGGGCGAAGCTTCGGGGCCGCCCGTCGGTGTCCGGTCGGCCGGCACTTGTCGGCGT
>CAYSAG010000030.1:0-28127 GCA_964428935.1 uncultured Planctomycetaceae bacterium | reverse complement strand
GGGCAAAGACCGCGAACCGCCGGAAGGCGTCAACTACGAGCTGTGGCTCGGCCCAGCCGGCTCGCGTCCGTTCGACCCCAGACGCTTCCACTACCACTGGCGGTGGTTTTGGGAGTACGGCACGGGCGAACTCGGGAACTGGGGCGTGCACCTGTTGGACGTGGCGGCGTGGGGGTTGGGCGTCGGCTTGCCGTCGCGGGTTGTGGCCACCGGGGGTACGTACTGTCTGGACGACGGTCCCGAAACGCCCGACACGCTTCTGGTGCAGTACGACTACCAAGACAAGACGTTGGTGTGGGAACACCGGCACTGGAGCGACCACGGTCTGGAAGGACGCAGCGCGGCCGTGGCTTTCTACGGCGACCGCGGCACGCTGGTGGTCGACCGCGGCGGCTGGAAAGTCTACGACTGCCGTCAGCCTCGCATTGGCGACACCAGCGAGCAGTTGCGGAGCCACCTGCGCGACTTCGTCGACTGCGTGAAGACTCGGCGGCAACCCGTGGCGTCCGTTGAAACCGCCGCGGTGTCGACGGCGCTGTGCCACCTAGGCAACCTGGCTTTTCGACTGGGACGCGAGCTGCACGTCGACCCGGACCGACTGGACTTTCCGGCCGACTCCGAAGCAAGGGTGCTGGCCGAGCCGGTCTACCGGGCTCCGTGGAAACTGCCTTCTGCGTAGCGCCGCCGGGACGACGGGGCGAGTCGAAAAGAAGGGGCGGCCGACGGGCGGCTGCCGGCTCGGGCTTCGAAACAGGCTGGCGTCTCGCAAAAAAAGGGCCGCTTGAAAGCGGCCCCGTCAGTTTGCTCAACACTGTCAGCTCACGTGGTTACGTCTCGGTCTGCTTTTTCTTGCCCCCGCGCCTGCGGCCGTGTCCTTTGCGAGCTCCCTTGCCGCCGTGGCCACGCAGCTTCGGCAGCTTGGCCTTTTGTTCGTCCGTCAGGAACGACTCCAGCTTTTCGCGGAGCTGGCGGAGCAGTTCCATTCGCTTCTTGCGAAGCTCCTCCATTTTCTGTTTCTGCTCGTCGGTTAGCTTCAGGGCTTCCTGACCGGCCTTGAAAAGTTCGCGGCCTTTCTTGCCCGCCTCTTTAGCCTTCTGCAAGGCTTCCTTTCGCGCCTGAATCTGCTCCGGCGTCAGAATGGTCTCCTGCTGCTTTCGCAGTTCGGCCAGCTTCGGACCGAACTCCTTGACCAGTTCCTCGACCTTTTCTTTCTGCTCGTCCGTCAGCTGAATGTCCTTCAGCCACTGCTTTAGGACTTGCACCTGAGCCGCTCGCTTGCCCCGACGTTTGCCCTTGCCAGCCTTTTGAGCGGCGTAGGCCGGCAACGCCAACAGGCACACAACCACCAACCCGCTGACCACCTTCTTCCACGTTCGCATGGCTCAAACCTCCAAGAAGCAACCAACACGCCAAGGACCGGGCTGCGGCGAAACGTTGCCGCAGCCGACGGAGCGTCGACCCGCGGAGTCCGTTGGCCGGCTCACACTCACGGCCGAGCAAGAGCCGGGCGAAGGAAGCCGTCACCACCGGCCCGAGGGTCGACCAACACAGACACACGCCACACCGAACCGGCCTGTCCGGCGGAACAGCAGGCAGGGTGAGAGTTGCGCGGACCGCCCTACGAACCTCGTCGTTCAGGCCGCACCGACGAAGCCGCAGCCGGTCGGTCCCAAGGACACCGAGAACTGCAGCACACACCCGCGCCGCCGAGCTGGTGGCGCGGTGCGAAGGAACTTCCTCGCAGACGTCGCCCACCTCGTCCAAACACCGTTTCGAAACGGCCGACACTCCGCTGGCACAACCGCCCCCTTTCGGCCAGCTTCGACGACCGGGCAGCACAAAGGTGTCGGCCAGCCAACTCCTCCCGAGGCCACTCCCAACAAAAATCGACTGTAAGACCACTGCGCGACGACGTCAAGCGTCGCGCCAGGCGGACGGTTTAGAACCGGGCCGTCCGAGCGGACGGGGCTCTGTCAGGCTACCGCGCGGTGCCGGGACGTCTGGGCGGGGCGAACTTGATTTTCTCGACAAAGCGAATCAGGTGGCCGTTCTCGTCCAAGCGGCCCAAGCAAGCACTAATGGCGTTGACGGTGTACTGGTAGCGCAAGTTGTAGTCGGCGTCGATTTCGACTTCGATGTCTTTCGTCAACGGGTTGCCGGGGTAGCCAATGATTTTCAGGATTTCGTTGTTCAGCCGCTGAAAGACTTCCGGACCGCTTCCCAGGTCGCGCTCGCCCAGGTAAACACGAGCCAAATTCCCTCCGGAGTCGGCGACCAGTTTGACTTTGATGTCGGGAAAAATCTGGTCGGGACTGGCTTGCGTCGGCGGTCCAATGGGCATGTTGATGTAAAAGTCCCCTTCCGGCTCCACAATCTTCAGCGTCAGCATGAAAAACAACAAGAGCTGGAAGACGACGTCAATCATGGGAGCCATTTGTGGCTCCAGCTTTTCCGCCTGTGTGTGCGTTCGAATTTTCATGTCCGCTTCCGCAACTTGGGCTGGCTGTGCCGGCTGGTGCTTTGTCGGACCGTGTGTTGTTGAGTGGACGCGTGGCGGGTCGCGCGTGGAAGCCCCGTCATTCGACGGCCTGCGCCGCTTTCAAAACGAACTTCTCGAAGCCGGCCTCCTGAGCCATTTTCATGAGCTCCTGCACCACGCCCGTCGGCACTTCGGCGTCGGCTCGAATGGCGACTGTCACCTCAGCCGGCTCTTTGTCCTTCGCGCGGTACAGTCGACTTTCCTGCTGAAACTTGGCCGGCATTTGACCGACCCGCAGGTTCTCGCCGGCCCAGAAGACGAACGGCTGCGGGTCCAACTTCTTGCCGGTGGCGTCTCGCAAGAAACCCACGTTGACCACCAGCTCGCTTTCGGGTCGGACTTCCGGCGGTTTGGCCAGCACGTCGCGAGGCAACTTGACCCGCTCGTCCGCCTGCGTCTGCTCGAAGTTCGTAATGACCATGAAAAAGGCAATGAGCTGGAAGACAATGTCGATCATGGGAGTCATGTCGACTTCGGCCAGTTGCGGCGCCGTGGTTTGAATTTTCATGGTCGGTCTTCTCCTGAAGGGCACTTGGTCGACCAAGCCAACCGGCCGACTGAGGGAGCGACCGGCAGTCAACGACGCAAAGGCATCGCTGCAGGCTCCAGTTCAGCCGCCGGCCGGCGTCGCCAGCCAGGTCGGACGTTTGGCCGACCGCCGGACCCTGCTCCGTTCCGCCTTGCCGTCAGCTCTTGCCTTCTGAACCGCCCGTCGCCGAGCCGCTCCTGCTGCTGGGCTTTGACTTCGCTGCTTGGGCAAACCGGCTGAGCAACCCTTCGCTGACCATGCCGGCCTCCAGCAGAAACCGGGCGACTCGGTTGCGAAGAATGCCGTAAAAAATCATGGCGGGAATGGCTACCATGAGTCCTTCCAGCGTGGTGAACAGAGCCGTAGAAATTCCGGCCGCCAGCTCCGACGGCTTCGGCTGCGTCGTCGACGTGGCAATCTCCTGGAAGCTCATGATCATTCCGTAGACCGTGCCGGTCAGGCCAATCATGGGCGAGACCGAACCAATCAGGGCCAGGTAGCTCAATTGGTGTTCCATGGACATGGCTTCGTCCTCGCCGACCTCTTGCATGCCGGCGACCGCTTCGTTGTAGCCGCGAGGCAGCTTCGCCAGGCCGGCGGCCAACAGGCGGGCCAGCAGCGACTCGTCGTTCCGAGCCAGCTCGTACGCTCCCTGGTAGTCCCGACTGTTCACCTTTTCCTCGAAAGCCTCGACGAACTCAGCCGGGAACAGCACGGTCCGCCGGACCTGCAGCAAGTTCATGGTAATCAGAGCGACCATGAGGAAGCTGAGCAGCAGCAGGACCAGGCCAAAAATTCCCGACGCCTCAATCATCCACGACAGAAAGCTTTGTCTCACGACGGGCTGCTCTTCGCCTTCCGCAGCGGACGCTTCTTGCTCCGGCGTCGCTTCGCCCGCCTGCCCGGCTTCGGCCGTCGGAGCCGGCGCGGTTTCGCCGCCAGCGGGCGCCGCTTCCCCGCCCGCAGCAGCGGGCTCGGGCGGCTGCTCCGCCGTCGCTTCCTGTTCGTCGACAATCGGAATCTCGTCGCTTGGCGGCTCTTGGCCCCACGCCGGTCTACCCGGACGCGCGACAGCCACCAGCAGCAGCGCGAGAACCGCAACCGTCAAGGCAGCGCCGGTTCGTGTTCGGCTCCGTTCCTTTCCCTGCTCACAAAGTGCCGGTTTCATTCACCACCTCGTTCGTGAAACGCGTGTGAATTTTCCCTGGACGACCGACTCACCGTCACCGCTTCGACGTGCCGCGCCTCCCGTCCCCGCAGCGTCCTCAGACGTCCCGCGCGTGTGGCCAACGGCGCCCCGCTGACTTTCCGTGGACCGCTCGGCCGGCCCTCCTTCAGCCGCTCGCATTGTGCGGACGTCGCGCTACGAATTCAACGCAGCTCGACCGGCGGCTCGACACCCCAAACCGACGCCCCGAGCCGCTCCTTGACCGCGCCTGCCGCCGCACCCACGCGCTCACGGCGTCCGCTCCTGCAGCAGTCGGCGAGTCCACGGGCTGTTCGGGTACTTCGACTCGAGTTCGGCCCGAGCCTGAGCTCCGCGGTCCGGCCAGCCGACGGCGGGCCACAGCTTGGCCAGCTGGTACAAGGCCTCGGCGTTCTGTTCGTTTTCGTTTGGGAAGAGCACCGGGACGTGCAAGTAAGCCAGCACGGCCTCTTTCAGGCGTCCCATTTGCTGAAGGCAGTCGCCCTGACGCAGGTACGCCTCGGCGTAAAGGGCTGTTTGCTCCGCCGGAGCCTCTTCAATCACTTGCTGCACCAACTTGAGAGCCTCCGCCGCCTTTTGCTGCTGGAGCAGGCAGACTGCTTTGCCCAGCAGAGCGTGCCAGCGCTGCAGGCGCTCGGAATCGGTGCTGGGCGTCACGGCCAGGACTTCGTCCAGCAGTTTCTCGGCTTGAGCGAACCGTTTTTGTGGGACCAGCACTTGTGCGGCCAGACTGGCTTTGGCGGCCATTCGCACGGACGGCCAGGGAGCAAGTTGCAGTTGTTCGAACGCCCACTTTGCCTTTTCCAAGTCGCCCGCTCGCAACGCCACTCGTCCCAGCCACTGCAGCGCCGGGTAGTACCGGTAGCTGTCCCCAGCACTGCGGACGAACGCCTCCAGTTGCTGAAGGGCCTGCGTCAGGTTGCGGCCGTCTCGGAGCGCCAGCCGAGCCGCAGCGCGAGCGGCCAGGAACTCCAGTTCTTGCCGCACCCGCTCATTGGAGCCGGAAAGGCTCTTCAAAGCCTCCCGGTAGCCCTCGAGCGCCTGCTCCAGTCGTCCGGCCTTTTCGGCGCTGCGAGCCAGCACCAGTTTGGCCGGTTCGCCGTCCCAGCGCAGTTCGTCAATGTCGTTGGCGGGAATGGTCTGAGCCGACCCGACCTTGGGCGTCACCGTCACGGACTGTCGCGACACAGCCGTCACCGTCCCACGCACCGGCTTCGCGCTGCTCTTCCGGTACACCTCGTCGCCGGAGGTGGGACGGTCGCAGACGGCCGACCAAGCGGCCGCCAGAGTGAACGCGAGCAAGACCGACGGGGTCGGACTTGACCTTCGGCTCGCTTCTTTCCCGCTCATTCCCTCGTGCTCCTGCCGTTTGTTGCTCGCGTCCCACCCTTCGGCGGTGCAACGCGACTTTTCACAGACCGACCGCGCGCTGACCCGCGTTCTCGCCGCCCCTGCTCGAGCGCCTCCGGCCGCACCGCCCACAATTCCCCGGAACTCTGCTCGACCGCCGGCCTGGACGTCAGGACGGTCACTCGCGTGGCCGCGTCGGCGGCGTGGGTGGCGGAGTGGGCGGTGGCTGTGGCCGTGGGCTCGGTGCCGGCTTGGTCCCCGCGGACGGACGCGGCGCCGGCGGTTTGTCCGAGCTGCCGGAGCCAGAGGACGTCGGCGAAGACCCGGACGGAGGCCGACGTCGACCGGACCGACGGGCCGTCGGCGTCGCACCGGCCGAGCTTGTGCCCGAACGGCTCGGACGGCCCGGCACACGTCCTGCACCAGCCACCACGGGACGCCCGGACCGACCTTGCGTCTTCACAGCCCACGCAACGGCCCCGGCCGTCAAAGCGAACAGCAGTCCGACCAGCAACAAGAACGCCCGAGCCGGCGTGTCTTGCTTCTTTCGCTTCGCCGTCCGTCGCGGCGCTCCGACCGGCGCTCGCTTGCTGGTCGCCTGGGTTGGTGTTCGCGTTCCGCCGGACCTCGCTGGCGCGGCCGTCGGCTCGACCTGCGCCAGCGCCACCACGGGCTCGCCCAGCGCCTTCAGAATGTCTCGGTACAGCGAGTCGAACCGGCTCCACCAAGCCGGGTCGAAATCTTCTTGAATGGCTGCGAACGCCACAATTTCCGTTTTGGCCCGCCGAAGTTGCTCTTTTTTGTCCTGCGGCGACTCTTGCCACAGAGCGAACTGGTAGCGGCAGTAGGCCGAGTTGTAACGGGCTTCGTACAGTCGTTGCTCCAGGTCTTTCTTTCGCTGGCCTTTGGCCGTGCCGAGCAGTCGCTGCAGGTTCAGCGCCAACTGGCCCCAGCCCCAACAGCGAATTTTTTTCGAGCCCAGCTTGGCACCGACAATGGCCAGTCGCAGTTTGTCGGCGTTTTGGCGAGGGTCCGACAGCCCCCAGTCTTGCAGCGCGTAGGCCGCTTCGACTTGGGCTTCCAGCAGGTTGGGCGTCTTTTCCAACAGACGGGCCACTTGCCCCAGCGCCTTGAGGAACTGACCGCTGCGTCGAAGAGCTCGAGCCAGCCGCAGCCGCACCGCCGTTTCGGTCTTCTCGTCGACGAAGTCCGGTTGCTGGCGGTCACGCTCCAGAATCCTTTCGTACAGCTCGGCCGCTCGTTCGAAGAACCGTTTGGCCTTGTCGGGCCAGTCGCCCGTGCCCTCGGCCAGGCCGGAGTAGCTTTCGGCCAACCAGACCAATGAGCCGAGTGTTTGCGACGGCCGCTCGGCCATGTGTTGGAGGAAACTTTCGAACGCCGAGCGGACTTCCTGCAGCCGTTGCTGGTCGCCGGCGTTCTTCAGTCGTTTCAGCTCGCCTTCCAGTTGCCGTCCCAGTTCGACGTACACGGTGGTCATGGCTTCGCCGCCGGAGGCGCAGGCGAGCTGCTCCAGCCGCTCCATGGTCTGCCGAGCTCGTTCAATGTCCTTGAGTCCAATGTACGCTCGCAGCAACAACTGGTAGACCAACGAAGCGAACTCGGCACTGCGAACGCCCTGCTCGGGGCGAGCCGACCCGCTGTCGACCTGGACGAGCTGAACCACCGGCCGGGGCTTCCGCGTCAGCGTCTCGACACACTCCTGGTAGCGTCCTTGGTTCAGCTGGACCTGGGCCAGGACGACGCGGGCCAGCGCGAGCTGCTCGGCCAGGTCCGCACTCCCTCGAACTTGCTGCTCCAACCGCCGCACGCCCCGCTTCAACAGTGACTCGGCCTGCTCCTGCCACTGCTGCAGTTGTTGTTTTCGGTCGCTGGCGGGGAGCAACAAGGTTTCCGCGCCGGAGCTGGACGGCCCTTCGGAGACCGCTTGCAAGTAGGCCGACCAGTAAGCTCGCCCCGCGGCGGCCAAGGCCTCTCCGCCCCGTTCCGAGTCCTCCGGCACGCGCGTGAACCACTCGGCGGCTTTCTCCGGCCGCCGCAGTTGCTGGTAGAGCTGCCCCACTTGAAAGCACGCGTCGACCGTGCGACTGCTGTCGGGCCAACGGGCGAGCAACAGCGACGCCAGGCTCTCAATGAGCCGCACGTCGACTTCCTTCTGGTCCGGCGGCGACAGGTTGTAAGCCTGCAACAACGCGGCAATGGCCAAGTACGCGGCGTCCTGGCCCAGCGTGTCGTCCTGGTCCGACGGCTTGTAGTGTCGCGCGACGAACTCGCCAAGAATGTAGGCCTCGTAGCTTTCTCGGAGCAGGTAGTCGACGTAGGCCAAAAGGTAGCGGGCCTGAGCCAACTGACGCGGGTCGGCTCGCGGACCGGCCTGCTCGACCGCCGCCCGCAGCAGGTCTTCGGCTTCTTGGGCCAGCAGCTTTTGCTCGCGACGGAGCCGTTCCGCCTCGGTCGGCCGCTCTTGCTCGGCCTGCTGCAGTTGCTCGGCCAACGCCTTCAGTTTTTTCACCAGTTTGGCCGCCCGAGCCAACGCTTCCGGAAGGTCGGTTGGCTGTTGAGCGGCTTCGGGTCCGCGCAGTTCCACCAGCAGTTGTTGGGCTTTCTCCGCAGCGGCCTTGCGGTACTCGCCCGGGTACCGGCTGACCTCCCGCGCGTTCTCCAGCGCCGACTGCAGAAGCCGCTGCTTCTGTGTTTCGCTGACGTCCGGTTGTCGGGCCAGTTTTTCTTGAGCGAGGGCGAGCTGCCACCGAACGGCCAACGCGGCCGGCGTTCGCGCGGCCGGACCACGGAACTGCGTCAACCATTGCTGGGCCTGCTGGGCGGCCAGCTCGTAGTCCTTCCGCCGGTCGCTCAGCAAACACATTAGCCGGAACAGAAAGGCTTTGTTCTTGATTTGGCGAATGGCGGTGGAGCGTCCCGGGTGGTTCAGCAGCTCGCTGAAAACGCCCATGGCCGCTCCGTCGTCGCCCAGCAGTTGCAGGCAGCGGCCCTGGTACAGGCGAGCGTAGAGGCCGCCGACTTGCGTGCGGTACTTCTCGTGCACCTGCTCGAACTGCGTCGCTGCCTCCTGAAGCAGTCGGCGGGCTTCGCTCGAGCCCTCGGGCAAGAGCTGCGACTGGTAGTACGCCACGAGTCCCCGGTTGAGCTCGGTCCGCAGAAGTGCCGTCTCCAGCTCACTGCGACGCTGCAGCAGCGACTTGTCTTTTTCGTCAATGTAGCTGGGAAGGGCTTTCAGCGACGCGGTCAGTTGTTTTTGCAGTTCGGCCAACAAGGCTCTGGCCTGCTCGACCAGCGGCTCGGCCTGGCGGCGAGCGTCTGCCTGCTCGCCGGAGTCACCGGTTGTCACTTTCCACACGGCCAGCCGCAGCTTCTCGACCAGAATTTGACTGCGTTTCAAGTTCGCCTGAACCGCCAGCGGGTGGTCCGGGTTCTGTTGGACGAACTGTTCGAAAAGTTGAGCGGCCTGGTCGAGCGTCTGCGTGGCGGCGTCGCCGGAACGGCTCACGTCGACCGACTGCAGCAACGTCACCGCTCGCTCGTACGGTAGGACTTCCCGCACCGACTGCGGCAGGTCGGGCTTGTTTTGCAACTGGTCCAGGTAGAGCAGAGCGAAGTCGTAGTAGCCGCGACTTCGTAGACCGTCCAGAAAACGCCAGTAAGGTTCCTCGGCACGGGCGGACGCAACAACAGCCGCCACAGTCCAGACGAGCAGTCCCAGGCCGACCAGTTGACGCTCGAGTCTTCGCACCAAACGGCTTCTCCTCGACGTCGCGGCAAACGCTGCCACGAGCCTTGGTTCAAGCTTCGTTCCGGTCCCGCACCCGGCCGAGCTTTCGCACGACAGCCTGGCCCCGGCACAATTCCCGCCGTGCCGCCAGCGTGTTACAGTCTACGCGCAGAGACGTCGACCGAAAGAACCTTTTTGGAAAGGCGGCCGGACGCGGAAGGCCCCGCCGGACGTCTGCCCGCACCCGCAAGGGAACTCAAACTTTAGGAAGCCCACAGCCAGTTGACAAGAAAGCCGGCCCCTGCGGCACGCGGCTCAGGGGACGACGACCTGCCAGCTCGACCTGGGCCAAAGCTCCGAACCATGCCGAACAAACGTTCGACAAACCGACGCCAGTGGCCGTCGACGTGGCTGACTCGCCGCGAGCGGTTCCGGCTGGTCAGCCTGGTGGTCCTGTTGGTTCTCGTGCTGGTTGCCATTCGTTGGGCCTCACGACCCAGCTCCTGGTACTGGCTGACCGGCCCCGGCGACGGCGCGAGCCGGCTGGTGGAGCCGCAGCCCAGCACTCGGTCGGAACCGCCCGCTCCGGACAGCTCGCAAGCGACCTTGAAGCTGGCACGCAGGCCGGGCGAGGAGCGTCCCGACCGGCGCGGTTCCAAGTCGGGGCGGCCGGACTCGGCGTCGAAACCGGAACCTTCGAAGGCGGCCCGCGGGGCCGAGCGTCTCAACGAGCCGGCGGAGACGCGCGACCTGGCCTCGCTGCTGGCGTTGGTCCGAGACGACACGTTGGGGGTGCGGCACGCGGAGCAGCCCGCGTACGAGGCTCTGCTGGCCCGGCTTCGCCACGCGGCGCCCTCCCGCCGAAAAGGGGACGCCGTCGAACGGCCCGACTACACGGTGCTCATGCTGGAGCCGCACCGGTTCCGGGGCCGGCTCGTTCGGCTCGACGGCCAACTCCGCCGCCTGCTCAGTTTCCGGAGCAACGCCGAGTCGGTTGCCGGCGGGCGGCTGTGGGAGGCTTGGGTGTTCGTCGACGGCGACGCCGACCAGCCGTGCCGCGTGGTCTGCTTGGCTCCGCCGGAAGGCGTGCCGGAGTCGCTGGACGTCCGGCCGCCGGTGCCGGTGCGTGTGACGGGCCTTTTCTTCAAGCGGTTCGCCTACCCGACGGCTGGCGGCCAGTTGGCCTCGGCACCGTTGGTGCTGACCGACCGACTGACGGTTGTGCGGCGTCGGTCCATGTACGACGAGGGCCGAGTGGCGTGGTGGCTGGGTGGGCTGCTGATTGGCGTTGGCGTGCTGGCCGTTTGGGCCGTGTGGGTCACGCGGCGGTCGGAGCGTCGGTTTCGACAGGCCGTTCTGCGGCGGCTGGTCGAGCCGGCTGGGCCGCCGTCCGACTCGGCCGCTGTCTGGCCAGACGACGGCACGACGCAACCGCCCGAGCCGGAAGAAGGGCCGTCTGGGCAGGCCGAGCAGTAGGCGTCCAGGCGAGGCGGTCTCGAAACCTTCGCGGCGTCCAACGGGGCGGCAGGACTGTGTCCTAGGCGGCTGCTTCGTCGGGCTTGGCGACCGACAGCGTGTCCTCCGACCCGGTCGCTCCACCCCGAACCGTGCGCAAACGACGAATGGACAGCACGGTCAACAACGCGGGAAGCAGCACCAGCGAAATGAACAGGCAGCTTCCAATGCCCACAACCAGAACGACGCCCAAGCTGTAGAGGCCACGGTGCGACGAAATCATGAGGCTGCCGAAGCCAATCATGGACGTGAGCGACGTGAGCACAATGGCGTTAATGGTGCTGGAGCTGGGACGGTAGGGACCGGGCTGCATTCGGAAATCGTGCAGAACGTGCACGCCGTTGTCGACGCCAATGCCCAGAATCAGCGGCAGCACAATCAGGTTGGCCGGGTTGAGGTCAATGTGCAAGAGGCCGAGGACGCCGAACATGAGCATGCCACCGACGACGGGTGGCAGCAAGGCCAACACCGTGTCGCGAACGCTTTCGAAGTCCAGCAGAATGGCCGCCATTAACGTGAGCACAATGAAAGCGGTCATCCAGGCAATGGGGCTGACCGGCACGTCTCGAACCGACAGGGCGACCGCCGCAATGCCCACAATGGTCAGGCTGGGCAGCGTGGCCAACAGAGCGAAGTCGCGACCCAGAAAATCAATCAGCAAGACCAAACCAATGACCACCAGTGCGTAGCAGGCGGCTTTGCGGTAGCTGGACATGATTTGTCGAGACGCCTCGTAGTTCTGAATCGGTGTGCCCGTGACTTCCGGGTCGACCGTTCGAAGCTGAGCGACGAACTCGGCCAACGGCTGCTCGTCCCACACCGGCTGGTTCGGGAAGACTTGCACAAGCCATTTGCCGTCGGTGCTGACGAACCGCGAGACCAACTCTGGTGGGAAGTCTTTCAGCGAAACGGGCGTTGGGTCGGACGCGGCGGCCAAACGGCGGAACTGCTCCAGCAGCGACGCGGCCAGCGCCGTCTGGTAGCGTCCGAGGAACTCGACCTGCCGCTGAAGGTCGAGAGAAGCGAACTGGTCGAGAAACTGGTCGAGCTTGGCGGCAGAGGCGTGGGGCACCGTGCCGGGGACCGCGCGCAGGAGCGTCAGCAGTTTCTCCAGTTCGCCGCCCACCGTCGCGGGGTCCAGGACGCCGAACCGGGGGAGCTGCAGTTGGTCGACACCGGCCAGCAGCTCGTGAATTCGAGCGACCAGCGGACAGGTTCGCTCGGCCGGTTGGTCCGGCAGCCGCGACGCCAGGTCTTCGACTCGGGCAACCATGGGCAGTTGAGTGTACTCGGCGTGCAGCCGCCGAGCCTCTTCGGCCGAGTCGGCCATGGAAACGGC
The DNA here is from genome assembly GCA_964428935.1 of uncultured Planctomycetaceae bacterium. Lineage (GTDB taxonomy): Bacteria > Planctomycetota > Planctomycetia > Planctomycetales > Planctomycetaceae > JAADHY01. The sequence goes on along the minus strand of CAYSAG010000030.1, from coordinate 15,900 downwards.
GAACAGGAGGGAGCCGCCGGAGCGTTCCGCGACCCGCCGCTCCGTCTCAACCGACTCGACGCCGTCGGCCTGCAGGTTGAGCAGGTTGGAGTCGTACCGGACACGCCAGTGGACGCCTTGCCGGTCCACCTCGAAGGCCTGCAGCGAAACGACCAAGACCACGGCGGCCGCGCCGGTAATGACCGCCGTCGGGTAGCGACCGACCAGACGACGCAGCCAATTGCCCTGAAACGGAGTCGGCAGCCGTCTGGGCTCGACTCGCCTGTCGGCCAGAATCACCAGCGGCGGCAGCACGACAAAGGTGGCGACGGCGCAGAGCAGGATTCCGCCGCCGGCAATGATTCCCAGCTCGGCAATGCCCAGAAACTCGGTCAACAGCGTGCAGAAGAACGCGAAGGCCGTCGTGACGGCGGCCGTCACAATGCCCACGCCCACCTCGTGCGACGTCTCCAACAACGCCGGCTGGCACTCCTGCCCCTCGTGCCGAAGCTGTAAGTACCGGGCCAAGTAGTGAATGGCGAAGTCAATCCCCAAGCCAATCAGAATGACGGCAAAAGACACCGACAGAATGTTGAGGTGGCCGACGGTGAGCGTCGTGTACCCGAAACTCCAAGCCATGCCGACGGCCAGCATGCCCAAAGCCAACAACGGGTGACGAATGCCGCGGAAACCAATGACGAGCAGCACGACCACACCCAGGACGGAAATGACCGAGGCTTCCAGCATGTCGTGCTGCGACTTGCGCATTTCGTCGCTCTCCAGCACGGGAATGCCCGTCAGCCCGACCCGGACGTCTGAGCGGCTGGCTTGGACTTGCGCGACAATGTCTCGAGCTCGGTCGATGGCCTCGGCCGGTCCGGCGAAGCCGTTCGACTTGGACAGCGGCTTGGCCTTCAAGAAGCCAATGCGGCCGTCGTCGCTGGTCAAGTAGACCTCGTCGAACTCACCGACCGCGCCGGACGCTTCCGCCGGGACGACGTTTGGCCACGGCGGCTGGAAGTGCTCCAAAGAAGGAAGAGCCGACCGCAGACTGTCGACCAGCAACACGGCTTGGAACACGGCGGCCTGGGCTTCCTGTTGGGCGACCGCACCGGCCTGGCCAGCGGCGTCGTGGTGGCTCGGCGGTGTTGGGCCGGAGGGACTGGTGGAGGCTTTCGGGCCGCTTGAGTCGGCTACCAGGTAGGTCGAGGGGCGAACGGCCGACGCCTGCGCTTGAAGCTTCTGAAGGGCGTCGGCCAGTTGGTAGCGGACTCGGGCCACAAAGCCGTCGAGCCGCAACAGGTCCCAGCGTCCGGACAGAAGGGGCTGAAACTGTTGCAGTTGGTCGAGGAGGGCCTGGAGCTGGTCGGGCTTCAAGTACTGCAGGCCCTTTCGTCGGAGCGGTCGAAGGTCGACTTTGTACAAGATTTGCGCGAACAGGTCCGGGTGCTCCCGCAGCCGCTCGGCCAGCTCGTCCAGCGTCTCCCGCACGCGTTCGGGTGAGTTCGACTCCACCACAAAGACAATGTCCGAGGCCTCGCCAAAGCTTTCCGTGTAGCGCAGCCAGCGCTGGTGGAATGGGGCGTTGGGGTCAATGAGGTCGGAGCGTTTGGTCTTGAATTGGATGAACTGGAGCGTCAGGGCGACGCAGAGCACCGAGACGAGCAAGACAACGCTCAACGTGCCCCAAGGCCGGCTGGACGTGAACTGGGTAATGGTCCGCAGCGTGTCGGGAAGGAAGCCTCGTTTCGGGTCGGAGGGAAGCTGGGGCATTGCTGCGACTTCTCGTCCTTGACAAGCCAGACCGTTCGAGCGCACCTCCTGCGCAACAAAGTGCCGCCGATTCTAGTTACTTTTCGGCAAAAGCGGCAACACGTCTGCACGAAAAGACGACGGCGGGACGGTGAATGGAGGGGTTGCTCTGCCGAGCGGTGCTGAGCAAGGCGACGCAATTTGGACTGGACCAGGTGCAGGCAGGCCGCTCGCGTGAGCTGCCGTCGGCCGCAAGCGGCCCGCCGGTGGCAACGGCACGAGCAAAGACGTTACTCTGGCCAGCAGAAGGTGTGTCGGCTTGGGCGGCCGCGGTGTGTTTCGGTCCGGCCGCACTCCGGCGGCCGTCGAGAAAAGAGGGGAGTTGCAATGAAGTGCGGGTGGCGAGTCGACCTACGAGCGGTCAGTTGGGTGTCGCGTGCTTGTGTGCTTTGGGCGGCGTGTGCCTCCGTGGCCGTCGGCACCGACTACTACGTCAGCAACTCAGGAAACGACGGCAACTCCGGTACGTCGCCGGCGAGCCCGTGGCGAACGCTGGAGAAAGTCAACCGGTTCCCGTTTGCCCCGGGAGACGTGGTCCACTTTCAGCGGGGCGGCGTCTGGCGCGGTCAGTTGATTCCCCGCAGCGGCAGCGAAAAGGGCTACGTCACGTACACGGCGTACGGCGACGGACCGAAACCGCAGTTGCTCGGGTCGGTTGAGAAAAACCGTCGGGAAGACTGGCAGCCTGCCGGTCGGAACCTGTGGCGTGCCGGTCCGTTTCCCTGCGACGTGGGGAACATCATTTTCGACAACGGGCGGGTCTGTGGCTCAAAAGTCTGGACCGAGGCCGACGTCGACGAACCGTACGAGTTTTGTTACGACCCGGAAAGCAAGAGCGTGGTGCTCTACGCAGAACGAAACCCGGCCGACCTGTTCGACGACGTTGAGTGCGCCTTGACGCGGCACATCATTTCGGAAGGCGGTCGGCACCACGTCGTCTACGACGGCCTGCACTTGGCGTACGGCTCGGCTCACGGAATCGGCGGCGGAGACACGCACCACATCATTGTTCGCAACTGCGACCTTTGCTTCATTGGCGGCGGACACCAGTACTCGAAGAAAACGCCCCGCGGCGTGCGGCACGTGCGCTACGGCAACGGCGTCGAGTTCTGGAACGGAGCCCACGACAACGTGGTCGAGAGCTGTCGCCTGTGGAACATTTTCGACGCTGCTCTGACGAACCAGGGCAGCGCCAAGAACGCCCAGTACCGAATCACCTACCGACACAACGTCATTTGGAACTGCAACTACTCGTTCGAGTACTGGAACCGGCCGTCCGAGTCGGTGACGCACGACATTTACTTCGAAGACAACTTTTGCTTCAACGCCGGGGAGGGCTGCTGTCACGGCTGGGGCGTCCACTTGATGTTTTTCAGCAATTCAGCAAAGACCGAACGGTTCTTCGTTCGACGGAACGTTTTCCACACGGCCAAGTTCACGGCAATCAACCTGCATTTGGACGGCTGGGACTGGTCGGACCAGTTGGTGCTGAGCGACAACCTCTACGTTCAGCCGGCCGACAGGACCCTCGTGCAATGGGACGGCCGGCGGTTCACGGCTCGGGAATTTGCCGCGTACCAACGCTTCACGGGCAAGGACGACCGCTCGCGGCTGGTGACAATTCGCAGCCTGTCGGTCGAGCCGCGGAAGCTGAGTTTGCGTGCTGGCCAGACGGCCGAGCTCGAAGCCGTGGTGGTCTACTCCGACGGGACGTCAATCAAAGTCACCCCCGTCGCCCGCTTCGTGGCCGCCGACTCGCGGGTGGCCGCATTGGGACCGTTCGGTTTGGTTCGCGCACAACGTCCTGGAACGACGACCGTCACCGCCACATTCGACGGCCACTCGGCGACGGCGTTGGTGACCGTTCAGCCGTGACCGACGGGGCGACGCGGTTCAGTGTGGCTGCATGAGGCGAGAGGAAGCCGGTTGTGTTCGACAACGGGTTGCCGGGGACCGCTGGGCGGCAGGCGCGTGGGTGCGTCTCGCACTTTCCGGCGCGGAGCGGTCGGTTCAGCGGCCGCGGAGTTTTCTCGCAGTAGGAGCCCGGTCATGTCGACTGAAGTTCGCCGTGGAGAGGCCAGTTTTCCGACAGCGAAGACGGCGTCGTGCCGAGGGCTCGGGAGGGTGTTTTCCACAGCGTCCGCATGCTGCCCGACGGAGGCGGCAGGCAGAGGGGCTTGCTGCGCTTTTTCGACGTGCTCCAAAGCCGACCCGTTGCTCGCGTCAGCCAGACGCGGCCACCTCGCTCGCTCCAGACGGCAGTCATCCAAGAAGGAAGTCCAAGAGCCGGAGGCCTCGCTCCGTCGTGGTCTTCCGTCACTCATCGCTTGACGAGAGCCGGCCGGGCACGTCGCCAAAGTTCAAACAAAAAGCGCCGGCGCTGGGAAAAACGAACGGTTCCCGAGCCGCCCTCGGCAGGACGGCCCGGGCCAGTCCTACAGCGTGTCCAGCACGCCCCGAACGTAACCCACCGATTCGGCCACTCCCGGCAGCGGGTCGTTGCTGTCGGCTTCGTACTCGAAAGCCAAGTAGCCTTTGTACCCGACTTGGATCAGCGTTTTGAGCAACGCGGGAATGTCGATGATGCCGCGGCCGCAAGGCGTGGCGTGTCCTTTCTTGGTTGGAGCCGTGACGTCTTTGATGTGCACGTCGAAAATGCGGTCCGCGCATTGTTCGGTCACTTTCACTGGGTCCTTGCCGTAGCGGGCGGTGTGGCCGATGTCGTGGCACAGGCCGAAGCGAGGGTCCAAGTTCTTGATTTTTTCGTAGGCCACGTCAGGCGTCGGGAAATGCTTGTCGCCGGGGCCGTGGTTGTGAATGCAGGCCTGAATGCCGTACTGTTGGATTTTCTCGTTGATGAGGGGCAGCATGTCTTCGCTTGGAGCAATGATGATTCGGACCATGCCGGCCGCCTGCGCGTACTGGAAGGCTTGGTTCACCTGCTGCTCGTTTTTCATGGCAATGACGCCCCCGCCGTAGAGGGTGAGCCCGGCGTCGGAGATTTTCTTTCGAGCGGCCGCAATTTGTTCTTTGGTCGCGTCCAAAGGCAGGTGGAACGACTTCAGATTGATGGCGGTCAGAGCCAGCCGTTTGGTCATGGCCAAAGCGTCGTCCAGGCTGAAGCGGCGTAAAGTGTAAGAAGCCATGGCCAGTTTCAGCGGTCGCTGTTTGTCGCGGGGCGTGACGTTTTCGTCGGCCAAGGCGGTCTTTTCGACGCTCCCCCGGCTCACCGCCCACCCGGCTGCGCCGGCCACAGCGACCTGCAGAAAATGACGACGGGTTGCTCCGGTCCGTTCGGTCATGGTTGCTTCTCCTTCCTCGACATGCTTGCTCATTTGACTGCGTCGCTTGCTCGAACCGTTTTTCCCGAAGCCACAGGGAAGCTTGGCCACGCCCCCCGGCTCCGCTCCGGCCGTTCGTTCACGCGGACTTGACCGTCGGGAACAGCGTTCGCAGGAACTTCTGGTTGTGCCGGTAGCACTCGACCAACGTCTTGCCTTTCACGGTGGCTCCTTCAATGATCAGCCAGCCGCTGTAACCGATTTGGTCAATGGCCTGTTTGACTCGCCGAAAGTCGATCTGGCCTTCGCCGAGCAAGTGCCCCCGTTCCTTCATGTGGAACTGACAAATGCGTTGGCCCAAGCGTGGGATTTCTTTGTAAATGTCGTAGCCCAGACGGTGCATGTTACAGACGTCGTAGTAGACTTTGACGGCCGGCGAGGCCACGCTGTCGACGATTCGAATGTGGTCGTCGGCGTTCAGCTGGCTTTCGACGCCCAACACCACGCCGGCTTTTTCGGCTTTCGGAGCCACTCGTTTCAGCCGTCGAATGACCTCGTCCTGCTTGGCTCGGTCTCCCAGAATGTCTCCCTTGCCGAAGAAGGCCAGCAGGCACACCTTCACGCCCAGCGCGGCCATTGCGTCCACGACGTCGCTGACCCACTGTTCCGTTCGCGGGTCGACGGCGTACGGAATTCGGTTCAACACGCCCATGGCCAGCGACGAGATTTCGAGGCCCAGCGACTGGGCCTTTTGCTGGTAAAGCTGTCGGGTCTTCTTGTCGCGGAGGTCGTTCGGAGTGCCCGGTTCGCTGAAGCTGACCTCGACGCCGTCCAGACCGATTTCGGCCGCCACGTCGAAGGCTTCCAATTTCTGGCGGTTTCGGAGCGACCAGTCGCACGCCCCCACCTTGAACAGTCGGTCGGTTTTCTCGCCGAAGGCCTCGAGCGCGTGGCAGAGGAACGGCGAAACGGCCAGGCCGGCCGCAGACTGCGTCAGAAAACGTCGTCGCGTGGTTCTCATGGGCTTGTCTCCTTTTTGTCAGGCCCACTCAGCTTCTTTGTCAGGCCGCCTCAGCTTCCCGGTCCGGCGAAAGGGGGCCGCGGCTGACCGTGGTGTCGGGTCACTCGCAGCGGCGTTGCTCGCCGGACGTCCCGCGGTTGTTGTTGGAGCGGGAGCGCCGCGGTCCGCCCGTCCGGCGATCTTCGCACGAGGCTTGTGCGTTTTCAACGAAGGCCGAGCAATTCCTCGACGCCACGACGCGCGTCGGTCCGAGCTCCTCGGGTCGGACACCGTAGTTGGCCGGACGCACGGTGCTGTAAGACCCCAGCAGCGAGCCAGCCAGCCGCTCCGCTTCTGGGTCGAACCGCGGTGCCACGCGCAGCAGTTCGCCGTCGAAGCTCGTCTTCAGCTCTCCGTCGTCCACCACGACCTGGCCCGCTCGAATGACCAGCCGCGGCAACTGAAACATTCGCTCGACGTCGTCGCAGGGTTGGTAGACGGTGACGTCGGCGTCGGCGCCCGGGCCGAGGTGGCCTTTGTGCGGCAAGCCGAGAATCCGAGCCGGAGCCGCTCGCGTCACAATGGCCACTTCGAACAGCGAGTACTCCCGCGTGAGCTCGTGCAACACACACCGTCGCCGCACGTCAGCCGGCAGTCGACTCAACGTTTCCCGACGCCGCTCGCCGTCCATCAAGTAGGCAATCAGTTTGGGGTAGGCCAGAAAGGAGGCTGCGTTTGGGTGGTCGGTGGTCAGAGCGACTCGCCACAAGTCTTCGGCCAGCAGCAGCCACTCCAAGCCAATGGCCCACTGCAGGGCGTTGACCAGGCTGTGGTCGCTGTACTTCAGCGGCACCACGCCGCAGCCGGCCTCCCGCTCGGTGTCGACGTTCCACCAGTTCCGGCCGGTCAGGCCAGCCAGCATTTCGCTGACCGGTGCGTCGCTGGTCAGAGTCACGGTCGGGCCGAACAGGACGGCACCCACGTCGGCCGTGAGGTTCGGGTGGGCGTTGAAGTAGTCGACCAGTTCGGGCACCTGGGACCGGAGGCTGGAGGGGTCGTCTGGGGAGCCTCCGTAGCTGTGGAACTGGACGTGGGCGAGGTGGGCTCGCAGACCGCTGAGTGCTTGAAACGTCTGAAGCGTGGTCCGCCAGTTGCCGGGGCGGCCCAAGTTGTTGCTGTGCACGTGCAGAGGGTGCGGCAGACCGAGTTGCTCGGCGGCCTCCGCCAGTCGCGTCACAATTTCACGCGGCGTGACGTCCCAGCCGTCGACCGGCTGGTCCAGGTCGGTCAACGGCTGTTTGGTCCGCTTCCAGTGTTCGACACCGCCTGGGTTGACGACTTTCGGGGCGTAGGCGGCGGTGACGTGGAGCAGCCAGGCGAGCAGTTCGGTCAGCCTTTGCCGGTCGCGACGCAGAACCTCGAGGACCAACCAGTGGTTTCCGACCAGCGCAAAGAAGCCCTTGTCCACGAGCGGCGTGTCTCGCAGCTCCTGAACGGCGCTGCGAGCGAACAGGGGTGGAATGGCCGCGTCGAAGACCGTCCCGTAGCCCAGAGCCGTGTAAAGGTAGCCGGTCAGGAAGCTGGAGGGGACGTGGCCGAGCGAGCCGCTGCACAAGGGCGGCCGACCAGCAGACCCGCGTGTGGTCGAGGGCGACGGTCGGGCTCCAGCCGCTAGAACCCGGCGGACCAACTCGGCGGCCGGCTCGGACAGCCACTCGAACACCAGCCGGTCGGTCGGCTCCCCGCCGACTGGTCGGCCCGACGCAGCCTGCTGCTGCGGCCCCGCTGTCTTCGGCGGCACCGCAGCGGCCGGCAGCGACCAGCCGGTCGGGCCCGCGTGCAGCGGCGCCGTAAGCCTCCGGGCCGCGTTGACACCCGGTCCGACAATGTGGCTGTGCAGGTCGACGCCGGCTGGCATGACCACACAGCCGGTCACGTCGAGCACGCGGTCGGGCCGGCGCGAAGGGTCGCGCGGCGCGGGGACGATTCGACCGTCCTCAATCCAGACGTCGCGTACTTCGCCGTCGACGTCGTGGGCCGGGTCGTAAACGCGTCCGCCTTTCAAGCAGAGCAACGGCATTTGGGGCCTGGTCCTTCGAGTGTCTCGCGGCCAAAAGGGACCGCCAACAGGCTCGGCTACGGCAAACTCATTTGGTCAATGTAGCGCGACTCGAAACCGGGGTCGAGGTTCAGCTCGACCACTTCCAAGCGGCGGCCAATGCGAGCCAGTTCGTCCAGTAGCGAGGCGTCCAGCAGGGCCAAGTACGCTCCGGCCAGCGACGTGTTTCCGACCAGCGTCACCTGTTCGGCTCGGAACCCTGGCAGCAGACCGCAGTCAATGGCGTTGGTCACGCTCAAGAACATGCCGAAGCCGCCGGCCAGGTAGAGTGTTCGGACGTCGGACGCACGGAGCCCTTCCCGCTCCAGCAAGGTCAGAATTCCGGCGGCAATGGCCCCTTTGGCTTGGAGGAGCGACGCGACGTCGGCCTCGCTGACGACGACGCTCCGGCCGCCCGTTCCCCGCGCGACGCGAAACACTCGCCCCAGCTCCTCGTGCCGCTCGACCCGCTCGGCGAAAGCCGCAGGCAGCGGGTCGGCGAACCGGCCGGTCGGCGTCAGCAGTCCGCAGCGACGGCCTTCGGCCAAGAAGTCAATGTAGCCCGAGCCGCAAATGCCGTGAGGGCTGGCTCGCCGTCGTGAGTCGTCTTGAATGACTTCGACCCGCACCTGCCCCGACCGCTCGTCCAGCCACAAGTGGCCGACCGCTCCGCGACCGGCTCGCGTGCCGCACGTCAAACCGCCTCCCTCGAACGCCGGCCCGGCCGCTGTGGCGCACCCGACCAGCCGGTCGCCGTGCTTCAGAATGATTTCGCCGTTCGTGCCAATGTCGACCAACAGGCAGGGACCGTCGTCGTAGAGCATGCCGCTGGAGAGAATGCCGGCGCACAGGTCTGCGCCCACGTAGGCTGCCGCCCCGGGCAGCAGGTGGACGCTGGAGTCGGGCCGCACGACCGGTGGCTCGACACCTGCCGTGTGCTGCTTTGGCAGCGGGTCGGGTTCGTCCACGCCGTCGTCCGGTTGCAGAGGGTACTTTCCGGACGCTGCTCGCGCGGCGGGCCCGCTCGGTGGCTCAGTCGGCTCGCGCAGCCTCACCGCCGCGGCCCGCTCCACTCGGTGCTCGGTGAACCGAGCCGTAAAAGGAGCCACGCCCATTGGCGACGGGTCGACGCCTGCCAGCAGGTGGAGCATTGTGGTGTTTCCGGCGACGGCCCAGACGGCGACTTGGGCCGACTCGAGCGAAGGTGCTTCCGGTGGGACCGGCTGCGCCGGTGCCGGCTCGGGCGAGGAAGCGGCGAGCGAACTTGCTCCAAACGCGGACGCGTCGTGGGCTGGAGGTGGGCTGGCCGGAGGTGGACTACCGGGTTGGGACGAGCCCGCGCTGCTCGTCTCGGACTCGGCCCTGGTCGCCTGCAACCACGCTCGACGCAACAGCCCGCGGACCGTCTTGGCCGCCAGGTCCCGAAGACGGGGCACCGTTTCCGGGTCGGTGCGGCAGAGGTTGATTCGGCTCAGCACGTCGTCGGCCACGGTCACTTGGCGGTTGAAGCCAGCCGCGCGAGCCAGCACGCGTCCGGTCGTCAGGTCCACCAGCAGGACGACGACGGTGGTCGTGCCCAGGTCGACGGCCACGCCGAGCGGCCGGGGCAGGGGGCGGTGCAGGACGTCTGAAACGAGCCAGCCGTCCGGGCGACGCTCGACGCAGAACACCAGCTCGTCCCCGTCGCCCGCTGGTGCGGAAAGTCGTTCCAGTTCCCGTGCGGCCCGGCCAGTGAAGGCCACCGGCTCGTCGGTGTCGAGGCGGCGTCTCAAGCGTCGAGTGACCGCCTCGAGCGACACGGGGCGCTCGGTCAGCCGCACGGGGAGCTGCTGCCACAGCGGGTTGAGAGCGAACGAGACGTTCAGTCGGAAGTCGGTCAGAACTTGCGGCTCGCCGCGCAGCAACGACCGCACCGGCACGCGCAGCACGACCCGCTCGGGCCCGACCAACCGAAACTGACAAGCTCGCACGGAGCAGGGGCCGTCCGAAGCGTCGACGGTTTGCTGCCCGTCCAACCGCTCCAGCCGGCCCGCCAACAGCTCCACCACGCAACCGTCGCACACGCCGCGCTGGCCGCAGCGGGTGTTGAGCGGCCACTCGTGACGCCGCAACAGCTCGGCCAGGTTCCAGTACCGTTCGTCGGCTGAAACGGCCAGTTCGTGACGCTGGTCAGTCGTCTGCAGTTCCAGCTTGACCCAAGGGTTCATTCGGAGGCTCCAACGGGAAGGGGGTAGACGCTGGCGGCGGCCAGGACGGGGCCGTCGAGCCGTCGGCCGTCTGGGGTGACCAGTCGGCCAACGGCACGGCCTCGACAATTCGCGAGTCGCCGGTCAGGCGAAACGTGTAGCCGGGCGGGGCCAGGACGAAGCGTTGGTCGTCCCACGGACCGGCCAGCAAGTCGTGGAGCAACTTGGGGTCGCCTCGCTGGCGGTCGAACGTCCAGCCCAGCCACTCGGCGCACCGCCTCGTGTAGTCCAGGTCAGCCGTGACGTCCGTTACACCCAGGTCGACGAAGGTGGCCCGGTTGTACGTCTGGTACCAACGGTGCTCCACCTGCATCAAGTACTCGGCGTTGTCGCGACCGTACTTCTCCACGTACTGACGGAACACCGTTTCGTACCGCTCCGGGCCGGGCGGCAAGTGGTGCCGGTTCCAGCCGGGACTGTACCAGTAAGTGCCCGGGTTCTGACGGACGTAGTCCAGGTAGCGTTGGGAGCTGCCCAGCAGCAGAGTCATGCAGTCGTGAGCTCGGGCCAACACCAGCGTGGCGCTGGAAGCGTGCACGCCCTCGACGCCTCGGCTGCAAAGCCCGTAGCCCAGCGCGACGACCTCGGGCCGCCAGCCACTTTCGACCCGCTCGACGGCCGCCTGCAACTCACGACGGAGTCGGGGTGGCTCGTTGTGCAAGCCCTGCCGAAGCAGCTCGACGTGGACCACGTACGGCAACCGACCGGCGAAATGGTTGACTTCGTCCTCCAGCACGGCGCACGCCACCACAACCGTGCGACGCCCGTTGTGCGGCACGCGGTGGTCGGGGCAAGGCAACGAACCGCTCGACATGTCTGTCTTTTCGGCTGGCCAAGAGAGCCGGACCAGTCGGGGCGTGGGACACGCCGCGGTGTGGAACCGGCCAGGAATTTTCGGACGTTGCGAGCTGGTGTGGAAGAACCACCAGCCCGGCTCGCGCCGGACAGGGCGTCCCCTGGCAGCGGCCAAGTCTGTAATGGCCGGCCGACTGGCCGTGGACCGCGCCAGCAGGACGGCAGACATGATGAGTCAACTCGACGGACACCGCAACTGGACGGGCGGTCCGGGGCTGGCTTGCCGGCCGGCGGAGGGCTGGCGGTGCCCACAGTGCAGCAGGACGCTCAGGGGCTTTTCAGAGCAACGGCTTTCTGGTAGGTTTTGTTCTTGCAAGAGGCGGGCTCTGGCGAGACACGTTTGCGCGCTGGGCGGAGCGGTTCCGCGAGCGGCGGCCGCTGGACGAGCCCAGTGGGCGCGGTCTGTGGGAACAGACGCAAGCCGGCTGTAACGGTCGCGGGGCCGTGCCGCTTGCCGTCGTCAGGCCGAAGTCGTCAGGCCGAATGGGTCGACCAAGGGGTTACGTCACAGGGTGTGCAACGCTGCAACCAGGAGAGGACGGTCATGACCGAACTGCTGCAACAGTTGAGCGAGGCAATCAAGACCGGCAACCGGGGTGAGGCAACGAAGCTGACGCAGGAGTGCATTCAGCAGGGTGCTTCGCCGCAGCAGATTCTGGACGCGTTGACGGCGGCCATGGACGACGTCGGCCGGCGGTTCAAGGCGAACGAGATTTTCGTGCCGGAAGTGTTGATTGCCGCTCGGGCCATGAACGAAAGCATGAAGCTGCTGGAGCCGCTGCTGGTGGAGGCGGGAATTGAGCCGGAGTTCACGGCGGTCATTGGTACGGTGCAAGGCGACCTGCACGACATTGGCAAGAACCTGGTCGCTCTGATGTGGAAAGGGGCCAACATTCGGGTGGTCGACTTGGGGACGAACGTCCCGCCGGACAAGTTTGTGCAAGCGGCGAAAGAACACAGCGCCAAGCTGGTGGGGCTGTCGGCGTTGCTCACCACGACCATGCCCAACATGCAGACGGTTGTCGAGGCATTGCGGGCGGCGAACCTGGGTGACGTGAAGGTCATTGTCGGTGGGGCGCCGGTGACGGAAGATTTCGCCACGCGCATTGGTGCCGACGGCTACGCGGCCGACGCAGCCACGGCCGTCGAGGTCGCCAAGAAGATTGTGGCGGCTTGAACCTGACCGAGGGTGGGCCTTCGACCGGAGACGAGTTCGCCGCTGGGCTGTCGAGCCTGCGACAGAGGCGTGCGTCAGTGGGACGGTTCAGAAAGGGCGGTGAATGACGGGTGCGGAACTGGTCGCAGCGGTGCGGGAACGTCCGCGGTTGGCGGACGGAGCCATGGGCACGCAGTTGATGCAACGCGGGTTGGTCAGTGGAGCGTGCGGCGAGCTTTGGAACGTGGAGCACCCGGACCGGGTCGCGGCGGTCCACCGCGACTACGCTCAGGCCGGCAGTGAGTGGATTCTGACGAACACGTTCGGAGGCAGTGCAGCGGCGTTGGAACGACACGGGCTGGCCGAGCGGGCGGCCGAGCTGAACCGGGCGGCCGCTCGGCTGGCTCGCGACGCCCTGGGCGACTCGGTGCTCGTTCTGGGCGACATCGGTCCGTTCGGCGACTTCCTGGAACCGTACGGCCTCATGACCGCCGACCGGTTGCTGGCCATTTTTTCCGAGCAAGCCGAAGCGCTGGCCGAGGGCGGCGTCGACGCGTTCATTGTCGAGACCATGGCCTCACCGGACGAACTGGCCATTGCGGTCGAAGCGGCTCGACGGGTCGGCGACCGTGGCGTCGTCGCCAGCTACGCCTTCGACCGCTCGGCCAACGGCTCGTTCCGGACCATGATGGGAACGTCGGTGGAGGAGGCCATTCACCGAGCGGTTGACGCCGGCGCAGACATTGTCGGAGCCAACTGCGGCACGTCGCTGAGTTTGGACGACTACGTCCGGCTGGCCGAGCAGATTGTCGCTGCGGCTGGTGAGACACCCGTCATTTTGCAGCCCAACGCGGGCTCGCCCGAAAACGTCGACGGACAACTCGTCTACCCGGCCTCTCCGGAAAACATGGCCGAGCTGGTGCCGAAGCTGGTCCAGGTCGGAGTGCGGGTGATTGGAGGGTGCTGCGGAACCACGCCCGAACACCTGAAGGCCATGCGGCAAGCTCTGGACGCGTGCTGCAAGTAGCTGCGAGGTGTGTCCGGAGGTTGCTCCACGCTTCTTGACAGAATCGCAGGCTCGGAGCCACAGACGTGGCTTGCCGAGCCAGGTTTGAAACTCGACCGGCCGGCGGGCACGAGGAAACACGCTTCGCGCAATTCCCGGACAGGCTCGACTGACAGAGCGGCTTGCGGAGCGGGCGCGAAGTCGGGTCTGCCCGACGCCGGCTCGCGCGGAACAAGCGGCTGCCGCGAGCCGGCGAAGCAAAGCGGCGACGTGACGGGCGACGAACGCAAGGGTGGTCAAAAAGGGCAACATGTCGGAACGGGCTGAGAGCGTGGAGGACCGGACGACGGCCTACCTGATCGTCAGCGACGGCCGGCACAACCGAGAGGTTTACAAGCTGACGGCCGACGAAAAGACGACGGTCGGCCGAGCTGCTGACAACCGGGTCGTGGTCCGCGATGACCGGTGCAGCCGCTACCACTGTTCCGTCTTTTGGCGCGAGCAACGGTGGTGGGTGCGCGACCTCGACAGTCGCAACGGCACCTTCGTCAACGGCGTCCGCGTAGAGGGCGAGACCGAGCTGAAAGAAGGCGATTTGATTCGGGTCGGCGGCTACCACATGGTGCTAACCTTCGACCTGTCTCGCCCGGTGGAAGCGTTGGACGACGTCGAGCTGCTGGAGCCGGGTCATCAAGAGACGGTGGAGGTTCCGCTGACGCCGGTTGGCGAGGAGTCGGCTCCGGCCATTGTGCACCGAAAACGTCGCACCCGGTTCGACCGGATCACGCCGAAAGACGTCGTCGGACGAGAACAGACCGGCCAGCAGTTGGCTCGACTCTACCGCTTGGCCCTCGACATGGCCGCGGCTCGCGACTCGTCCAGTCTGTCGCAGTTGGTGCTGGACAGGCTGCTGGAAGCGACCGGGGCCGACATTGGAGCCATTCTGTTGCTGAAGGAGCAGTTGCAGGAGGGGGCGGAGGTCGGCGAACTGGAAGTGGTGGCGTACCGGTCACGAACGGGCAAGCCGTACGAGCGGGTTTCGACGTCTCTTTCCCGGCTGGTTCTGACCGAGTGGGAGGCCGTGCTGGCTCACGACGTGCACGACGACACGTGGCTGGCGGGGCGGGACAGCCTGAGCGAGCTGCGAGTCCGCAGCGTCATTTGTGCTCCCATTCGCGCCGAAAAAACCATCTACGGCCTCATTCACCTCTACTCGACCGACTCCTCACGCCCACTCGGCCCAGACGACCTGGAATTCACTTTGGCCGTGGCCGACCAAATGGCCTTGGCTCTGAAGAACATCAAACAAATGGAGACGCTGGCCACCGGACTGGCCCGCGTGCAAGACGAGTACTACAAGCTGTGGAGCCAGGTCTCGGAAAGCAGCGAAATCATTGGCGAGAGCCCGTCGATTCGCCGGCTGCGCGAAGCCATTGCTCGAATCGCCCCGACCGACGCCACCGTGTTGATTCGCGGCGAGAGCGGTGTCGGCAAGGAACTGGTGGCTCGGGCCATTCACTTCAACAGCCCTCGACGCAACCGGCCGTTCGTCTGCATGAACTGTGCGGCGTTGAGCGAGACGTTGCTGGAGAGCGAGCTGTTCGGGCACGAAAAGGGGGCTTTCACCGGCGCGACGGAGCGGAAGCTGGGCAAGTTCGAACAGGCCGACGGAGGAACCTTGTTTCTGGACGAAGTCGGAGAGCTCAGCCCGTCCATTCAGGCGAAGTTCCTCCGCGTTTTGGAGGGACACCCGTTCGAACGCGTCGGCGGCAGCCAACCCATTCAGGTCGACGTGCGGGTGGTCGCGGCGACGAACCGGGACCTGGCCAAGGCGGTCGAACAGAAGCAGTTCAGGCAAGACCTGTTTTTCCGGTTGTACGTCGTGGAGATTTACGTCGAGCCGCTTCGGAAGAGACGCAGCGACATTCCCATTCTGGCCCACTACTTTCTCAGCCGAGCGGCTCAGCGGCTGAAAATTCCCGTGAAAGGCTTCACGCCCGAGGCCCTCGAAATTCTGCAAAAGTACGACTGGCCCGGAAACGTGCGGGAACTACAGAACTGCATCGAGCGGGCCGTCATTCTGTGCTCCGGGGGCCTGATTACGCCGAAGGACTTGCGACTGTCGTCGCTTCCGGCCGAAACGGACTGGGGTGAAGAGCCGGCGCAGGCGGGAGTGGAACTGCTGTCGTTGCGCGAGGTGGAGCGGCGTCACATCCTGGCGGTGTTGGAGCACACGAACTGGAACAAGTCGCGAGCGGCCGAAATCCTCGGAATCGAACGCTCCACGCTCGACCGGAAACTGAAACGCTACCAAGTGACGCGGCCGCCCGGCGCAGGCCGCCCGTGACGGAAAACCAGCCGGACCGTGTCAAGCTTTTCGGCCGCCGTGTGCTACGAATTGCCGTTTTTTTCGGAAAAAGTGGAAAAACTTGTTGACGACCTACCCTCACAGTTTGACAATCAAGGG
>CAYSAG010000029.1:3234-28675 GCA_964428935.1 uncultured Planctomycetaceae bacterium | reverse complement strand
GTGGCGCTGCTCACCGCCATGTTCTTGTCGGTGCTTCTCACCCAGGACCTGCTCGTACGACCGGCGTGCCTCCACCAGATTGCCCAGCTCCTCCTGCAGCTTCGCGTAAGCCAAGTAGACCCGCTCGGGGTGCTTCAGCTTTGGCTGGGACGACTCGTGAGACAAGGGCAGTGAGGGAATGTGAATGTCGCGAGCGGCTTGCCAGGGCTGGGGCGTGCTCGCACAACCGGACAAAGCCAGAACGGCCGCGGTCAGCAGAAGAGCCGTGGAAAAGCTGTTGCGTGGCAAGGCATACCTCCCTGCATGCCCCCCATTGGTCAGACCTGACAGAAGAAACGCTGCGCCGCTTCAGCAATCAGTTCGCGCGTCAGGACAGTCGGTTGTCTTCTAAATCGGCAGATTGATTGAACAATCTCAAGCAAATCTCGCGGGTCGCTCGACCTGGGAGGTTTGCCGCGGTCGTAGTAGTTAGCGAAAAGGTAGTCGACGACGTCCGGGTTGAACGCCAGCCGTCGCTGTTGACAACAAAGCTGGAAAATTTGTGTAAAGAGCTGCCGGTTCGGCGGGCCAATGTGAATCTTGTGTCGAATGCGGCGAAGGAACGCTTCGTCCACCAGCTCGCGCGGGTCGAGGTTCGTCGAGAAAATGATCAACTGCTCGAATGGGACCGCGAACTTCTTGCCCGTGGCGAGCGTGAGGAAATCGATTCGCTCTTCCAACGGCAAAATCCAGCGGTTCAGCAGGTCCCGCGGACTGACAATTTGGCGGCCGAAGTCGTCAATCAGGAACACGCCGCCGTTCGCCTTAATGTGCAGCGGGGCAGCGTAGAAGTTGGTGGTTTTGTTGTACCGCAGGTCGAGCATGTCGAGGGTCAGCTCGCCGCCGGTAATGACCACCGGACGACGAATTCGCCGCCAACGCAGGTCCGGCAAGTGTTCCGTCATGACCCGGTGCGGGTCCAGGCCGGTGACCGCACTGTGGTCCAGAGCGGCCAGCTCCGCGTCGTCGGTCGTCTTGTGAACCGACGGGTCGAAAACCGTGACAATGCTGTTTTCCGTGTGGAACGCGTAGGGCACGTAGATTTCACCGCCGAACAGGTTCAAGAACGTGCCCAAACCTTTGGCAATGGCCGTCTTTCCGTTGCCCGGTGGACCGTACAGAAAAATCGACGTGCCGCTGCAGACGGCCGGTCCCAGCTCGTGCAGCAACTGGGGCGAGACAATCAGGTGCCGGAAGACTTGGCTCAGCGTCTCGGGCGTGCACTCAATGCCCGTCACGGTCTGACGGCGGCACTGCCGGACGTAGCTTTCCAGCGAGACGGGAGCCGGTCCGACGTAGCGGCACTGTTCGAAGGCTTCGCGCGCTCGAACCCGACCACGCTCCGACAGCGTGAACCGGTACGAAACGCGTCCAATGACCTGCCCGGACGTGACCTCAATGGCCTTCTCGTCCTTCAGGAACCGCAGCGGTTCGTCAATCACGTTGAACGGCAGGTGCAGGTTGCGAGCAATCTGGTAGCCGAGCAGGCTGCCGTGAATGTAGAGCTGCTTCAGAATCAAGTCGCAGACTTGCTGCAAGCTGAGTCCGCTTTCGGCCAGCGACCGGGGACAGCGCGGCGGCTCGACGACGGGCGAGTACCGAGTCGGCGACACGGCGCCGGTGGAAGCAACTGGTTCGGGCTGCGTGGCGAATGAGCCGCCAGTCGCTCCGGTCGGACCGGCCGCTTTTCGGACGTGCTGCGTCAGCTCGTCGACCGTTGAGAAAAACGACGCGTACAGCTCCTCGTCTTCCGGCGGTGCGGCAGGACGGGCAGGCTCGCCGGAGCTGGCCGCGTGAGCTGGCTGCTCGGGACGCCGCTCCAGCGACCAGTTCGGCGGCACGGGCGGAAATTCAGGCTGACGGTTCTCGCTCATGGTTCCTCACCGCGGTCCGTCGTCTCAGCCACCCCTCGAGCCGCTGCGGCCGTTTGACCGTCGCAACCGGGAGCTCGCTCGTTCCCATCAGAGCCACTACAACGGCGGTCGACAGTCAGAACGCTTCAGCGTCGGACCGACCTCGTTACCTTTCGGCCGTTAGCGAACCTTTTGATTACGTCCAACTGCTCGCTCCCGCCCAGCCGCTTGGCCCTGCGTCCGGTCGCTACAGTTGCTCCTCCGACTCTTCCGAGCTCGATTGGACCGGCGGTGTGATTCGAGGCTTCGGCTGGCTCTGCAGCTCCGCGTCCCGAATGTTGCGCACCTCTTCGGCGGGTCGGCCCAGCGGCGAGGTGACGCGCAGCATGACTGGAGGCAATGTGGCGTCGCCCAACAGCGCCCGAGCCTGCTCCTTGACGCTGGCTAGTCGCAGCTCGTTCGCCTCCTTCTCGTCCACCGCCTGAACGAAGATGATTCGGTGCGACTCTGGAGCGTTCTGCAAAATCCATTTCAGACGCAGCCGCCCGGAGCGGGTCAGTTGTTGAGTGTCCGGGTCGAAGTAATAGTCGTACAGTGTCGTGGCCGCGACCCAGCCGTTGGCAATCTGCTTGCGCAGCACGTCGCGAACGACAAACCGGTCCTGGTAGTTGTAGGGGTAGGGCCAGTAGTGCTCAGCGTGGAAACGGTGAATCCACGGCAGGTACGGCCCTTGCGGGCGAGGGTAGGGCGGCCAGTACTTGCCTTTGTAGTAACGCTGCCGTGTGCTGACCGGCTCGCTGGCCCGCGACTCGTAGTAACCCGGCGGCTTCTTGCTGAAAAAAGGAATGCCGAACGGAAGGCCGCCGCGGGCCTTGTGACAGGGACCGGCCAACGACAAGAACACAGCCGCCAGAATGACCAGAACGAACGGTCGACGGAGCAGGAGCATCCTTCGCCCCCCTTGCTTGCGTTTCCTTTCCACCAGACGACTCCGCTGTCGGACCACCTGCGAGGACGGGTGCCTGCGTGTGTCCGACGTTGCGTGCCAGTGTCCGACCAGACCACGCGGCGACCGGTCCGGACCGCGTTGTCAGTCCGGCCCGCCGGCCGCGCATTCCGCCGGTCAGCACAGTTCCGCTCAAGTTGTTCTATCGGCACGCGGAAAACGCGGTCATGACGGGATTTCCAGATTTGGCGCTTGTGTGGACGGTGCGACGGGAGGTCGACTCCAGCGGCACGCGCCCTGACCCAGCCGTCACAGGCTGGCTTGCCGCACGGAGTCCGAACAAGACCGGTCTCTGC
Source organism: uncultured Planctomycetaceae bacterium (assembly GCA_964428935.1). Classification (GTDB taxonomy): domain Bacteria; phylum Planctomycetota; class Planctomycetia; order Planctomycetales; family Planctomycetaceae; genus JAADHY01. Next base: position 25,481 of record CAYSAG010000029.1, on the reverse strand, counting down.
AGCCGCTCGGGCCTTCGAGCCCAACAGGTACAGGTGCCGTGTGAGCGTCGCCAGCAAGGGCACTTCACCGATTTTCGGTTTGGCAGAACAGACGCCGTTGAGAAGTCAAACGCTCGCGTTCGGCACTTGCGGGCGGGCCAGTGGGTCGGCAACAGGTTTGAAGCGGCGGAAGTCGTGCCGCAGAAACTTGCGGAGCGAACGATTCGCGCGCAAAGCATTCGGTCCCGAAGGTTGGACACGAATCTTTTGCGCGCAAACTTTTCGCGTCCGAAGTGTTGCGGAAATTTTTCGCACCCGAATGCTTCGGGAGCGAAGCTTCGGCCCCCAATGGTTAAGAAGCCAAGAATCCGCTTCGAGGCCCGGGGGCGGGCGACCACGCTCCGCCGTGAGCCTCACGCGTTCGCTTGCGCTTCGGGTTGGTGCGTTGCAGCGGCAGCGCGACGGTAGGGTCCGCAGTGCGGACCCGTCACCGGCGTCGGGACGGCACGCTGTCGAGTGGGTCGGCGGTTCCGGGATTCAGTAGTCGGGACGCGGGAGGCGGAACGCGGCACCGGGACGCGGGACACAGACGCAGGGGACCGCGCTGCTCCGTCGCGGCAGGCTACGCTCCGTCGTGGCCGACGTTGTCCTTATTCGGATTGGCGAGCCGAAGCGGTTGTCGCCAAGCCGAACAGGAACGCGCCACGCAACGTCCGTCGCTTCCGTCAGCCGGGAAGGGCAACCTCTCGGGAAGAAGACCGCCTCGCCCGAAGCTTCCAGACACGTCCTCAGTCGGGAAGCTCAACCCACACTTCGTCCCCGTCCACCCGGACGGCGAACGAAGGGTGCACCAAATTGGGGTTCAGGCAGTGCTGGCCCGTGGTGACGTCGAACTGCCAGCCGTGCCAGGGGCAAGTGACGACGTGCCCGTCCAACTGCCCCTCGCCAAGCGGCCCTCCAGCGTGTGGGCAGACACCGTCCAGCGCGTAGAGGCGTCCGTCCACGTTGAACAAGGCAATGACCCGGTCGGCAGCCACCACCTCCTTCGCGGACCCCGGCGGCACGTCCTTCAAGTTCGCGACTTTCACCCACTTGGCCATTGCAGTGTCCTTCCTCTCGCGTCTTGGGCCGGCTCGGAACTCGTCCGCGTTTTGGGTTGCGGAGCGACCGGGCGTGTCCTGTCGAGCTGCGCTGGAGACACAAGCCGGCAGCGGCCACGACGGAGCGTGGCCCTCCAATTCCTGGACGCCCTCAGGCGCCCTCACTAGCGTCAAGAAGCCCCACTGCGGCTCCAGCGCCGGGCCGTCGAGTCACCCCACGAAACGTCCTGGCCGCCCCTGACGTAACAGACAAGCCTTCCTTGGACGAGTCGCTGCCGACCGGCCCGGCTCGCCAGCCAGTCGGCCGCCGACGAGCGAGCCGCCGGCGAGCCGGTGCCAGACGAAGACGCTTCCTCCGTCCGAGGCGACTCACGCTTTGGGACGCCTTGGGTCGCGGGCCAGCGGCAGCTTCACTCGCTTGCCCGTCCACGAGGACTGGTAAATGGCCAGAATGATTTCCACGCTCTTGCGTCCTTCCTCGCCGTCGACCAGCGGCTTGCTGCCGGTTTGGACCGCTTTGAGGAAGTCCTTCAGCTGCTCACGGTGTCCGACGTGCGAAATGGCTGCCGGGTCGGCCGCTCCGCCGCTGCCGCTGACCCGCCGAGCGAACTTGCGTCGAATGGCGGCGTCCTTGCGACTTTTCCGAGCGAACTCCCACAGCAAAATGTCGTCCTGTTCGACGATTGCCGAACCTTCGGTGCCGTGAATTTCGGTTCGTTTGAGCAGACCCGGGTACGCGCTGGTCGTCGCCTCGATGACTCCCAACGCGCCGCTCTTGAACCGCACGCACGCCACGCCCACGTCTTCCACCTCGATTCGTTCGTGGGCCAACGTGTCGGTAATGGCCGCCACCTCTTCCACCTCGCCCATGAACCAGTACAGCAGGTCGACGTTGTGGATGGCCTGGTTCATGTAGGCCCCTCCGCCGTCCAACTGCCAAGTGCCGCGCCACCCACCGCTGTCGTAGTACTGCTGCGACCGCCACCACTTGACGTAGGTGTCGCCCAGCGTCAGTTTGCCGAACCGACCTTCTTCAATGGCCTCTTTCAGCGTCTGGTTGGCCGGACTGAACCGCGACGGGAAAATCGTGCACAGCTGGACTTTGTTTTCGCGACAAGCGTTGATGATTGCATCGCAGCGTTTCAGCGTAATCTCCAGCGGCTTCTCGACCACCACGTGCTTGCCCGCCTTGGCCGCCGCGACGGCCGGTTCCATGTGAGCGCCGCTGGGAGTGCAGACGTTGACAATGTCCACGGCCGGGTCGGCCAGCAGGTCGTCCAGCTTCTCGTAAGCGCGAATGCCGTGCCCTTCGGCGAACCGGCGAGCCGCCTCGGGCACTGTGTCGTAGCAGGCCACCAGCTTCGCTCCACGAATCTCGCTAATGGCCTTCGCGTGAAAGTTCGCAATCATTCCACAACCGACAATGCCGAATCCGGTTGCCATGGGTGACCTCCCTTCTGCTGTCAGTCAGTCCGTGTTTGAAGACGCCGTTTCCTCTTCCCCCAACGCAAGTCCACGGGCAATCCTGTTGCGACGTCGGTAGTTGCCGACCGTCCAGCCGGCTGACGCCCCGCGCCACCGCGTTGTCCGGCGCAGGTCCGAACCCGTTGGTGTACACCTCCGTTCAGTCGACCTGCTCCAACGGCCGCTCAGTCGACCAGCTCCACCCGACAAAAACGCTTCTTGCCGACCCACAGGAGCAAGCCGGACTCGACGCGAATCGGTTGGTCGACCCGCTCGATTCGCTCTTTGTTTTCGCCCAGGTAGGCTCCGCCCTGAGCAATGGCCCGGCGAGCCTCGCTGGTCGACGAGCACAGCCCGACGGTTTTCAGCAACACGGCCGCCGGCATGGTGCCGTCGTCCAGTCGGCTTCGGGAAAGCTGGACCACCGGAATCTCCTCCGGCATTTGCTTCTCGGCGATTTCCCGCTGCCAACGAGCGGCCGCCCTCTCCGCCTCGTCCCGGCCGTGGTACTGGGCAATGATTTCGCAGGCCAGCCGCATTTTGGCCTCCTTCGGGTGTCCGGCCAGCAGCTGGTCGATTTCGTCCTGTTGCAGGTCCGTCAGCAAGTCGAAGTAGCTTCGCATGCAACTGTCCGGCAGTTGCATGAACTTCTTCATCATTTCGTAGGGCGGCTCGCCAATGCCAATGTAATTGCCCAAACTCTTGCCCATTCGCCGAACACCGTCCAAGCCGACCAGAATGGGCAACAAGACTCCCACCTGTCCCGGTTGGCCTTCCTGCCGCTGAAGGTCTCGGGCCAGCATGAAGCTGTAAAGCTGCTCGGTGCCGCCCAGTTCGACGTCCGCCCGGACCATGACCGAGTCCCAAGCCTGCATGACCGGGTAAAGGCATTCGTGCAGGTAAATGGGCACCTCGGCCTTGTAGCGTTTGCTGAAGTCTTCGCGGGTCAGCAGTTGAGCCACCGTGACCTTGCTGCACAGCTCCAGAACGTCCAGAAAACTCATTTTCGAGAACCAGTCGCCGTTGCGGACCACCTCCGCGCGGTCCAAATCCACCACACGGCTCAACTGCGACAGGTAGTCTCGAGCGTTCGCCTCGACCTGCTCGGGTGTCATTCGAGGCCGCGTTTCGTCTCGGCCGCTCGGGTCGCCCACCAACGCCGTGTAGTTGCCAATAATGATGACCGCCTGGTGCCCCAGGTCTTGGAACTGACGCAGCTTCCGCATGGGCACGGTGTGCCCGAGGTGCAGGTCCACGCCCGTCGGGTCGATGCCGTACTTGACCCGCAGCGGCTTGCCCGTCTCGTAGCTCTTCTTCAGCTTCTCAACCAGCTCCTCTTCCGGGACAATCTTCTCGACACCTCGACGAATGACCGCCAGTTGTTCTTCGACCGGTGGAAAGCCCATTGTTCCGCTTGTTTACCCTTCCACGGGTTACCTGATTCGACGTCCTTCGTTCTCGCGCGAGCCAACTTCACAGTGCCCCGTTTCGGCTCGACTAGCCGTCAAGACGCCCGCCGTCTTCGTTCCAGCGGTTTTGCGGCAGAGTACCAATCGCCCGACAGGTGTTCCAGCGATTGCCAGCCAGAATTTGACGCGGCCCAAAAGGGACGCCGCCAACAGGGAAACGCTCGGCCGCGAAGAGCACCCAGCGAGGCCTCAGCCGGTCGGTGCGCCGTGCGTGGCCGCCCGCCGTCGGCCGCGAGCTCGGCGAGCCGCTCGAGCCCTCAGCTGGAGCGGCACCACGCGTCGAGCAGGGTCAAAGCCAGGTTGTAGGTGTTGAAAAGTGCGTGCATTTTGACCACGGCAAAGTAGCTGCCCGTTCGGTGGAACAGCCACCCCAGCAGAACGGCCAGGGGCAGGAGGGCCAGAGCGTCAAGCGGCCCGTGCACGCCCGCGAACACGACAGCCGTGACGGCAATTCCAGCGACCGCCCCCAGACGCTCCACCAGCCACGTCTGCAAGACCACCCGGTACATGAGCTCCTCGAGCATTGGAGCCAACACCACCGCCGAAACGGCAATCAAGGCAACGACCTGCGGCGTCGGGTTTTGGCGGAGCAGTTGAAGCAGTTGGTGAAGGTACTGCTCGCTGCGCAGTGGCAAGGTGGCCCAAAGCACCACCTGCACTGGAGCAACCGCAGCCAGAAAACCCACGGCTCCCCAAGCACCCTCCCGCCACCAACTTCGCGGCACAATGGCCTTCCAGTTCGCGGTGGTTGGTTGACCCACCAGTACGTAGCCCAGCAGGCACACCAACACGAACGTGCGGCGAAGGATTGCCGCGACCAATTGGCCGGTCGTCGGCAGCTCGGAGGGCGCGCTTGGCGAGCCGAACCAGGTCGTGGCGACCCAGACAAACTGGGCGGCCGTCAGAACGACGACCACCAGCGTCACCCAAGCGTCGACTCGAAACCCAACCGCGCGGCGGGGCGGCAACAGCCGACGACGCAACCGCGGCGACAAGAGCCAGGCTCCCCAAAGGCCACAGCTGGCCGCAAAGGTCGTCAGAACCACCAGCGTCGGCACAAGGTTCATTTTCCGCTCTGAAACCAGGTTTGCGCCGCAGCCGGACCGCCCACGAACAAAGTCGCTCCAGCCGTCCCCTCGTTTTCGCACCGGGCTCTTCAATTCGGCGTGCTCAGCGACTCGGCGTGCTACCAGCCCCGGACTTTTTTCCGGCCGGTGTCCGTACGCTCCCGTCTGCCCCTCACGACAGCTCGTAGAACCGGACCGCGTTGTCGTGAAACAGCTTCTTCTGCTTCTCCACCGGTTGGTCCCGGACAATCCACTTCAAAGCGTTGACCCACTGTCGCAGGGTGGCTCGGCGCGTGCACACGGGCCAGTCGCTGGCAAAGACGACTCGGTCCTCGCCGAACGTTTCCAGACAGAAAGTAATGTTCGGTTCCAAGTCGGCCGGGGTCCAATTTTCGGGAGCGGTGGCCACAATGCCCGAAATTTTGCAAACGACGTGCGGTCGCTGAGCCAACTCGCGCAGCCCTTTCTGCCACCGAGCTCGCAGACGCCGGTCGGTCGACTGGACGCTGAGGTTGCCGCAGTGGTCGACGACGAACCGCGTTTTCGGGCATTGGTCCACCAGACGGACGCCGTCCAGCAGTTCGCCGGGTCGCATGCAAAGGTCGAAGCGCAGGCCCAGCTCGCCCAGCAAGCGAATGTTCTCGACAAACTGACGCTGCAAGCACAGTCCGGCCGGGGTGCCGCCGTGCAGAATTCGTCGCACGCCTTTCAGGTACGGGTCTTTTGCGAAAGTGCGCACGTGCGTGGCAAACTCGGGCGACTCGGGCAAGCCCCCAATGACCGCGCCGCCCACCAACCGCTCGCGACGGCAAAGGTCCAAGGCCCAGCGAGCCTCCTGCGCTTTTTGTTCGGGGTCCACAGCCACCTCCATGTAAACCGTCCGGACAATGTTCAGTCCCTGGGCGGCTTGACGGTAGTCGCTCAGAAGGAAGCTGCGGTTCAGCCGCTCCGACCGTTGCACCCACCGCAAGGGAAACCGCTTCAAGTCCCACAGGTGCTGGTGGGTGTCGACAATGGGCAGGTGCGCCTGCGAGGGCAGGGGAGCCCACGGCTCGGTGGTCTCGGACGTGCCCGCCGGCGGCGTCCTTGGACTCGGCGGTTGCGGCCCTGGCGAGTCGGGGGCGCGTTGCGGCTGAGCGGCCGCCGGAAAGTTGGTCCACGCAGCCGTGACGCTCAACCCGGTCAGCCAACCAGCCGCCTGTCTGACGAAGGCCCGGCGAGTCGTACGGTGTTCGGTCCTCATGGCTCTTGCTCCTCCAAAAGCCCTTTGCCACGTTGTCGTCGTGCCGGCCGGAGCGCGAGCCAACCGTCAGTCCGACACGACAACCTCTGGCATTCGCTTCGGACCGATCCTACGGAAAGTGACGAAGAAAGCAAAGCGGCCGGACGGCGTTGGCGGTCCAGCCGGCGCCGCCGCTGACAAAACCGACTGCGTTGCTGGCGCGAGCTCGCTCGCTCGACCGCGTTCCGGAACGTTGCGTCCGTTCCGTTCGGGTTGTACCGGTGCCGCGTGTGTTGCTCCCTCGAGCGGCTTCAACGGACGCTCGTCGTGTGACGAAAATTCGCTGTCGGTTCGAGCGTGTCCGGCCGCTCGGACGAAGCCCTCCAAACTCCTCAACCCGCCACAACCGATTCGTTACCAGTGGCAGTCGGTGCGCCCAGCGTCGACGGTGCGTGGCGCCGGCGCCGTTACGGCCGGACGCCGCGTCGTTTCAACCGGGCGGCGAGTCCGGTGACCGGACCGGTCGACTGCTGGCAGGTGTCTCGCACCGCTTCCGGCGGTGTAACCGTCTTTGGTCTCGGGTCGCTGAGGCACGAACATGGCTCAAACAACTGCTGCCCCTCCGCGGACAACCACGGCTGGCTGTTCCGACGGTCCCCCTCACCGCCGGCCTTTGCGGGCTCAGCCGGAATCCATTCCGCCGTGGAAAATTGCAGCCGTCGGTGGGTTCGCTTTGGCGTGCGGCCTGTTTGTGACGCTGCTGCTTCAGTACGGTCGGTCGAGAAGCTGGACCGGCTTCGTCCAGGCCGACACCTACGTCGTGCACAGCGACTGCAGTGGGCAAGTGGAGCAGGTGTTGGTTCGGCCGGGGCAACAGCTTCGGCCCGGCGAGCAAATGCTGGTCCTGCGCGACGACGCACGCCGGCAGGCCATTGAAGCCGCTCGAGCCGAGGTGGCTCAGCGAGAGGCCGAGCTGAAACAGGCGGAAGCCCGAGCGGCCGTCGAGCTGGCTTGGCGAATGAAGGCGATTGAAGACGAGCTGTTCCAGGCTCAGCTGCAGGCGGCCAATTGCCTGGGAAAGCAGTTTCAAAGTCGGCTGGAGGGGCTGGCGTGGAACCAGGCCAGCAACTTGCCGCAACTGGTCGCCGACCGGCCGGACGACGTTTTCCGCTTCGTCTCCGACGCCAACCAGGACGACCTGGGACTGGCCCGTCTGGTCGCCATTCTGAAAGAGGAGGAGGCGAAGAACCAGCTGGAGGTGAGCCAGGCCCAGTTGGAAATCTGCGAACGGCGAATGAAGGAACTGGAGTCGTTGAAGGCCGAGCTGCCGGAGAAGGTTCGTCAGGCCAGCGGCGTGGAGCAAGCGAAGGCCCGGTTGCAGGAAGCGCAGCAACGGCTGAGCCGTCTGGAGAAGGCGGGCTGCACGCGAGCCGTCTGCTCGAAAATCTACGGCACGGTCTCGTCGGTGACGAAGAGCGAGGGCGAGCGGGTCGAGCGGGGTGAGCCGCTGGTCAAGCTGCTGGACTTGGACCGGTGCTACGTGGTCGTCGACGTCCCCACCTGGCAGCTCAGCCGGATTCGGCCCGAGCAGGAAGTGCGGTTAGAGTTTCCCGGCGGCGAAGTGCGCACGGGTAGAATCCGCCGCCTTCCTCTGGAGGCTTCCATTCGAAAGGGGCCCGGCATTGGGGACGCTCAGGCGGCCGTGACGCTCAGAATCGAACCGGCCGGCAAGTTGTGGCCGTCGGTTCCCGTCGGGACGGCCGTGCGGGTCTGGTTCGAGTGACGCGAGGGCAGGCGAGGCCGGTCACGGGTCGCACTGCGAAGGTTCGCAATCCAAGCGCCCCGAGCCGACCCCGGCCCCTTCCGGATGCTTTGCACGTGGTGTAGAATGCCCGTCCGTTTTCGTGCGCAGTCGGTCTGTCTACGCTCACCGTCCTGTCGCGACAGACCGTCGAGCGCCGCAAACGCTGGCAGAGTCGCACACCTACGACCCGCCCATGATTACCATTGTCGACTACGGAATGGGGAACCTGCGGAGCGTCCAGAAGGCCTTCGAGCGGCTCGGGTTCGAGGCCGTCATTACGGACGACCCGCAACAAGTGAGCGAGGCCGAAAAGTTGGTCTTGCCAGGGGTCGGTGCGTTCGGGGACGCCGTGGCCGAGCTGCGTCGCCGGCGGCTGGTCGAGCCGATTCGGGAGCACATTGAGCGGCAGCGGCCGTTCCTCGGCATTTGTGTGGGCTTGCAGCTTCTGTTCGAAGTGAGCCACGAAGGCGGTCGCTTCGAGGGGCTGGGCGTGATTCCCGGCGAAGTGGTTCGCTTTCCGAACCAGCCCGGCCTGAAAGTGCCTCACATGGGGTGGAACACCCTGCACGTGGTCGGGCAGTCGCCGCTGCTGGAGGGCGTTCCGGACGGGGCGTACTTTTACTTCGTCCACAGCTACTACGTGGTGCCTCGAGACACGTCGGTCATTACGGCGCTGACCGACTACGGTGTTCAGTTCACGTCCATGATTCGACGGGGCAACCTTTTTGCGACTCAGTTCCACCCGGAGAAGAGCCAGCGGCTCGGCCTGCGGCTGCTGAAGAATTTTGCGCAGCTGGCGTCTGCGACGGACTGACGGAAAAAAACGCCGGCTGGGGAGAGTCGAGCCGGGCCGAACGGAGCGCCGCGTCTACTCTCCCCGCGTTGGCCGGCGCGGTCGGCTTCGCTGCAGTCCAGACGCCCCCTCGCGAGAAAACGGACACAGCGGAAGCATGGAAATCTACCCGGCAATCGACATCCGTGGTGGTCGGTGTGTTCGCCTTCGGCAGGGCGACTACGCTCGAGAAACCGTTTTCTCGGACGACCCGGCCAAAATGGCTCGCCAATGGGTCGACGAGGGAGCTCGCTGGCTGCACCTGGTCGACCTGGACGGGGCGCGGGAAGGGCGACCGGTCAATGTGTCGGTGGTGGAACGAATCGTGGAGCAGAGCGGTGTTCGGTGCCAGCTGGGCGGCGGCGTCCGTAACGAAGAGTCCATTCGCCTGCTTCTGGAAAAGGTGGGCGTGGAGCGGGTCGTCATTGGAACGCAGGCGCTGAAGCAGCCGGAATGGTTTCGTCGAATGGTCGAGCAGTTCCCCGGCCGGCTGGTCTTGGGACTGGACGCTCGCGACTCCATGGTGGCCACCGACGGTTGGCTTGAAGTCTCGCACGTGTCGGCGTTGGAGTTGGCTCGTCAGTACAAAGACCTTCCTCTGGCCGCGCTGGTCTACACCAACATTGCCAACGACGGAATGCTGCAGGGCGTCGACCCTCAAACAATCGACGATTTGAAGCAACTGGCGTCGCTCGGCCTTCCGGTCATTGCTTCGGGCGGCGTGACGACACTGGACGACGTTCGTCGGTTGGTGGCCGCGTCGCGTGAGCAGCCCGGTCTGGTCGGGGTCATCATTGGCCGGGCGTTGTACGAAGGAACCATTCGGCTGCGCGACGCTCTGCAGTGCGTGCAAGAGGATTGACGGCGTGCTGGCGCAGCCTCTCGCCACTTCGGTGGCCGCTCCTTCCGCCGGCCTGGGCTGTTTTCCTGCTTCGAGCGGCTCTTTGCCAAACCCGCATCCGTCTTTTTCCCGCTCGCGCAGGTGGCGTTCACTGCAACGCTGAGTTCGTGGATCGAAGTCCGTCTTCCTGCTCCGGTTCGGGCCGCGTGCGGCGTGCCAGTCCAACGACGTTCACGGCTTGACGAACCGCCCGACGCTCCGCATTTCCACCCGGTCGTTGACAGGTTTGTTCAGACAGCGTCAGAATAAGCAGTACCGATCGTGTGTGAGTGCGGGCCACGCCGCCTAACTTTGGCGGCCGACGGTGTCCCATTGCGCTTCGCCGGTTCCGAGCAGCGCTGAAAGTCGGCAGCTCGTTGAGTTGGCAGCGGGGACGAACGCCATGGCCAGGTTTCTGGTCGTTGACGACGACGAGTACAACCGCAAGTTGCTGGAGACACTTCTCTGCTCGGCGGGCCACCACGTGGACTGTGCGGCAAACGGCGAGGAAGCTCTTCAAATGGCTCGCCAGTCGCCGCCGGACGCTGCCGTCAGTGACATCCTGATGCCCGTCATGGACGGGTTCGCTTTGCTGCGGCAATGGAAACAGGACGAGCGGCTGAAGAACGTTCCTTTCGTTTTCTACACGGCGTCGTACACAGACCCGAGAGACGAGGAACTGGCTTACGCTTTGGGGGCGGACCGTTTTCTGGTCAAACCAATCGAAACCGACTCGCTGCTGAAGTGCTTGGAGGACGTCGTTCGCGGACGGGGAGAGGGGCGACGGCCGCAAGTGCGCGCTCCGTCGCAATTGGACGAGCGGGTCATTTACCGTAAGTACAACGAGGCTCTCGTTCGAAAGCTGGAACAGAAGCTGGGTGAGCTGCAACAGAGCAACCGGGCTCTGGCGGCTGAGATTGCCGAGCGGAAGAAGGTGGAAGAAGAGCTGCGGCACTTGGCTCGCGAAAAGGAGGTCATGCTTCGCGAGCTGAACCACCGCGTGAAGAACAACTTGCAGGTGATTGCCAGTCTGTTGCGTCTGGAAGCGCGGCAGATGTCCGACCCGAAAGCCCACGAAGCGGTCATGGCCGTCTACGACCGCGTCTACGCCATGGCTCGCATTCACGAAATGCTGTACGGGTCGCCGGACATGTCGCAAGCGGACGTGGGCCGCTACGTGCAGCGACTGGTCGGCTACTTGCGACCGTCTTTTGGAGGAGCCAACGTGGTGGTTCAAACGCAGGTGGCGGGAAACCTGCGCCTGGACCTGGACCGACTGATTACGTGTGGTCTGCTTTTGAACGAGCTGGTGACCAACGCGCTGAAACACGCTTTTCCGGAAGGACGGACGGGCCAAGTGCGAGTCGAGCTCAGGTCCGAAGGCGACGAAGCCGTGCTGGTGGTGGAGGACGACGGTGTTGGGCTGCCGGAAGAGTTGGACGTGGAGAAAAGTGAGTCGGTCGGTCTGTCGCTGGTGCACATGTTCGCTCAGCAACTGAAAGGGACGGTTTGGTTCGAGCGGAAACAGCAGGGGACGCGGGTGTGCGTCCGGTTTCCGCTGGACCGAAACGGTGCGGTTAGTCGAAGCCAGGTGGCGTCGGAGACTTCGGCGACGTTCGAAAAAGAACGAGAGGAGGAAGACGGTGGAACGAGTAGCGATTGAAGTCCCGGGGCTGGACGAGGTGCTCCACGGGGGCCTTCTGCCCGGCCGAGCCTACCTGGTGCGGGGAGGTCCCGGCACCGGCAAGACAACGCTGGGGTTGCATTTCTTGGCGGCTGGGGTCCGGCGGGGGGAGCGGTCGCTGTACGTGACGCTGGGTGAGCCGGCCCAACAAATCAAGACCAACGCCCAGTCCATTGGGCTCGACCCCGAAGGAATCGACTGGCTGGAGTTGATTCCGACGGCCGAGTTTTTCGCTCAGGCCGAAAGCTACGACCTGTTCACGCCGGCGGAAGTGGAACGGGAACCAATGACCCGGCGGATTGTCGAGACCATTGAGCGGACGCGGCCCCAGCGCGTCTTCGTCGACTCCATGACCCAGTTCCGCTACCTCGCTCCCGACATTTTCCAGTACCGACGACAAGTGCTCTCGTTCCTGCGGTTTCTGACCGAGCAGGGGGCGACCGTGCTGTTCGCTTCAGAAAGCAGCGCCGAAGCTCCGGACGAAGACTTGCAGTTTCTGGCCGACGGCGTCATTGAGCTGCTCGCCACCGAAGAGCAACGGTCGGTCATTGTCACCAAGTTTCGCGGGTCCGACTACCGGCCCGGTCGGCACACGGTCGCCCTGACCGGCTCGGGAATGAAAGTCTTCCCTGCCTTGGTGGCCGAACCGCGCCCGGCTCCAGCGGTCGTCGAGCAGATTTCCTCGGGTGTGCCGGAAGTGGACGAGCTCTTGCACGGCGGTCTGGAACGCGGCACGGTGACCATCATTACGGGCCCCAGCGGCGTCGGAAAGACGACCCTGGGCCTGGCCTTCGCGAAGGAAGCCGCTGGACGGGGCGAGGCGTCGGCCGTGTACGTGTTCGAAGAACCGGCGACCACCTTGCAGCAGCGGTGCGAAGCCGTCAACATTCCCGTCGGGCCCATGATCAAAAACGGCACTCTGGTGATTCGGTCCGTGGAGCCGCTGCGCTACGACCCGAACGAGTTCGCTCAACTGGTGCGTGAGGACGTCCAACGCCGCAACGTGCGAATCGTCATGATTGACAGCGTCGCCGGCTACGGACTCTCGGTCCGAGGAAACAACCTGGCCAGCCACATTCACACGCTCTGCCGTACGCTGGCCAATTGGGGCGTGACGGTCTTGCTGGTCAACGAGACCGAGTCGGTGACGGGGGACTTTCGTCCGACGGAACGAGGAATCAGCTACCTGGCCGACAGCATCATTTTTCTGCGGTACCTCGAAATCGACGGCGAAATGCGAAAGGCCATTGGCGTGCTCAAGAAACGCTTGGGCGACTTCGAGAAAACACTGCGGGAATTCCGAATCACCCGCTACGGCATCAAGGTGGGCGAGCCGCTGACTCGGCTGCGAGGCATTCTGAGCGGGACGCCGACCTGGGAGCCTTCAGCGGCCAACGAAAAGGAGACGTAACGGCGGTTGGGGCTGTCGTCGACTTTTTGCGGAGGAGGTTGCTGCAAGCAAAACGCGACGGAAAGACAACCGGCGTCGCAACGGACGCGTCGTCAGCAGCAAGGCCAGCCGCGGGCCAACGGAGCTGCGCAGCGAACAACGTGTCCGAGGTGACGGGAGAACCGTCTTTCCGTCGGGCTCGAGCAACCGCCTTCCGCCTGCGACTCGCGGCTGCCGGCCAGAGCGGCGACGGCGAGCGCGTCCGCGCGGCTTCGGGTTCGACTCAACGTCCTCCCTTACGTTTGTCGTGTCGACGACACGAGTCGCGACGCCGCGTGGGGCGGCTCCTTCAGATCAGCGTGGCCGGCCTACCGGCTACCGGTTGGTTAAGTGGAGCGGGCCTGACGGCTGGCCCGGTGAGCGCGTTCCGACGGGCGCCGCGTGGGCGTCGCAGCAACAAACAAGCCGGCAAGGACTAGGGCGTTGCGTGGGCGAGCGAGCCGTCGAAGTGGTCGGCGTCGGACCGCTCGGTCACGACCGGAGCCTTTCGGCGACCGACCGAGACCGGCTCGATCGCACAGCACGCAAGTGCAGCCGGCCACCTCGAAAGAAAGGACGTTGACATGCCGCGCATTCTGCTGCTTTTGGAACACAAGCAGAACCGGCGGCTGTTGGAGGAGTCGCTTCATGGTCGCTACGAACTCCAAATCGCTCGCTCCCCCGAAGACCTCAACCAACCGCTGGACCTTCTTTTGGTCGACGCGCTCAGCCTGGACCGCCACGCCTCGGCCGTGTCGGAGCGGAAGCTGCGAGAGCAGCCCAGCTTCTTGCCGGTCTTGTTGTTGGTGGCGCGGCCAGACGTCCGGTTGGTCACCCGGCATCTGTGGAAGACCGTTGACGAACTGATCTTGACACCAATCGAACGTCTCGAGCTGGCGGCGCGGATCGAAATCTTGTTGCGGGCTCGACGGCAGTCGGTGCAGTTGCGCGAAAGCGCCATGCTCCGAATGCAGACCCTGAACCGCACGCTGCGAATGATCCGCGACTGCAACCAGGCTTTGATTCGAGCGACGGACGAACGGGAGCTGCTGGCGGACATCTGCCGGTTGACAATCGACGTCGGCGGTTACTGCTGCGGCTGGGTGGCTCTAACCGACGCGCCCGGGCAGTCGCTTCGCCCTGCCGTCGCCGCTTACCGCAACGAATCGGCCACTCACATCGATTTCGACGGAAAGGGCCCTCTGGTGAGCTGCGAGCCGGTGTGGGAGCTGGCTCGGCAAGCCTTGACCTCGGAAGAGACGAGGGTGGTGCCCCGGCTGTTGGACGAGCCGACTTGGCAGGCTCACCGCCACGAACTCCTGCAGCACAGATCTGCAGCCGCCGTCGCCTTGCCACTGAAGACCCCCGACGGGCCAATCGGCGTCTTGACCCTCTTTGCCACGGCGCCCGACGCGTTCGGCGAGGAAGAAATCGGACTGCTCGAAGAACTGGCCGGTGACTTGGCGTTCGGGCTTTCCGCTTTGCGAGCTCGCGAGGAGCGGCGACGGTTCCGCGAGGCCATGGAGGCGAGCGAACGCAAATACCGGTTGCTGTTCGAGTCGGCCAACGACGCCATCTTCTTGATGGACCGCGAAAAGTTCTTGGAGTGCAATTCGAAGACGTGCGAGCTGTTCGGTTGCCAGCGCGAAGACGTCATCGGCCACTCCCCCGTCGAGTTTTCTCCGCCGTACCAGCCCGACGGACGCTCGTCTGAGCAAAAAACACGCGAGATGATCGACCGGGCTTGGAGCGGTCGGCCGTTGCGGTTCGAATGGGTCCACACGCGCAAGGACGGCACGCGGTTCTTCGCCGAAGTTTCCCTGAACCGCCTCGACCTGCCGCAGGCGACGTACCTGCTGGCCATCGTTCGCGACATCGACGTGCGAAAGAAGGCCGAGCTGGCCATCCGGCAGGCGAAGGAGGAGCTGGAGCGACGCGTGCAGGAGCGGACGGCCGACCTCCAGGCCGCCAAGGAACGGGCCGAGGAGGCAGACCGAATGAAAACGGCCTTCCTGGCCATGATGTCGCACGAACTGCGAACGCCGCTCACGGCCATTCTGGGCTTCTCCGAAGTGCTGCTCCGCGGCGCTTCGGGACCACTCACCCGCGAGCAAGCGCAGCAGATCGGCATGATTCAGGGAAGCGCCCGGCGGCTGCTGTCACTGATCAACGACCTGCTGGACGTCTCGCGAATTGAGGCCGGACGCGTGGACATCCGAAAAGAAAGGTTCCGCGTCAGCGAACTGTTGGAGCAGGTCGTTCAGACGGTGCGGCCGCTGGCTGCACGAAAGAAGTTGCAACTGACGGCCCACCAGGCCGACGACGTCTCGACGTTGATCAGCGACCGGCAACGCGTGGAGCAGATCCTGCTGAATCTGTTGACCAACGCCGTCAAGTTCACCGAAACCGGCCAGGTGCGGGTCGAGTGCCGGAAGGAGCCGCCCTGGTTGGTCTTCCGCGTCTCGGACACGGGAATCGGAATTGCTCCGGAAGACGCGCAGAAGATTTTCGAGCCGTTTCAGCGCGTCGAGTCGGACCGCCAGAAGAAACGAGAGGGAATCGGTCTGGGACTGGCCATTTGCCGTCGGCTGGTCCAGCTGCTGAGCGGCGAAATTTCCGTGGAAAGCGAGCTGGGGAAGGGGAGCACGTTTACGGTGAAACTGCCGCTGGAGGAGTGAGCAGCCGGTCCCGGTCGAGCGTCCTACTCTCGAGCCCCGCCGCCGCTCCGAACTCATCCCCTCTTCTTTACTCGGCGAACGAACGAGCTTGCAAAGAAACCCGCCGCGCAGCTCACGAGGGCTTCGGGTAGACCCGAACCTTCGCGACTTTGTGCGTCGGAACGCTGAGGAAGATCGAAAATGGCTCGAACTCGTAGAACTTCTTGCGGCCAAACCTAGCTTGGTAATCGTGGGACAATCCGACCACCCGCCCGGCCGAGTCGTACGCGACGACGATGACGGACAAGTTGCGCGACAGTTCTTTCCCCTTCCTAGCGTGCAGTTCACCGCACACTTCCAGGTACGATTCGTCAGGCTCGTCTTCAGAGAACTTCAGAAACGCGGACAAGCCCTCGATCGAGACGCCATGACGCTCTTCGTGGTCTTCAAGACGCTCAATTCTGGACGTCAAATCGATCGTACGCACCGCATCACTCCAAGAAATGTATGCCCCCAGGGCTTCCGGCGCGGCGCGAGACCCCGATCGGAACCGCGCGCCGCCATCTGAACCGAGCGGAGCAGCGCAGACGCACGGCTCACTCGCACGCTACAGCCCTTCTGGTGACCGGCCCCGTCACCGCGGCTCCAGTCTCGGGACCGTGCGGACGTTGTCCATGAGCGTACGTCAAGATTAACCACGCGCCACGCCATTTGCAACAGGTCCTGTTCGGCGGAGTCCGAACAAGCGCCCGTCTGAGCCAATGGCTGCGCAACGCACGAAGGGCCGCGGGCTCCGTCCGCCGGTCGTTTCCGCGACGAGGGAAACCGACAGCGCCAGCGGTCCGGAAATACTCGGCGCGTCCGTCTGACCGCCGTCCGCTGGTGTCCGAGACAGTGCGGACTGGCGCGTACAGACGCGAAGCTCGCTCGCCCCGCTACGCCTCGCACAGCTCTTCGTCTCGCCAGTCGGTGACGAACATGCAGCCCGGGCTGTGGGTGATCATGAGCGGCGGCCGAGCGGTCATGGCCACCGCTTGGGGGGTGACTCCGCACGCCCAAAACACGGGCAGCTCCCCTTCTTCCACAGGCACGGCGTCACCGAAGTCCGGGCGAGACAGGTCTCTAATCCCGAGCTGTTCCGGGAAGCCCAAGTGTACCGGCGCCCCGTGTACGCGCGGGTACCGGGCCGTGACCAGAACGGCCCGAACCGCGTCGGCCGGCAGCAGCGGACGCATCGACACCACCAGCGGACCTCGAAAGACCCCAGCCGGCTCACACTCCACGTTCGTCCGAAACATCGGCACGTTCACTCCCAGCTCGACGTGCCGAACCGGAACGCCCGCCCGCAGCAAAGCCGCGTCGAAGGTGAACGAGCACCCCAACAGAAAACAGACCAAGTCGTCCCGCCACCAGTCCCGCAGGTCGGTCGGTTCGTCGACCAACTCGCCGTCCTCCCAAACGCGGTACCGCGGCAGGTCGGTTCGCAGGTCGGCGCCAGGGGCCGTCAAACGCGGCTCGGTCTCGCCGGGCCTCGTCACTTCCAACAGAGGACACGGCTTCGGATTCCGCTGGCAGAAAAGCAGAAAGTCAAAGGCCAGCTCCGCGGGCAACGCAACCAGGTTGGCCTGGACGTAGCCGGGAGCCTGACCGGCCGTGGGGCCGGCCCAGCGGCCGTCGCGACACGCGACCCGCACGTCCCGCCCGGTCGGTAGCACGTCGACTTCGCCGGCCACGACGCAACTCCTTTTTCCAGCGGGTGGCCGTTCGTCCGACGCCGGACCGTCAACAGCAGCCCGCACACAGCTCCGAAAGCCACGAACGAAGACGGCCACCAGTGCAAAGTGTCGCGACGCGTCGAGCCCAGTGCAACCCTGCGGACCGGCGGCCACGTTTCATCGGCCGCTCCAGCGCGCGGCCCAGACGCGTCCCGGTCGGCGCGGTGCCCAGCCGTCGGTTCGACGAAGCGGTTCGGTCTTCGGTGTTCCGTTGAAGTCGGTTTGCGCAACTGACAGAATTGCCCAACAGGTCGGCGGGTGCGAAGGCGAGCTGTGCGGGCGACCGTCCGCCGTCGCCGCGACCGAGTCCGCGGTACCGGCGGAGCGACACGGTCGGTCTCACACGCGACGCTCCACAGCAACGCGTCGATTTCCGTCGGCAGTCCGAACTTGGTGAACTGGGCAACAATGGTTTCAAAGCATCGCGACAAAGGGGACTGACCAATGCAAAGACGATTGTTCATTGCCGCTCTGCTGGCTGCGGTGGTTTCGACGCAAGTTTTGCCGGCCCGCGCCGGCGACGGGTCGAAGTTCGCGAAGGAAACCCAGGGCGAACGGGACGCCCGCATGCGCTGGTGGCGGGAAGCGAAGTTCGGCCTGTTCATTCACTTGGGCCTGTACGCGATTCCGGCCGGCACGTGGAAAGGCAAGCGCATTGGCGGCATCGGAGAATGGATCATGGACCGGGCGAACATTCCGGTCGAGGAGTACGAACAACTGGCCAAGCAGTTCAACCCGGTCCGGTACGACCCGGCCGAGTGGGTCCGAATCGCCAAGAACGCCGGCATGAAATACATCGTCATTACCTCGAAACACCACGACGGCTTCTGTCTGTTCGACAGCAAAGTCACGGACTACGACGTGGTCGACGCGACTCCGTACGGCAAAGACTTGCTGAAGCCGCTTTCCGAGGAGTGTCGCAAGCAGGGACTCAAGTTCTGCACGTACTACTCGATCATGGACTGGCACCACCCCGCTCAAATGCGCGGCAGCGAGAAGCGGTACAACCCGACGAAAATGCGCCCGGGCCGAAAAGCGGAGTACATGGCCTACATGAAGGCTCAATTGAAAGAACTGATCGAGAACTACGACCCGGCTGTGCTGTGGTTCGACGGCGAGTGGCCTTCGTGGTACACGCCGGAAGACGGGTGGGAGATCTACAACTACGTTCGCAGCCTGAAGCCGTCGATCATCGTCAACAACCGGGTCGGCAAAGGCCGACAGGGCATGCAGGGTCTGAATCGCGGCGACCGGGCGTACGCCGGAGACTTCGGCACGCCGGAGCAGCAGATTCCAGCGACCGGGCTGCCCGGGGTCGACTGGGAATCGTGCATGACCATGAACGACACGTGGGGCTACAAGAGCTACGACAACAATTGGAAGAGCGCGGAGCGACTCATTCGCAACCTGATCGACATTGCCTCGAAAGGCGGAAACTACCTGCTGAACGTCGGCCCGACGGCCGAAGGGCTGATCCCGCAGCCGTCGGTCGAACGGCTGCAGCGAATCGGTCAATGGATGAAGGTGAACGGGGAATCGATTTACGCGACGCAGGCCAATCCCTTCCCGAAAACGCCGTGGGGCCGGTGCACTCGCAAAGTGTTGGCGAACGGCACCACTCGGTTGTACCTGCACGTCTTCCAGTGGCCGGACAACGGGAGGCTGGTCGTGCCGGCAACTCAGGGACGGCCGGTGAAGGCGTGGTTGCTGGACGGAGGCAAGAGCCTGACCGCGCGGCTTCAAGGCGACCAAATCATCATTGCACTGCCCGAGCAGGCTCCCGACCCGATCGCCTCGGTGGTGGTGCTGGACGTGAAGAAGTAGGCTTCGGAGTCGGAGAGGGCCCACCGCGTCGCGATGCGTCTCACCAAACAGTGCTCGGCGCGGCGTAGACACTGAAAGCCCGGGCTGCCGAGACAGAGCGAGGTCTCGCAACCCGGGTTTTTTCTCCGCTGCCGAGCGGCGGGGCAGGGCACGCCACGTCAAGGCGCCGAGCGACGGGACGCTCACTGGCGGCGGTGCGTCCCCGCGTGCGACGGCGTACCTCTGAACGACAGCCAGTCCGGCGTGTCATGGCGATTCGAACCGGCCCGGACAGCGTCGCCTCGTCTTCGAGCCTTGCCGCTCCGGTCGCAGTCCGTGGCTAGTGGCCCGCCGAGGTGCTCGACCGGCGAGCTTCCAGGAAGTCGCCGACGTAGATCATGTATTCGAACGGCAGCTTCTTCGAGTCGACTTTCTGCAGAATCGTTCCCAGCGTGCCCGTAATGACCCGCTCTTTCTGTGCGTAACCGGCTTGCACCACGACCGCGACCGGTGTGTCGGGCGGCCAGTTGACCTGCAGCTTCTTGACGAACGACTCGAAGTCCGCCGTCATGGTGAAGAGGACCATGGTGGTGTGCAGTTTCGAGAGCCGCTCGATCGTGTCCGTCTTTCCGGGCCAGTCCTCCGCCGTCAGAATCACTGACTTGGTGTGCTTGCCCGAGGTCGGGGAACAGCGAAGGGCCGCGTTGGCGGCGTTGAAGCAGCTCAGGCCCGGAACCACGACCGGGTCCAGGTCGGCGAACTCCTGCAACGTCCACGACCACGGGCCGTAAATCAGCGGGTCCCCGCTGTCCAGAATGGCCACCACCTTGCCTCGACCGACCAGCGTTCGAACCTTCCGAATGAATTCGTTCCTTTTCGCCGTGATCCGCTCGTACTGCTCACGCTGCTCCGGCGCGACCTCCTCTGGTTTCACGCCATAGAATGGAAACAAATGCCAGTACCCCTCGATGATTTGCTTGCCCTTCAAGTAGTGACCGAACCGCTGCACCACGCCGGGTGACGGAAACACCACGTCTGCTTTTTCAATGGCCCGAATCGCCCGCAACGTAATCAAGTCCGGGTCGCCCGGACCGACGCCAATCAGGTAGAACTGGTGCTCCGTCGGTCGGTCGGTCGCTTCCGCCGTGACCGTCCAAGCCAACAACGACAGCACCAGCCAGCAACTCGTCCAAAGAAATCCGCGTCGCTGAAGAATCGGTGTGCGCAGTCCCATGGTGTCTCCTCTCCAATGGCCAGAACCGAGACGACGTCACGCTTGCTTGCTCAAGGGTTGACGGCAGCCCTCGCAGCCGAAGCCGCGGAGGTCAGAAGTTCCCGAGCACCTCGCCTTGGTTGCGCGAGCCCAATGCTCGCCACACGTCCAGATCGATCGAGTCGCTGACAAACCGGACCGAGCCGTCACACAGCAGCAAGTTGACTCCCCCCGGGTGGTGGCTCCGCGGAGGTCGCCACATGGAGCGTAGCGGGGCCACCACGCCGCAGTCCGGTACATCGGAGTTGGGGCGGACCCAGTGGTAGTAGGCGGAGTACAGCGGGAAGCCGTCCGCCCACCGAGCGCCTCGGAAGGTAGAAGCCGTGGCCCCGATTTGCGAGCAACGCTCGGCGCTGATCGGCGGACTCCACAACTGGACCATGACCAGCTCCTTGTTGCCTTCGTCCAAGCGGTGGCCCATGACCGGCCCGGGCCCCAGCAACGTTTCCGAGAAAGCGGCCGTGTTGGTCGTTCCGTCGGTAATGTCCGCGAACCGAATGGCTCGCGAAGCGTGGAACAGGCCGTCGGTGTCCCAAATGGCCGTGCCTCGGTGCGTCGGTGCCCCACGTCCCCAGCAGCCCAGGTAGTTGGTCGAACCGAACTCCGGCTCCACCCGCTCGGCCACGTCGCTCGGGCACAGGAACACTTTCACCATTTGCCGAACCGCTTCGACGTTGTCTGGGTGAACGCCTTCGCCCGGTCCGGTGTAGACACCGTTGTGACCGTACAACGGGACGTCCAAATTCAAGCTCTCGTAAATCGAGAACTGCTCGATGTACGGCGTCAGCATGGCCAATGGCGACCAGCGGTACTGCCAGGGGGGAATCTGCTCGTACCCGCGGCAGGTCTTGCTGGGCGAGCCGACCGGAAAGGCTCCGTGCACCTCGTGAAAGCCATGCAGAGCCAGCCCGATCTGCTTCAAATTGTTCTTGCAGCTTGTTCGACGAGCCGCTTCTCGGGCCTGTTGCACGGCTGGCAGGAGCAGCCCGACCAGAATGGCGATGATCGCAATGACGACCAGCAGCTCGATCAACGTGAACGCCTTTCGGCATCGCCCAGTCTCGCTCATCCTTCCGCCCCCAGGTGCTGAGCCAACAGCGGCTGGACTCCTACGTAATACGCATTCGTAATACCAGCTAGCGGATTCTACAGCCAGCCCGACCGGCTCGCAAGCGACCCATCCAAGCCGCCCCCACGGGCGCCCGCAACCCTCTCGTTGCGTCACTGATTCGACACTCGCGCCGAACAGCCTTCCCAAAGCTGGCAGGTTCAGTCGTCGCGTCGGCACGCGCCCGCGTCGCGCCGGGAAGGGGCCCAGCGGGTAAGGCGGCTTGTCGAGCGTCTCGGTACCAAGGCCGCTTCGCTCCCGAACGCTCTGTGCTGGCGCGTCCGCCGGAGCTGGGTACAATCGATGCCGTTGCGGAAATCGGAGCATCGTTTCCAGAGGAGGGTGAGTGATGAGGGGGTTGGGGCGAGCGGCAATCGGCGCGCCGGTCTGGGCAATTGTGGCTGGGTCGGCGCTGGCGGAGCTTCCCTCGAATCGGTTCGTTGAGGTAGCTCGCAGCGACGAAGGAGGCCATTTTTTCAGCCAGGTCATCTACGCCCAGTCAGCTAACGTGCCGGTTTCCTGGCGCACACAAACTCACCATCGCCCGACTCGAAGTCACGAGACCCGTTTTTTCTGGAGGAGAACCGTTGGGGCTCACTGCCCATCGACACGCCGAAACACCTCGTGCACGATGGGGCCTTGGAGTACGCCCCGATTCATCGGGTGGCCGTTCTGTTGTGGCCGCCTCGCTTCGAAGGCGA
>CAYSAG010000029.1:0-3134 GCA_964428935.1 uncultured Planctomycetaceae bacterium | reverse complement strand
ACGCCCCGATTCATCGGGTGGCCGTTCTGTTGTGGCCGCCTCGCTTCGAAGGCGACCTCTGGCCGTACTTGCTGCGGCTCGACGTCGCCCGCTTGTTCGAACAGTAGCCTGGTTGGGCGGGAGCTTTGCTGATGATTCGACAATTGTTAGCTGGCTGCGTACTTGCGTTGCTGGCCGCCACCGCGGCCGCAGAGGACCCGTACCTGACCTACGTGAAGACCGCTCCCGAGTTCCAGCCGGTTCGCCACGACCGCCACCAGCTCATCGGCCGCTGGGACACCTGGCTCTACATGCCCTGGCGGTTCCGCTGGACAATCGGCACCGGCGACGCCGGCGGGCAGTTCTGCCGCGACTACGGCATCAACGGCGGCTTCACCGACCACGGCCAGGGCCCCTTCGAATGGCTCAACCGATGGAACTTGCGGTTCTACAACGACCACACCGCGTCGAAGGGATACTTGTACTTGCGGGGAGCCAACCGGAAGCGGAACTTCGAGCGGTACCAGCGGAATCCAAGGGCCATTCGAAGCGGCACCAACGGCCCTCAACCAATCGACGACGACATGCTGCAGCGCTTGCGGGCCATTGTCACTCGCAACATTCAGAACGTCCGCCGTCACAGCTCGTTGTGTGTCGCCTACGCCCTGGACGACGAGATTTCGTGGGGAGCCTTCGTCATTCCGCTGCCGTGGCGACTGAACGACGACGACCAGGCGTACGCCCGGTGGCTGAAACGCTACTACGGCACCGATGCTGCTCCCGAGCCGCAGTTCGTCACGCCGGACTTTGTCCGCCGACAACTGGACCGCCCGCTCAGCCAGTTGGACTTCTCGCCCCTCCTGGACCGCCTCACCTACAACGACTCCGTGTGGGCGAATTTCATCGGGGCTTTGGTCGAGACGGCCAACCGGGTGGCTCCCGACACGCCCTGTGGGTTCGTCGGCGGTCAGTCGCCCAACCTGTGGGGCGGCTACGACTACGCGAAGCTCATGAAAAAGATTCAGTTCCTGGAAGCCTACGACTTGGGCTCCGCCCAAGAAATCGCTCGCTCTTTCAACCCCGACAACGCCCTGCCGATTGTCATGACCCATTTCCACAAAGGGGGCTCGGACGCCGCTCGCGACACCTGGCAGGCCTGGTTCTACTTCGCCCACGGCAACCGGGGTCTCATTGGTTGGGTCGACGGCTGGTTTGACGGCGACCGACCGCGGCCGTGGCTGGACCGCTTCCGTCCGACCCTGAAGGAACTCGGCGCGGTCCAAGGGCCGAAAATGGTCGGTGCCCGGTGGATTCACGACGGCGTGGCCATCTACTACTCGCACCCGTCCGTTCAGGTCTCGTGGTGTCTGGACATTCAACCCCACGGCGCGACGTGGGTGAACCGGCTGAGCGACCCGCGGCTGGGTACGTCGCACAACGTGCGGAAAGCCTGGGAGTACCTGCTGGCCGACTCGGGCATTCAGTACAACTTCTTGGCCTACGACGAGGTGGTCACGCGAGGCGTCCCGGACCAGTACCGCGTGCTGATCCTGCCGGCCTGCTACGCTCTGTCCGACATTGAGGCCCAGCGAATCGCCGAGTTTTGCCGGCGAGGCGGAACGGTCATTGCCGACTTTGGTGCTGCTCTGTTCGACCAGCACGGACGCGGACGTCGGAAAGGAGCCCTGGACGACTTGTTCGGCGTCCAGCACGACGGCTCCGAAACGCAACGCGACTTCTTCGGCCAGCGGCTGTGGGTCGAGACCGACCAAGACAAAGGCTATTTCTACCGACGCTACCGCGACCTCTTCGCCACAATCGACTGCCCGTTGCACCAGGGCTACGCCGTGGCCGAGCACAGGCTGCCGGTGCAGCACGTCCGAAAGGTCGGACGCGGCACCGCCGTGTACGTCAACCTGTCGCCGCAACGGTACCTCCAGTACCGTGAAGAGGGAACCGCGGACGAGGCACGGCGGCGGGTCTTCGTGCAGCACGTGCTGGCCGCCGGTGTGCGTCCGCCGGTCCGCGTCACAGACCCATCGGGCCAGCGACCGCCGAACGCGGAAGTCACGTACTGGCGACAAGGCGAGCGCACTCTGGTCTTCGTCGTCCAAAACGTCCCCATGACCGGCAACATGTTCGGCGGAGGCGGCGCAAAGACGCTGACCAGACAGTCCCAGCGAATCTTCGTCGAATTCGCTGCACCGGTTTCAGACGTCGTGGACGAGCGGACCGGCCGACACTTGGGCGACGGCCGTCGTTTCGCTTTCGACTGGAACCCGACCGAAGCCGTCTTCCTCAGCTTCCGCGGCCCGCTGCCACGACCGAAGTCGGCAGAGTGAGCTGTTGCGAGGCACAACTGGGGCGTGAGTGGCCGCGGCCGCGCGGTACACGACGCAAGCCGAGGGCATCAGCGAGCCACGCCGACTCGTCCGTAAAGCCCTTCGGCACGCCGCGTGAGCATCGCAACACCAGCCGACAAGTCAATCGAGCAGGTCGCGAGAAGCCGCCGCTGGCTTGTTCGATGTCTCCGATTCATGGATCATCCCGCAAAGGCCGCTGTTCGTGTCGCTGTTTCACGCCACCACCGCAAAACCAACCGGGGATCGGTTGCATTCACTGGAGGCGGACGTGACGGAATCTCGAAAGACAATCCGCCGGACTCGTCGAGAGTTTCTCGGCGGGGCGGCCATGCTGGCCGGCTCGTGGCTCGTGCCGGGCTCGGCCCATGGCGCGGTGGGCTCGAACCGGCCCGACAAGCTGCCGCCAGGAGCGCTACGCGTCGGGTTTGGCCAAGCGGACATCACGCCGCCTGTGGGAGCTCGCATGACCGGCGCGGGCATCCCGCGAAGCGTCGGCACAGACGACCCGCTTTTCGCGACGGCTCTGGTCGCTGCGAGCGGCCGCCGCACGATTGCCGTCGTGGGAGTGGACCTGGTCAAGGTTCGCTTCGATCTGGCCGAGGCTGCGGCGCGACTTGCGGCTCGTCGGACCGGAATCGATCCGCAGGCGGTCATGATCTGTCCGAGTCACAACCACAGCTCGCCGCTGGTCCCGATGGGGGGACCGAACAACAAGGAGTATCTCTCGGCCTTGCCAGCCCGCATTGCCGACAGCATCGAGCGGGCCTGCCAGTCGATGCAGCCAGCCCGCAT
>CAYSAG010000028.1:0-29084 GCA_964428935.1 uncultured Planctomycetaceae bacterium | reverse complement strand
CCCGTTGCGGAATCTACTCGAAGGTGGTCAGCAACCTGGAAGAGGTGAAAGCTCGCGGCGGTCCGGTCATTGCCGTCGCTTGCGAAGGCGACGACTCGATTACCGACTTGGCGGACGACGTAATTTTCGTCCCAGAGGTGGAAGAGTTCCTTCAGCCGCTGGTCACGGTCATTCCGCTGCAGTTGCTCGCGTACCAGATTGCCATTCTGCGGGGCTGCAATGTCGACCGGCCTCGGAACCTGGCGAAGAGCGTGACGGTGGAGTGAGGCGGCTGGCCGGGGGAGTCGTCGGGCTGGAGCCGCCGACCCGGGCGGAGCGGTTCGGCCGACCTCCGACAGATTTCCTTCCGTTCAAGCTCGACGAACGTGGCCGGCCGTCCGGCGCCGTCCGGTGGCCGTCTTCGACAGGCTGCGGGTCCGCGCGGCTTCAGACGACTCGAGGCCGTTCTCGTCTTTGTCGTCGCTCAATCGGTCGTTGATTCGGTCAACGAGCTGTCTCAGTCGGCCCATGCTGCGCCGGTTGAAGTAGAAAGCCAGGCGAGGCAGGTCGCGCAGGTGTTCGTCGTCTGCTTCCAGCCGGTGGACGCGGGCCTTTTCGATTCGGCCGCGTTCCAGAATGTCGGCGAAGTCTCGGTTCAGTTCCTCCACGAATTCGTCCGACGGCTCCTTGTGCAACCGCAGAACCAACCGGCCGTTCACGTAGCGCATGCTGTTGTAGACGCTGTAGAAGTGAAGGATTTCGTGGACGGCTTCGTCGACGTTCGAAGTGACCTTGAACAGGGAAAGGTCTTCGGGGGAAATCAGTCCGTTCCGCAGCAGGTGTTCGCGAATGAACTGCAGCCAAGCCTTCCAGTAGGTGCCTTTGGGGGCGTCCACGCAGACAATGGGCATCAGGTCGCGCTTGCCGGTTTGGACCAGCGTCAGGGTTTCGAAGCACTCGTCGAGCGTCCCGAAGCCGCCGGGAAACAGGGCAATGGCGTGCACCTCTTTGACGAAAATCAGCTTCCGCGTGAAGAAGTACCTCAGGTTGACCAGCTTCTTGTCGTTCGCAATGACGAAATTCGCGTCCTGCTCGAACGGCAGCAGAATGTTGACGCCCATGGACATTTCGCGGCCGGCGCCGACGTGAGCGGCTTCCATGATTCCCCCGCCAGCTCCGGTGACGACCATCCAACCCTGCTCGGCCATTTTCCGGCCGAAACGGACGGCCTGCTGGTAGACGGCGGAGTTCTTGTCGAGACGGGCCGAGCCGAACACGGTCACTTTCCGCTGACGCCGGTACGGTCGGAACACCTTGAAGGCTTGACGCAGCTCGTCCAGCGCCCGCCACAGAATCTTCAAGTCCCCGCGGGTCGGCTGGTCTTTTTCGAGCTGGTCCACCGTCCGGCGCAGGCGGTCAATCAGTGTCAGGTGCCGGACCAGCACCGAGCTGTGCTCGGTCGGCAGAACGTCCGACTCGGACATGTCCGAAGGCGCCTGCTGGGACAGCCGCGAACCGGCAGGCATTTTCTGGCTCATTTCTTGCCTCGTCTTACGGCGGTGAGAGTTGTATTGGAACAACGGCGGCGCGTCGCCTCTACGGCTGGCAGCGACTCGTGTCGAAACGGCTCGCAGTCAGATTTGATTGTGACGGCCAGCTGAGCTGTCGGAAGGTGGACGTCACTGACTCCGTGGCGGGCGGACCAGCCGCTTGTTTCCTGAGCCGTGCCGAGCTCAACGGTCCGGCCGTTTGGGCCGGTGGCCTTCGGCGAACGGGCTCCTCGGCTGTCCTCCGGTGTGGCAGCAGCTTGCAGCCCAAGCGCTTCTGCCCGCTCGCCGGGGACGCGCGGCAGTGGCTCGGCTTTCGCCTTCCGGTCGGCGACGCACCGACGCCAGGCTGCTAGCCGGCCAGTGCTCGCAGAGCCTCCTCGCGCGAGTCGTAAATGGCCCACAGGGTGTCCAAAGCCGTAATTTTCAGCAACTCCGCGGCCGGCTGGCTCGCACCGCACAACACCAACTCGCCACCACGGCTCTTGACGCGCTTGTGGCAGCGCAGCAGGAGGGCCAGGAAGACCGAGCCGAAGTAGTTGACCTGGCTGAGGTCGAAAATGACCATGGGTGTTTCGCGTTCGTCAATGGGTTTCAGGACCAGCTCGGCGGCGTGCTCAATCAGCTCCCAGCTCATGGACTCGACGTCGGCCGACGGCTTGACCACCACGGCGTCGCCGTGCCACTCCAGCTCGAACGTTTCACTCGTCTTGGTCATCTCTTCGACCGCTCCTTTCCGGTCCGTGCCGCGAAAGCGGCGACCTGTTGAACGTTTTCGGCCCGGCTGGGCCGGAGTCTTGGTGAGGTGACATTCTCGTGACGGGGACGTTTTCCACACAGCTGTCGTCGACGTCGACGCGTTCGCGCCGACCGAGTCGGCCCTTGGGACCGAGCTGTTCCGTCGGTCGCCGCGGCCGGGCAGTCGACGTCACTGGTCCGACCGTTGTGCGGTCGAGGCGGGAGCGCCAGCTGGACGTTCCTGCCACCACTCCACCCACGCCTCCACCCGCTGCTGGTCTGTTCGAGCCTGAGCCAACGACGGAGGCCGGTTTTCCGGAGGAACCAGTTGCTCCAGCGCCGCCAGAATCTCCCGCTTAACAATAGCATGCCGTTCGGTCCACGCAAGCCGCACCAAGTGTTCGACGAACCGTGTTCGGCCCGTCTGGGCCATGGCCCGAATGACTTCAATTCGGACGTTCGGGTCCTTGTCGTAACTCAGGCGAATCAGTTCTTCCGCGCCCTGCTCGTCGCCCAGCTCGGCCATGCTGACCGCGACGGCCATTCGCAGCGAGCGGTCCGGCGACGTCAGCAGGTCGCGCAGTCCGCGGACGGCCCGTCCTCCTGCTGCGTCCGACCGACTGGCCGGCAAGCCGTCCAGCGCGACCGGGTTCCGACAGCGTCCCAGGGCCCGCACCGCCTCCAACTGGACCCGTCGGTTCGTGTCGCTCAGCAGCGGCAGCAGCCACAGCGCGTACTGCGGGTGCGGGTGACGTTGCACGTAGCGACAGCCTAGGCGTCGAATGTCCGGCCAGGTGTGGTTGACGGCCAGCAGGGCAATTTGCGCGGCCTGCTCGGTGTCGTCCGGCAGGACGGCCTGCATGGCCAGTCGCCAGACCAGCTCGTCTTGTTCGCGCGCCAGCAGGTCGTGCAGTCGGCGGGTCGCGGCCGGGCTGAGCGAGACCTGCTCACCCAACACGGCCAGCTCCTGCGCCGCTCGACGCCGCTGGTTCACGTCCTCGCTTTCCAGTCGCTTCAGCACGTCCCAGGTTCGGCTCAACCGCGGCAGCACCTTGTCGTAAAGCACGTTGCTCGACCCCGCCTCGGCGTGCTCCAACGCAAACTCCTCGACCACCCACAGCTCGTTTGCTCCCACGTGCTGAAGACGCTGCCAGGCCTGCTGGGCGGCCTCGGACGTCCACGGGTGGCTGACCAGCGTCTCCAGCCACTGTTCGATTTCGGCTCGCCGTTCCGCTCGGACCTCGCCGTCGCTGGCGGCCTCGGCCAGCTCCTTTTGCAGGCTCTCGACCAGGCTGGCCGACAAGCCGAACTGCCGACACAGCCGTCGGACGGCCTCGGCTCGCTGGGCCCGCGGAGCCTCAACCGCCAGCTCGACCCACGTCCCCAACCGCTCGGACAACCGCTCGCGGCACCGCTGCCGCACGGTCAACGAGCCGTCCAGCAGGCCCTGCAGGAGCACGGCCACGGCCAGTTCGTCCGGCCACGAGCCCACGGCGTCGACAGCCGCTTGCTGCACCTGAGGACTCCGGTCGCCCACCAGTTGCTGCAACAGCACGGCCGCTCGCGCCGACGGGAACTCAGCCAACCGCCGAGCCACTTCTTGACGAACAGCGTAGGCTGGGTCGTCGGCCAGCCGCTGCAACTCGCTCGGGCCCCAAGCGGCCAGCCCGCGCACGGCCAGTTGACGCGCCCGCGGCTCCGAACGCCGAGCCTGCTGCCGCAGCACCTCCAAAGCCGCGGCCGTCCGCAGCCGGCCCAAGCTTTCGAACGCCGCCTCCCGCACGCGCGGCTCGGTGTCGTGGAGCTGCCTTTCCAACAGGCGACAGGCGTCGGGCGGGCGAGCCGTCGCCAGCCACCAACCGAACAGCACGCGGACCTGCGGGTCGGGGTCGGAGCGGGCGTTCCACACCGACGGCGGGTAGTCGGCGTCGTCGAACACCGTCGAGGCGGGCGGTCGGAGGCGGTTCGACCCGGCGCGGCTCGGACCGCCGTCGCTCGTCGGCGCCCCGACGGCTTCGCTCGTCGCCACGCTTCCACCCGACGGCCGCTCGTCCGCCGACCGCGTCACTCGCAGCGCTCGGTAGCCGGCAAACAGCACACACGCCTCCAGGGCCGCGCGACGGACGGTCAACGGAGCTCGCTCGCCGTCCGCCCCCACGGCCAATGCGTTGGCCAGACGTGGAATTCGGTCCGGAGCGACCCACCGGGCACAGCCGCGGAAGAGCTCGGCCCGAACCGGGTCGGGCAAGTCGGTTCGCAGCAGCAGCCGGCCCGCGGGGGCCAGAGCTCGCTCGAACGCCACAAGGTCGTCAGCCGTGGGCGTGCTGTGGTCGGCTGCTGACGAGTCGCGCACGGACGCAGCCAGCACGCAGCACCAGGCCTCGGCCGCTGCCGCTCGCAGCGACTCCGACCACGCTCCGCCTTCGCCCGCCACGACCCGCTCCAGCTTGCCCGCCACGGCCGTCGCCACCAGCGGGCTTTCTCGGGCCCAGAGCACGGCGGCGTTGACACCGACCAAGTCGTCGCGGCCGGCCAAACGAGCCAACCGCTCCGGCAGCGTCTTTTCCGACGCGGACGAGGCGGCCTTCCTCGCCAGCCACTGCAGCGGACTGAGCGGCCAGAAGCCGTCCCAAGGCGAGCCGTCGGCCGTTTCGGTTTGGCTCGGCAAGTCGCCGGCCGGCGAGCCTTGGCCGTTTTCGCTCACCGAGCGGTTCGCCGCCGAGTCGGAGGCGGGCGAGCCGACCGACCCGCCAGCCTCGGCACGCCGGCTCGAACGCGTCCGCCGCGAGCCGGCGGCGCGGTCGGCGACGGACGTCGACTCACCCGCCTCGGCGCCGTGGCCGGAGGAGGGCCGCTCGTTGGCCAGTTGGGCGTTTTCCCAACGTCCGTCGGCCGTCCGTCGCAGAAGGACCAGCGGCGGCGAGCCAGCGTCGGTCGAACGACGAGCAGAGGGGCCACGCTCGGCGGCGTCTGGCCCTCCGGCCGACGGGTTCGGCCGACCGCGCGAGCCGCTCGACGGACTTTGCGCTCGCACCGTTCGGCTCGGGGCTGGAACGGGTGTGTGCAGAGCCGCCGTCACTCGCCGGGTCGGCGGCGCCGAGTGGGCCGAGCGGCGCGGTTGGCGCGTGGAGGTCCACGCGGACCAGTGGGCGGTTCGCGCCGGGCGGCTGGTGGTCAGCGCTGGTGGGCGAGACGTGTCGGAGCGTCGGTCTGCGTGGAGGTTCGGCGGGGCCGGAAGCGGCGAGCCCTGCTGTCCGAACCGCCAACGCAGTCGGTGACGAACGGCGACGTCCAAACCGGAGGGCCGTCCGGGGCGGGAGGCAGGCCGCGTCGAGGCGGCAGCGTCCAGCTCGGCCAGCACCGACCAACGCTCGTCGACCTGCCACCGGTCCTGGCTCAGGTACTCCTCCAACAACCGGTCGACCCAGTCGCCGCGACGCGGACGGCGGGTGTCGTCGCGGGCGGCCTGAGTCGGAGTCGAACGGCTGGTCGCCGACGGGGAGCTTGTCTGGCCGGGGTGGGCCGTGCCGTCCAGCAGCCGACAGCCCGCACACACCGCCAGCGCGGCCGCAGGCAGAAGCAACAGCACAGACGGCGTGCGTCGCTTCGGCTCGGCGCGGGCCGCGCCGGACGCGGCGCCCGGAAGCGAACCGGGCCGGCCGGCGGTCGACGACCGGCCTCGAGCGGTGCGAACCGCTTCTGCCGGGTTGCGTTGAACGTTCATTGGCGAGGTTGTCGTGCCGTGGAGAAAAGGGTCGCGCGCTGCAGGCTCCGACCGGAACGGCCGGTTCGGCAAGGGCGTTGTCGAGCTCGAGGCAAAACGTGCCCGGCCGCTCCGCTGTTCGGCAAACGACCACTCTGGTCCACGCGAAAAACGGTCAGAAGGGACTCGCCACGAGGTGTCGAAACGGAGGGCGAAGAATACCAGTTCTTGCGGCCGGCGAGAAGCAGAATTGGCCGACAATGCGTCGAGCTCGGCCCGGCCGCGAGCGGAAGCGGGTCAGTCGGTCAGAACACCCAGCACGGTCAAGCAGCCGACGAAGAGCACGGCAAAGCCGCCGAGCAGGACTGCTCCGTTGAGTACGAGTTGGTCGAGCAGCTCGAGGGCTCGGACGCTCTTTGCAAAGCGACCTGCAAGAGCTTGGAGCAGCGGCCGAAGAGGCCAAAAGGCGTGGTCCAACGACAGCCGCCGTCGGTGGAAGTCTGCCGCGAGCCAACACAGGCCCACCGAGACAGCGTAAAACAAACCCAGCACGGGCGGGACCACCCAAAAGGCGAGGCGGCGGGGCGGGTGAAGCGTTTCGGCGACGGCAGCTCCGACGGTCGCCAGCTCGCCGACGGCGAAAAACACCAGCGACCAGCGGACGCTACACAGCCAGCTGACGGTGGTCCGGGGCCAGGGGCGGGCGCGCGGCGGCGCAGCACGTGCTGGAAGCGACGGCTAGTGAAACCCGTTGTTTGCCAGGCACCACAGATTCGACTTCATGACTGGAAGCTTGCGGAGGGACGTCTACCCGCGGCAGCAACGGCTTGGTTTCAGCGTCGCCGGCACGCAGAGCTCTTTGCAAGACGAACCAGAATGAACAGAAGCCCGCGCACCCGCCGGCTGTTCGACCCACTTCGCGCTGGAAGAAACCGCTCTGCTTGCCCGCTACGCCTTCGAACCGACCAGCTCCGCAACCGAAACCACCCCGTGTGTTCCCAGGCGCCGCTGCCACGCCGCCGACCGTTTTCGTGGGCCGGAGACCGACGGTTGCTCCGAGCAGAACCGAGACCTTCCGAACAGGATCGACGAATTGGGGCTGCGACGGGCGCCGAGCAGCCAAGCCGGAATAGGTGCATGCTTTCAGGTGCCGGAGCGCCGGTCTACCGCAACGGCTTTTTTCAGCTTGCTTCCCACTGACCCACGACGCTGACGAGACCGAACGGCCCGTCTTGCGCTGACGCGCGGACGGCGCAACGGACGGTGTCCGCCTGTCGGCGCTTCCGGCGGAATTTTCGTCGCCGCTGTCGAAAAGTTCGCCGCGCCCGGAAGCCAGGTCGGTGGTCTCGGCCGCACAAACAGCGGCTCAGGCCGCGGAACCTGCCTGTGTTGGAATCTTCGGGCGGTTGGCACGCAAACTGCATTTGGCCGACGAGCGGTCGTTTCCTTTTTCGTCGTCCATTCCGTCCGAACGGACGCAACCGCCGCACGGGCGGACGCTCGGCCAGTCAGAGGGCAGTTCCAGTGCGCGAGGGCCGGTGGCCAACGAGCTGACGTTCGTCGGCCGAGCGAGATGGTTGACGCACCAGTGCCGTCGCGACGCGCCGCAGTCCCGCTGTGGTGAGCGGGTTGAATTGATGCGTAGCGGGCTGCGGTTCTGACGGCTGCGTCCGAAGGGCCGGCCTCGCACCGCCGTCGCTACAGCTTGGCAGCGACTGCTGGCCAAGCTGCTCTTGCGGGCCACGTCGCGCCACATGATGAGTCGTTCGGCTTTTTGTACCGTCAGCGCGCAGAGGACTTGCGAGGTGGAAGCGATGAAACGGAAAGGTGTGGCGAGCTGGCTGGCTCGCGAATTCGCACTGGCCGCATTGCTGTTCGTTCCCCTTGTCTGCTCGGTTGCCTTCGTGAGCGGCTGCGCGGAGCAGCCGCCGAAACTGGAGGCGAAGGTGACGACGCCGATCGGACATGAGGGTGTGTGCAGCTTTTGCAACAGGAAAATCGAAAAAGTGAGCGAAGACCAAGTGGTGACGATCAACGGCGTGCAGTACGTCGTGTGCAGCCAGTCGTGCGCGGAGCAACTGAAGAAGTGGGCCGCCGAGCAGTGACGTTGGCGGACTCGCGAAGTCGGACGAACTGGAACGGCTGGCGCGACCGCAGGAACGGTGGAAACAAAACGCACAAAAGTCCAAAAGGAGAAGGCGTCTGATGGCAACGAAGAGAGGTTCTGGGCAAGGCGCTCGCGGTTTCACTTTGATTGAGCTGCTGGTGGTCATTGCGATCATTGCTGTCTTGGTGGCTCTGCTGCTTCCCGCGGTCCAACAGGCACGAGCTGCCGCTCGACGGACCCAGTGCAAGAACAATCTGAAGCAGTTGGGACTGGCGCTGCACAACTACGCCGACACGCACCGAATGTTTCCGGCCGGTCACTTGGACACTGGCACAACGGGGAAAGCCTACCGGCACCAATTCAGTTGGATGACTTACCTGCTGCCCTACATTGACCAGGAGAACGTCTACCAGCTGATTGATTTCCGAAAAATTGGTCCCAGCAACAGCCAGCCCAACCCGAACGGCTCGGTGCCGAACAATCCGGCTTTTGAGCCGGCCGGCAAGGTCGACGTTGCCGTGTTCATTTGCCCGAGCGACCCGACTGGCCGAGTCGACTCGAAGTGGGCGCCGACGAACTACCTCGGGAATCAAGGCACTCACTGCCGGTGCCGCGGCCTCAAGTGCAACGGCATCTTCGGACACAACACGTGGACTCGGCTGTCTCAAATCATCGACGGAACATCGAACACAATCGCTATTGGCGAGACGCTCAAGGGCGACCTCAACCCGTCCACCTTGCAAGACAATTACATCTACGCTCGCCGCGGTGGCGGAGTCGGAGCCAACGCAGAAAACATCGATTCGTGCCAAAGCCTGCCGCCGAACGCGTCGGACCGGGCGACCATTTGGATCGGTGGCTGGCCGCAACACAACATGTTCAGCACGAACCGTCCTCCCAACGACCCGCGCTTCGACTGTAAAGCTCCCAGCAACGGTTGCACCAATTTCGCAGCTCGTAGCGCTCACCCCGGCGGCGCCCAGGTGCTTCACTGCGACGGGTCCGTGCATTTCGTCTCCGACAGCATCAGCACCCAGGTGTACCAAGCCTTGGGGACTCGGAACGGAGGCGAAGCCATCGGACAGCTGTAGCCGGACACGAGGCGCACGTAGCCGTCCGCCCGAAAGGGCGGCTGCTGCGTGAGTCACCAACGGCCGGTTCGGGGCCGCCTATGCGGGGCGCGGCGACCGTGAGCCACGCCGGACAGCAGTGGGTTGCCAGGGGCTGGGCCGCCCGCAGTCCGGGACCAACGGTTCTCCTTGCGCAAGACGCGGCTCTGACGACGAACCCCAGCGAAACGAAAAACGAGTCCAGCCATGCGCGTTGGTCGGTTGCTTTTCGCCGCAGCTCTTGTCACCGCTTCCACCTGGGCCGACCGGCCGGGCACCGCCGCCAAACTGCCTCGGTCGGCCGTCTCTTCGCCCGCACGGCTTGCCTTCGTCGGCCTGCATGGAGGGATCTTTGAAGTGCTGAAGGGGTACGAGGGTGAGCTGGGGCTGCAGCTTGAGTACGTCAGCGACGAACAGATCGCGCAGGAGAAGGTCGATTTCGCGGCCTACCGGATCGTGTTCTTGCAGCACGTGCGGCGGGAGGATCGCGATCATTGGCGGCGGCTGATTCGCGAGGCCAAGAAGCGGCGGCCGGAATTGCGGTTCGTCTCGATCTCAGGACTGGCCGAAGGCAAACTGCCCGAGCTGGCCAAAGACGGCACGATCGAGCACGATCCGAAGCTGCGCCAGTATTACGGTTCGTCCGCCGAGAACCTGCGGCGGATGTTGATCTACGTGGCGGTCAAGTACCTGGGCCGACCGGGCAAAGTGCTGCCGCCGGCGCCGGTCGAGCAGCGGGACGGGCTCTTTCATCCGGACCACGAGGGGCTGTTCGAAACGGTCGGTGAATTCCTGCGTTGGGCCCGAACTCAGGGGCTGCCGGTCCAGGACGCTCCGCGAGCGGTCATCGCCGTCCATTCCACTCACCTGTTCTTCCAGCAGCCGAAGGTGGTCGAAGCGCTCGTCCGGGCATTGGAAAAGCGCGGTGTGTTGGCGGTGGCCATGGTCGATTACGGCCGCGAGTACGAGTCGCGCGTGCTGGAGTTCAAGCCGCAGGTGGTCATCCACACGTGTCACAGCCGCGAGCGGGTCGAGTTCCGCCGAAAGGTCGGCTGCCCGCACATGCATTCGATCTTCTTCCGCAAGCAGTCGATCGACGAGTGGCGGAAAAGCGTACTGGGCATTGCACCGAACGAGATGGCCTTTCAAGTGGTTGGTCAGGAGCTGCTCGGGGCGATCGAGCCACAGATCGGAGCGGGCACTTTACAAGGCGGCGGCAGCGCCGAGGCGTTCACGCCCATCCCGGACCGCATTGAGCATCTGGCCGATCGAGCGGTCGCATGGGTCCGGCTGGCGCGCACGCCCAATCGCGAGAAACGCATCGCCTTCATCTACTACGACCGTGAGATGGGTAGAGCGGAACTGATGCGCGGCAGCGCCACGGGCATGTTCTTGAACGGCCCGCGCAGCCTCGTCCGCGTGCTGAAGCGGATGAAACAGGCGGGGTACCGGCTGTCGCGTCTGCCGGCCGACGAAGACGAACTGGTCGAGTGGATGATGGACCACGGCCGGCAAATCGGCGTCTGGGCGCCCGGCGTGCTGGATCGGTTGGCTCGCAGCGGCAAAGCCGTGCTCGTACCGGCCGAAACGTATCGCCAATGGTTCGAGGCAAAGGTGCCGGAGAAGCAGCGGAAGGAGGTGATTAAACGTTGGGGCGAGCCGCCCGGCCGGTTCTTAGTTTGGCAAGACGATGCCGGCCGGCAATTCATCGTCATCCCGCGGATCGATTTGGGCAATGTGATTCTGCTGCCGCAGCCGCTGCGTGGTGAAGCGCACGACACGTCCCTCTCGCACGACAAGCTCACACCGCCGCCGCACAACTACCTGGCCACGTACTTTTGGCTGCAGGAGGAGTTTCGAGCTCACGCCGTCGTGCACTTTGGCACGCACGGCACGGAGTTCCTGCTGCCGGGCAAGGCGGTCGGCCTGTCCGCTGCCGACTGGCCCGACATCCTCATGGGCTCGATGCCGAACATCAACCCGTGGGTGATCAACAATCTGGGCGAATCGTCGCCGGTGCGCCGCCGGGCCTACGCGGTGCTGGTCGACCATCTGGTGCCGCCGTCGGTCAATGCCGGTCTGTCCGACGAACTGCTCAACCTGCACAACGACATCGACAAGTGGAAGACGTTGGAAGCCGGGGCGTTGAAAGAGAAGTTCCGCGCGGTCATCACCGAACAATTCAAAGCGGCGAAGCTGGACGTGGACCTTGGCATTGAGCTTGCCGGCGGCCGACTACTGACGCCGGCCGAAATCGACCGCGTGGCCAAGTACCTGCACGACATCGGGAGCGAAACCACGCCCGTGTCGCTCCATGTGCTGGGTCAGCCACCGCCTGAGGACCTGCTGGTGCCGTGGATCGTCACCTGCTTGCGCAAGCGGTTCCTGGATGGGCTCGGGCAGGTGATCGAAGTGCCGCCGGAAGAAAGCCTCAACGAAGGGGACCGCGAGAAGTTTCTGCGACGCAAAGCGGAACAGATCGTCGAGCTCCTGCTGCGGCGCAACTTGGCACCGGAAGAAGCTGTGCGTGCGGTCGGAGGACGCGTTCGGTCTGAGGGGCTGCCCAAACCGGTGGCCGACGGGCTGAAGCTCGCTCGGCAGCTCCAAAGCGGGTTCGCTCAGGCCCCGCAAGAGATCGACAACCTGCTGGCCGCCCTTGACGGCCGGTTCATTCCGCCCGGGCCGGGCAACAGTCCCGATCGCAACCCCGGCGTCCTGCCCACCGGACGCAATATGTACGTGATGAACCCGGAAGAGGTCCCGAGCCGGCCCTCCTGGGAGATCGGCAAGCGGCTGGTCGATCAACTGCTCGCTCAGCAGCTTAAAGAAAAAGGCCGCTACCCGCGCAAGGTCGCCTTCACGCTCAACTCGTTCGCCACCTTCCAGGATTACGGCGTGATGGAGTCGCAGATTCTGTACCTGATGGGCGTCCGGCCGGTCTGGGACGAACGCAACCTGGTGATCGACCTGGAAGTGATCCCAGCCGCCGAACTGGGCCGGCCACGCATCGACGTCTTCATCTCCGCCCTGGGCTACTACCGCGACATGCTGCCCACCCGCATGCGACTGCTGGACAAGGCCGTCCGCTTGGTGGCCTCACTGGATGAGCCGAACAACTACGTCGCCGAGGACAGCCGGCGCGTGAAGGCCGAACTCCAAGAAGCCGGGCTCGATGAGCAGAAAGCGGCCGCGTTAGCCAACGCCCGCATCTTCGGCGCCCCGCCGGGCCAGTTCGGCAGCGCCGGCTACTACTACCTGGTCGAGCGGTCCGGCGAATGGGACACGCGCGAAGAGCTGATGGAAACCTACCTGTCGTTCTCTCGCTACGCCTACACCGAAGGGCTATGGGGCGTCGAGGCGGCTGAGGCATACAACCGGCACATCCAGGGGACCGAGGTCCTGCTGCGCAGTTGGTCCGATCGGACCCGCTCGCCGCTGTCGAACAAATACGTCTGGTACAAGGGCGGCAGCCTGTCGCTGGCGATCAAGTACCTGACCGGCCGCGAGCCGGAATGGTTCCTCTCGGACGTGCGCGACCCGGACCGAGCCCAAATGGTCCGCGCCGAAGACGCCCTGCGAAGGGACTTCCGCGTCCGGTTGTTCAACCGCAAGTGGATCGAAGGCATGATGAAAGAAGGCTACGCCGGAGCCGACCAGATCGCCGTGCACGTGGCCAACACGATGGGCTGGAAGATCATGCGTGAAGGCAGCATCAGCGACGACATCTGGGAGCAGATCGTCGACATCTACCTGCGCGACAGCAAGCGGCTTTACATTCGCGAATGGTTCGAAGCGGAGAACCCGTTCGCGTTCCAGGAAATCACCGAGATTCTGCTCGAGACGATCCGCAAAGGCTACTGGCAGCCCGATAAGGCGACGGTGCGTGAGATCGCCGTCGCATACGCTCAATCGGTGGCCCGACACGGCGAAGGCGGCGGACTGCGCGCCGGCGGCAACCGCAAGCTGGAACAGTTCGTCGAGAAAGTGCTCAGCGCACCGGGGTCCCGCGAACTCGATCGACTGCTCGCCGAGTACAGGGCAAAAGTGCGCGAAAGCGAGTCACCGCAGGAAACGGCATCGGCACCGTCCACCGCCCAAGTGGCCCAACCAAGCTCGTCATCGCCGGCAGACAAAGCGTCGCCGGAGACTAACCCGCAGCAGAGTGCGCCGGCCTCCAAGCCCACCGAACAAGTCACCGGCCGCGAGCTGGCCCCAGCCACGGCGGCCCAACCGTCAGCGACCGCCACCAACAACAGACGTTACGCCATGACGCTGGCCCTGGCACTGCTGTGTCTGGCCCTCATCGCCGCCGGCTACCGTCTCCGCCGCGGCGTGCCAGGGAAATGAACTTAGAAGAATGCTACAGCTCGATGCCGCTTTCGATTCTTTTGGAGTGCGGCAGTCCTCTGCCGCTTTCGATCCAAAGCGGAGCAGGAGCTCCGCACTCCAAAGGAACCAAAACCGGTTGGCAGACGCATAGAAAACTTTGCCATGACCCCACTCATCGAAACGCTGTATCTACTCTCGACGGCGCTCATGGTGCCGGTCATTCTGGCGCTGTTGGGTCTGCTGGTCTGGTCGCTGCTGGAAGTGGGCGGCTTTGTGCGTGAGGCACGCGAACGGCGACGGTGCGGCGACGCGTGGCAGGAATTTTTCAAAGAGTCGCCCTCGCCGGAATCGTCGCCGGCACAGCGAGAAAAAGCCGCCGCGTTCTTTATGCGTTCCGACTACCCGGGCCTCGTCGCTTGCTTTGCCGAACGCGGCCGAGCGATCCAGGCCGACACACTGCGTCTGGCCAAGCTGGTTTCGGAACTGGAGATTGAAGCGGCCGGGCGGCTGGCTCGCATGAGCTTCGGTGTCCGAGTTGGTCCGATCCTCGGACTCATGGGCACGCTCATCCCCATGGGCCCGGCCTTGATCGGCCTTTCCAGCGGCGACATCGACGTCATGGCTCGCAACCTGGTCGTCGCTTTCAGCACGACCGTGCTGGGACTGCTCGTCGGCGGCATTTGCTACGGCATTTGGCTGGTCCGGCGTCAATGGTACGCTCGCGATCTGTCCGACATCGAATACGTCTATCAATGCATCGCTGAATCCGGAGGCTCTGCCGATGCCGCGTAATCGAAACCCCCGGGCCCCGCTGCTTCGCTTCTCGCAACATCGCCGCCTGCTGGACAGCCACGACGACGACCCGCTGAGCAGCGTGGCCAACCTGTTCGACGTGGCCATGGTCTTTGCCGTCGCACTGCTGCTGGCGTTGGTCACGCATTTCCGGTTGCCCGAGCTGCTCTCGGCCCAGGCCGACCTGACCATTCTGAAGAACCCCGGCCAGCCGAACATGGAGATCATCCGCCGCAAAGGCCGAAAGCTCGAGCACTACCGCATCACCCCGCGTACGCTCGGTGGCGAAGGCCAGCGCCTCGGCACCGCTTACCGGCTCAAGACCGGTGAGGTCGTTTACGTGCCGGATTGAATGGGACTTCGCGCAGAGCGTAACCGAACATGTTGACAGTTTTGGGCGCGCGACCGCATAATGGCATGTGTCCGCACGCCTGTCTGGCAGCGTCAGCGGACGTGGCGGAAGCCGAGGCCGAGTGGAATCATGTCTTCTTCGTCTCGTACCAGTCTCCAGTCGCTTTGAAGTTCTGTCTTCGCGTTTGAGGCTCTTCTTGGCTCTTGTTCGTAACGGCGCGACACTGTCACTCACGGCACCGAGTGAAGCCTTCGTCTTGGCGACGGCCGATTCTCGCACAGGTTCGCGGTCGGGAGCCGAAACAGTTGGGCTGCCGTCCGCTTTCCGAAAGCAGTGGGGCTGTTTGAACGGGAGGACGAAGCCATGTCGAGGTCGCTCCGTTACGCACTGGGCGCGCTGATCACGGCCGCCGCTCTGGCCTTGCTGACGCAGCCACTGCGGTACTCAAGCTCTCTTGCCTGGGCCGACAACCCGACACGAGCGGCCAAGAAGGCTCAAACGGCGGCTAAGAACCGCATCGACCGATCGAAACAGCGGACAGACGCCGGCGCTGTTCTTCGTGGGCCGGCCGACGTCGAAGCGAAGTTGGACACGCTCCTGGAACCGGTGGATTGGGACGGCACGCCTTTACAGGAGTACTTGGCTTGGCTGAGCGACGAACTGAGATTGGACTTTGTGTTGGACGAGAAGGCCTTACAGGAGGAAGGCTTTTCGGCGGACGCGCCCATCAAACTCCGCCTCCACCACTCCGCCATTCCAGCTCGCCGAGCGCTCGACTTGATTCTGGAGCCGTTGGGGCTGGCTTACATTGTCGACGAGGGGTTCGTATTGATCACGACGCAATCCCGTTTCGAAGAGACACTGGAACTGCGAGTCTACGACTGCAGCGACCTGATCGGCTCGTCTCAGACCGGCGCCGGAAACACCGGTCAAGCTCAGGTTCCAGCGGGTGGTTTCGAGTGGGAAGGGCCATCTGGCACCGACAGTTGCGAGGCAGCACCGGGCCAGCAGCGGGCTTCATCCAAGTGCACCGCCGTTCCGAAAAGTCCCGCCGACTGCCTCTTGGAAATCATTCACAACGCGACGTCCGGACCGTGGCTTCAGGTGGACGGCTACGGTGGTTACGCTCAGGTGTTCGACGGCCTGCTCATCGTGTGGCAGAACCAGCGTGTGCACCGCGAAATCGCTGACCTACTGGAGGCGATTCGGAAAGCGAAAGAGGCCGCGCAGGGGTCGACGAAGTAGCGACGAGAGACACAAAGTAGCGGCAAGATTCTGGGAAGGCAATGTGCCGCCTAGCCGCCTGGAGGGTGAGGTGCCTGTGCCAGGAGCTGCTGGACGAGCCCGCGAAAGTACTTCGAGGTCCGAAAGAGTGGATGCGGTCGCCAGTGCTTTGACGGTTGATTCCGATAGGGGAGGACTGCACCATGTGTCGTCGCCGACGGTCGCCGGCGCGAGGCTTCGTGGTGTTCGGTGCGTTCGCTTTGGTCACCCAATACGCGCTCGTCATGTACTCCGCGAATCAGGCCTTGGGCCAATCAAAAGGACGTCAGCGACTGAGCACCGCGGAGGTTTTCGCGCCCGGCCAACCCGATGTGCTGGAGGTCGAACGGAAACTGGAAACACGTCTTGTGGGGGTTAACTTCAACGAAACCCCTCTCTGCGAATGCCTCAAATGGATAGAAGAGCAAATCGATGTGCCCATTCTCTTATGCGATGCAATCCTCGATGACGCCGGAGTGAGCCGCGACGAGCCGGTGACTTTGCGGTTGCGCTACTCAGCCATTCGCGCTCGACGCCTGTTGAGGCTAATTCTGGAACCGTTGACGCTAGATTACTTTGTCGATGGATGCGTGATTCTAATTACAGAGCCGCCGTGCGAGCCCGTACAGGAACTCCGAGTCTACAGCTGCGGTGACCTGCTCGAAGAGGACGGAGTGACTCTGGAGCCTGAGGAAAAACGGGCGAGGGTTGCCGCCTTAGTCGATGTCGTCTGCGATTTTACCCCTTGGCCGTGGGAGAAACTTGACGGCATTGGTGGTTCAATTTGGTTTTTTGGCGACGCTTTGGTCGTTCTGCATTCGCAGTACGCCCACCGAGACATTCGAGAACTGTTGCGCCAAATTCGACGTGCCAAACGGGCCCGGCATGGGAGGGGCACGCAGTTTGCCGGACCGTCTGCACGCGAGGGCTGTCGCTGACCGCTGAGTGGGTCGGCGCGGCTCGAGTGTCCGTCGTGCTCTACCAGGCCGAGTGTCTGGGCTCGGACCAGCAGGGCCGGAGCTCGACCAACGTTGCGGCTGTCGCAACGGTTCGACCGTCCACAGAGAGTGGTTCAGGCGGTCGCTCAAACCCGTTCCCAGCGGACCGCCTGCCAGCGGCTGAAGGCGCGGTCCGCCGACAGGCGGGCCGGCAAGAGCTGCGACAGATTCTCCGCCGCGGCGGCCATTCCCAACCGTACGGCGTCCAGCACCGAGCGGCCCTGTTCCAAGCCAACCGCCACGCCAGCCGCCAGACAATCGCCGCAGCCAATCGGATTGACCGTCCGGGCCGGCAGCGGCTGCACTCGAAAGGCCTCCCGCTGCGAAACCAGCAACGCGGGTCGGCTGCCGTCGGTCACCAACACCCACTCGGCTCCTCGCTCGGTCAGCTCGCGAGCCGCTGCCAGCACGCTCGGCTCGTCGTTCAGGTCGCGGTCCACCGTCCGAGCCAACTCCGCTCGATTCGGCTTCACGACGAACGGCTGGCGGTCGAGAGCTTTCAGCAGCTCTGGGCCGCGAGCGTCCAGCACGACCGTGGCAGCGGTTCGGTCCAGCAGGCGGCGGTAAAAGTCGGACGGCGTTCCCGTCGGCAGGGAACCGATGAGCACAACGACCGAAGCTTCGGCCGCCACTTCGACGAACTCATTTTCGAACGCCGACAGCTCCTTCTCGGTGACCGGCCCGCAGTTCTCGACCAGTTCCGTCGTCCGACCCGTCTGGGTTTCAATGACCGTCGTGCACGTGCGGGTTGGAGTCGCCGACTCAACCCACCGGGCATTCAGACCACGCTGCGACCACTCGTCCTGAATGGCCCGTCCGCTGACACCGCCTACCACACACACCGTCACGCCGTCGGCGCCCAGCTGGTGCACGGCCAGTGCGACGTTGAGCACTTTTCCGGACGCGCAGGCCGCCGTGCGGACGGCCCGGTTCACTTCGCCGGGCTGCAACCGGTCGAAAACGTAAATCTGCTGCCAAGCAGGAGACAGGCCGGCGGCCACAATCACAACAGCTCCTCCAGCAGGCGGTGCAGTTCTTCGTCGGACAGTTGTCGCGGGTTGCCGTTCATGCTGTTTCCGCGAGAGCTTCTCACCAGGGCCGGCAGTTGCTCCGGCCGCACCCCCAGCTCCGACAGCCGGCTCGGAACGCCCAGTCGCCGACACAGTTCCTCCACCCACCGGACGGCCGCCTCGGCCAGCCGCCGCTTGTCCGCGTCAGGAAGTGTGACCGACCACGGCTCGCCCGTCACCAACGCGCCGATTTGCGAGAACGCGTCCACCCGTTCCTCCAGGTTGACTCGCATG
Organism: uncultured Planctomycetaceae bacterium; assembly: GCA_964428935.1. GTDB lineage: Bacteria > Planctomycetota > Planctomycetia > Planctomycetales > Planctomycetaceae > JAADHY01. The sequence continues at coordinate 10,863 of CAYSAG010000028.1, read as the reverse complement.
GCCACAGGCAACATGACCGCACAGGCCAGTCCGTGCGGAACTCGAGCGTGAACGCCCAACGCAGCCGCCACACCGTGCGCCAACCCCAGACCCGAGTTGGCCAGGGCCATTCCCGACAGTAGCGCCGCCAAGGCCATTTGCTCGCGAGCCTGCCGGCACTTTCCGTCCGTCACCGCCCGTTCAATGGCGGGCACGGCCAACTGCAGCCCCTTCCACGCCAGGGCTTGAGGGACGGGTTGAGCGCGGCGTGACACGAAGCTCTCCACAAGCTGAGTCACCGCGTCCATGCCGGTGTGGGCCGTGGTTCGAGCTGGGACGCTGACGGTCAGTTCCGGGTCGACCAGGACCACGGGCGGAACCATCCAGTCCGACCGCAGGCTCTTCTTGAACGGCGGGTCGTAGCTGGAAATGACGGCGTTCTTGGTGGCCTCCGAGCCGGTTCCGGCCGTCGTTGGGACTGCCAGCAACGGCAACGGCCGCTCGGTAATCTTGAGCCCCCGGCCGACGCCCTCCAGAAAGTCTCGCACTGACCGGCCGTGGCGGTTCGTTGCCAGTGCGGCGACGGCTTTCCCGAGGTCGATTGCTGACCCGCCGCCGACGGCGAGCACGAAGTCGCCGTCCTTCGGCCCGGCCGTCAGCAGCCGGCCGACCACCTCGTCGACGTCGCGGACCTCCGGTTCGTGGTCGATTGAGGCCAGCAGCTCGCACGCGACTCCGCTGGACCGGAGCTGCTCCAGCAGCTCGTCCAGCACGCCGTTGCGCTGCAAGGTCCGGCTGCCGCAAACCACCCACGCTCGCTTGCCCAGCAGCCGGGCGTGCTGACCCAGCTCGGTTCGCTTTCCCCAGCCGAAGACGACTTTGCTCGGAGTGAACAGGTTGAAAGGCTGCAAACCGGTCAGGCCGTTCATGGACCGTCCGCTCCTTCAGAAGCCGAGTTCGCCCGTTTTGTTTTCCGACGTTCCGCCGGCCCCGCGCCGGTGGCAGTCTGCTGCCCACCGGTCGGAGCGCCGTTGGGGCGAGAGTCCAAGACAGACGCCGAGGCTAGTCTAACGTCCGCGTGCGCGACGACCAAGGGGCGGGCTCGACGTGCGGCCTGTGGCCGACGCAGAGCGAGAGCGTCGCGAGACGAAGAGCCCGAACCGCGACGGGCGGGCCGGTTGAGCGCAAAGAAAAAGCCCTCGTCGCGTCGGAACGAAGACCGGAAAAGAATTCGCGATGGACGTCTGAATTGCAGAGTGGGTCAGGCTGCAATCAGGGGACAGTTTCCGTCCCGGTCTTCCAGAGCAGAGCTTCTTCCGCGCGAGGGCTTGGCTGGGCCAAACCGGAAAGACCTCGACAATCGCCGCTCCTAGCACCGCCAGTTCGGCGCCGAAGCGACAGGCACCTTGCAATGCACAGACCGTGCCAACTTGAAGCTTTCGTGCCGGAGGTGCGGGGCTTGCCCGGGCGTCGTTCCTCGGAACAAGTTGTGGGCCAATAGGTTTGGACGACGCTTTGTTTTTCGGCCCTTCGCGCCACGCGGCGCGACCGCCGTGACCGACGTGGCGCCGAAAGGCGAAGCCGAGTCAGTTCGGCGCCGAACCTTGACAACTCGGCGCCGAAGCGGTAGTTCTGGCGGGTGTCCGAAGCGGCGCCGAGACGGGGCTGAGGCGGGGCGTCGTGACCATGTAAAGGGCTGGGTTGGCAGGAGGGACGGCGGGCACTGGTGCGTTCTAGGTCTAGGTGTGCCGCGGGCGACTCTTGCGGAGAAGGGCTGAAATGAAGAACGTGACGTGGGCGCGGGCGAGCATGGTGGTCGCGTTGACCGTCACCAGCTTGTACGCAGTGTTCATGCTGGGGTTGGCGGCGACCAGCCCGGACTTCGGGCTCCGGTGCCTGTTGACCGACCAAGTGCCGGAGGCGGGCGGTCTTCGGATTCGTGACGTGACGCACGCGGTGGTTGCTGCGGGCTGCGCACGGCCGGGGGTGGGGGACGTGGTCGTGCAGATTGGAAACCAGCCGGTGCGAACGTTTGCCGACTTTGCCGCAGTGGTCGCGCGGCTTCGGGGCGTGGAGCTGCCTGCCGGCGGACAGCTTGACGCCGGCTCGGACATTTCCGAGCTGATTGGGCAGATTCCCTGGCTCGTGGCCGTGGAAGGGAAGCGCTACGTGCGGGTGGAGTTTCAGCCGGCGGACGGCGCGGAGCGGCAGGTCACGTACTTGCAGCTTCACTCGTTGCCGTTGACGGAGGTCCTGCTGTCGCTGGTGTGGTTCTTGTGTTTTCTTCCGATTTACGTGGTGGCGGCGGTCGCGGTGTGGTACCGGCCGTTCGACCAGTCCGCTCGCCTGTTCTTCTCGACCTGCGCGCTCAGCCTGTTGGCCTTCATGGGCGGCTTTCACTGGTGGATCATTGCCAGCCGTCTTTGGCTCATGGTGCCGTTTGTGGTGGGGGCTAGCCTGCTACCGGTCACGCTGCTGCACTTTTTCAACGTGTACCCGAATGCGACCCCGGCCGTACGTCGGCTGCCGCGGCATTGGGTGACGGTGATTTACAGCGTGCCGGTTTGCGCGATTGTCGGTTTCGTGGGTCTGCTGGGCTACATCGAATGGCTGCAGACCGGTCAGACTGACGTGGCGACAGCGGCTCGCGTAGCCGTGCTGCTGCAAGCGTTACGGGACGCCATTTACGGCTACGTGGTCTTCGCGGCGGGGTGCTTTGTGTTGACGCTGGCTGCCGTGGCTTACAACTCGGCCGTCACGCGGCGTCGAGCCGAGAAGGCTCAAATGAAGTGGATTCTGGCTGCGGCGGCCACGGCGGCGGTGCTGGTCGGCTACGTGTTGTACTTGGCTTTCCTGTCCGGACCGGAAGGGAAAGTTCGTTTTGCGTTCGGCTGGGAGACGCGCCTTTGCATGTTCTTTGCGTGTTTGTCGTTCTTGCTGGCCTACGGGGTGGGCATTGTCCGGTTCAAACTGCTGCTGATGGACCAGCTGGTCAGCAAGGGCATGGTCTACTCGTTGGCCAGCGCGGCCATTACCGTCGGGTTCGCGACGGCCATTGCCGCCGTGACGGTGTTGGCCGGTTTGCGCACACCGGTCCTGACCACGCAGCAGTCGGTTTTTCTGGTGCTGGTGTTGACTTTGGTGGTGGGGTCCATGCTGTGGCTGCGGGACCAGTTGCAGCAGGCGGTGGACCGACGCTTTTACCGCGAGAAGTACCAGTTGGACCGAGCGCTGGAGGAAATCAATCGGGCGGTGGAGCAGTTTGCAGACCGCCGCGTGTTGGCCGACCGCATGATTGCTTCCTGCCGTGACGTGCTTCGCGTGAAGCAGGCAGCCATTTACTCCTTCAACGGCGAGACGGGCGAATTCGAGCTGCTGTCGCGGCTGGGCGAGGCGTGGCCGCAGCGACTGCGGCTGGAAGCTGGCGTTTTGCAGTCGCTGCGGACCGAAAAGACGCTGCACCGGGGACTGCCCGGGCTGCGGGGTTCCTCGCCGGTCCAACGAGCTCTGCGACAGCTCGACGCCCACCTGCTTTACGCTTTGGAGATTCGCGGCGAGCTGGTCGGGCTGGTGGCTCTGTCGGCCAAAGGGAGCGGCACGCCCTTCACGGCCGAGGACTTGACGTTCTTGAACGCCTTGGGCCAGGTGACCGGCGTGGCCATTCAGAGCCAGGAGTTGCGTCGCAATTTCGCTCGACTGAACGAAGAGCTGCAACGGAAGGCCGCTCAGATTGAGGAACAACGCCGACGCATTGCCATGATGCAGAACGTGCAGGGCGACTTGTCGGCGCCGGACGAACCTCCGCAAGCTCGAACAACACCGAAGCCGGAAAAAGACTTTCGTCGAGGCCTGATTCGCGGCAACAGCCCGGCCATTCGTCGCGTGCTCGAGACGGCTCGCAAGGTGGCGGCCAGCGACGCCTCCGTGCTCTTGCTCGGCGAAAGCGGCACGGGTAAGGAAATGCTGGCCCAAGTCATTCACGAGAACAGTCCTCGCCGGGACGGTCCCTTCGTAGCCGTCCATTGTGCGGCGCTGTCGCCGGGACTGCTGGAAAGCGAGCTGTTTGGGCACGTGAAGGGAGCTTTTACGGGGGCCCACCGGGACCGCATCGGTCGATTCGAAGCCGCCAACGGCGGGACTTTGTTTCTGGACGAAATTGGCGACATTTCGCTCGAGACGCAGGTCAAACTGCTGCGCGTGTTGCAGACGCGGTCGTTTGAGCCGGTCGGGAGCACGCGGACCATTCACGTCGACGTTCGGTTGATTACGGCCACGCACCAAGACTTGCCGCGGTTGATTCGCGAAGGGAAGTTCCGCGAAGACCTTTACTACCGGTTGAACGTCATTACGCTTTTGTTACCGCCGCTCCGCGAACGGAAGGAAGACATTGTCGAGCTGGCCTACCACTTTCTGGAGCAGGCCACTCGACGGCTGGGCAAGAAGGTCACTCGAATCGAGGACGCCGCCCTGGACGCCTTGCACCGCTACGACTGGCCGGGCAACATTCGCGAGCTGGAGAACGCGATCGAGCGGGCCGTGGTCCTGGCCGACGGCGACACCGTTCGGCTGAAAGACCTGCCCACAGAAGTGACGGTGGGGGCCGACGTGGTCCGAACGCGACGCTCCACCGTCGTCCGGCCCGGACTGACGACGACGGTGGCTCCGAGCGTGGCACGGGCCGTGGGACCAACCGGGTCGGGCTGGCAGACCGACTCGGAACGAGCTTTACTTCTCGAGGCCCTGCAGCGTTGTGGCGGCAACAAAGCTCAGGCCGCCCGGCTGCTCGGAATGCCGCGCAGCACTTACTACAGCAAGCTGAAGAAGTACGGATTGGTCGAGCCGTAGATTCGGTCGCCCTGTCGGCGGAGGCCCTTCGTTCAATTGCCGGACTGCTGTTTTCGGTAAGCTTCCATCAGAATCCGCGACGTGCTTTCACGCATGATTCGCGGGTCGACCATTTCGCCGCGCTGCAGGGTCGCTCGCACCTCCTTGCCCGAAATGAACACGGGCTTTTCGTCCGGGTGGTTTTCCATGAGGTCGACCCGGCCAATGCTCTCGTAGTACGCGGCGAAACCGACTTTGACCGGCTGAATGCGCAGCTCACCCTTCAATCGGTCGAAAATTTCCTGGGCGTCGAAGTCTCCCCAAATGGGTGAGCCGTCGTGGTAGGGCGCGTCGGCGTGCTTGCGGCCAATGATGATGTGAGTGAAGCCCATGTTTTGACGGTAAATGGCGTGCATGACCGCCTCTTTCGGGCCGGCGTAAAACATTTTGATGTCCAGTCCAATCAGCACGACGCGGTCGGCCACGGTGTCGGAGCGGTTTTTCCAAAGCTCCGGGTCGCTGTCTCCTTCGCCCAAGACGCGGTCGGTAATGAGCTTCTCGTAGGTCTTCATTCGCACCTCGGCGCTGACATCGTCGCTTTTCGTTTCGCCGACCAGCGGGTTCAGGACCGCGCCGGCGTTCTTTCCCTGTCGCAGAAGAGTCTCCAGACCGTACACCAAGGCGTACTCGTGAGCGCGGTGCAGCGGGTTGCGAGTTTGGAACGCCACGACGGCGTCCCAGCCTTTCTCGCGAATGAGCGCTCGCACTTGCCGAGGCGTCAAAATGTACTGGCCGAAACTGGGGTGCTTCGGTTGCGGCAAGACGCGAATGCGGCCGCCCAGCAAGTGCGTCTTGTCGGCGTCGTTCTTGAGGACCATGTCTCCGCCCGGGTGGTCGATTCGCTCCGTTCCGTACACGCTCCGCAGGTACTTCATTTTGTCCCACGGGTAGACGTCGCTCACTTCCAGCGTCGCCACCACCTGCCCGTGCGGACTGGTGAGAGCGACCGTTTGGCCCGGCTGAATCGAGCGAGCCGTCTGCTGGTCGACCGGGAAGGCAATGGGAATCGTCCAAGCGTACAACCGACCGTCCCGCTCAATGACTTCCTCTTCCAGCACCCGCTCGTAGGTTTGCCGGTCCATGGGTCCGGTCAGCGGGCTGAGGGTTCCATCGCCCAAACGGTACACGGTGGACAAGTCGGCTGCCGACACAGACACCTTCGGCAGAGCAGCCGCCTTGGCCTTGAATTCTTCCACTTCCTCGTCCGGGACAATCAGCCAGACCGGTTCGTCCAGGCCACCGTGGGCGGGAATCAGGTCTTTCATTGGTTTCGTTGAGCTCCTTTTTTCGAATTCTCGTGGTACCGAAATTCGTGACGACCGACACCGTGTTCGGCTGGAACCGTGGTGTGAGTTTCGGCGGTCTCGACTTCGTCGTTCGAGTTCTCCAGCCGCCGACGCGTCGCCTGCTGCAACCGGACGGGTCACCGACAGAGCGGCTGGCCGTCGGCTGGAGGCGACCGGCGGTTCCCGAAGGCCGACCGGCGACGCGGGTCGGGCAAGACTGTAGGCCAGCGGACTCGGGGCCGTCAAGCTGTTCGTCGACGAGCGCGACCGCGAGTCGTTCCCGCGTCGACGCGACGTCCAGCGCTGGCGACCCGCTTTCGAGCCTCGGCGGCCCGGCACCCGACGTCGCTCCACCTGCGACCGCCGACAGCGAACGAGACCGCCGTCCCTCGTCGGCCGACTCACCACTGCACCGGGTTGACCACGCCGCTGGCCAGCAGCAGACCGAAAACAATTCCGAGCCCCATTAGCGCTCGAAAGACTCGGCCGGCCCACGGTTGACCCAACCAGCGCACCAGACGTTGGCCTTTTCGGGTCTCGGCCAGAAACCAGTCGGCTCGAACCAACCCCGCCAGACAAACGACGGCAACGCCGACCCCCATTAGAACCTGGTCCGAGTTGGGCAACATGGGTTCTCGAGCCTCGCTTTTCAAAACGGGCGTGCCGGCCGAGCGGCCGACGATTCGGCGGCGCGTGCTACACGCCTAGGGCGCGTTGTTCTTTCCGTTTTCGTACGCAGCTTTTCGGACGGCTGGGTCGAACCTGCGCTGACGGCCGTAGGCTTCGGGGTCAACCGGCCAGGCCACTCGAGCAGACATTCAGCTTCTGCACGGGGACGCGAGCGGCCTGGCCGGTGCAGCGAGCCGTCTTTCGAGGGGCAACCCTCGGATTTGCGTGGCGGAGCCGGCTGCGCTGGCGGATTCTACTGGTGACCGGGCGGAGCGGCAAACGGCCTTGCTGGCGTCTGGCGGCCCGCCGCGAGGGCGGTCGCAGCCTCGGCGGCGACGGCTCCGGTGCCGGGTGCGGCCGCAACGGCCGGCCGGTACGGGCTGGCGACTGTGTCGGCAGTCGTGGAGCTCACGTCAAGTTGCGGACCGCACCGGCCGCCGTGGTGTTGTGGAGCGCCGAGACTGCCATCTTCGGCCGCGAGTGAATATTCTGTTGTCGGTCATTCTGAGCGCCAGTTGCGTTGCGGAAGCCTTTGGTCTGCGCAGGAGGGTCGTGGTCGGAGGGCAAGAGGGAAGCGAGCCTTGAGCAAGGAGCGGGACCATGCCAGCTTTGGGTGTCAACATTGACCACGTGGCGACGGTGCGGCAGGCCCGTCGGACAATTGAGCCCGACCCGGTTTGGGCGGCCGTGCTGGCCGAGCTGGGCGGGGCCGACGGCATTACGCTGCACTTGCGGGAGGACCGCCGTCACATTCAGGACCGGGACCTGCGGGTGCTTCGGCAGACGGTCCAGGTGAAGCTCAACCTGGAAATGGCGGCTGAGGAGGAAATTTTGCGAATTGCGTTGGACGTCCGGCCCGACCAGGCGACGCTGGTCCCGGAACGTCGGCAGGAAATTACGACCGAGGGAGGACTGGACGTGGTCGCTCACCGGCAAAAGGTGGGCGAGTGCGTTCAGCGGCTTCAGGAGGCGGGCATTGAAGTCAGTCTGTTCATTGACCCGGACGAGCGACAGATTGAGGTGGCGAAGGAACTGGGAGCGGACGCGGTCGAGCTGCACACGGGCCGCTACGCCGAGGCTCGAACCAGGCAGGAGCAGGACCGGGAGTACGAGACGTTGGTTCGGGCGGGCCGCGCCGCGCTCGACGCCGGACTGCTCCTTCACATGGGACACGGCCTGACCTACCGCAACGTCCGTCGCGTTGCGGCCATTCCGGGGGTGAGTGAGCTGAACATTGGCCACAGCATTGTGGCTCGGGCCATTCTGGTCGGGTTCGAGCGGGCGGTTCGAGAAATGAAACAGTTGGTCGCCAACCCGTAGGCGGACGGCCGACGGCCCGCCGGACCACGCGGTGGCGAGGGACGCTCATGAGCGGCGTGCTCGTGGGAACGTGTGGGTTTTGTCTTCCGCAGGCGGAGTTTTTTCGCACGTTTCGGCTGGTCGAAATTCAGCAAACGTTCTACCAGCCTCCGCAAGCCCGAACGGTTGAGCGTTGGCGTCGGCAGGCTCCTGACCAGTTCGTCTTCACGCTGAAGGCTTTTCAGGCCATTACGCACCGAGGAAGCAGCCCCACGTACAAGCGGTGTCGGTTGAGCGAGGCGGAGCGGGCCGAGTGTGGTGATTTCCGCGACACGCCGACCGTTCGAGCCGCTTGGCACACGACGCTGGAGTTGGCTCGGCTGCTTCACGCCGCGTGTGTCGTTTTCCAGTGTCCGGCCAGCTTCCGACCGACCGACGAAAACGTGAGCAACTTGCGGCGCTTTTTTGGCTGGGCTGCGCGAGACGGACTGACGTTCTGCTGGGAGCCGCGTGGAGCGGAGTGGACCGACGCGTTGGTTCGGTCGTTGTGCAACGAGCTGGACTTGGTCCACGTGGTCGACCCGCTTTACGCTGAGCCGGTCACCGGCGGGACCGTCTACTTTCGTCTTCACGGTCGGGTGGACCAGCGCGGGCGCATTGTCTACTCGCACCGTTACTCGGACGACGAGCTGCGTCGAGTGGCCGGCGAGTGTCGACGTCGGTCCGGCTACTGCCTGCTGAACAACTCGAACATGCGCGAAGACGCGTTGCGTCTGCAGCGGTTGCTGCAGGGCGAACGGTGAGGCGCGGCCGGCGAGCGGGGCGGGAAGGGGAGAGCGCGGAAAAACGTCGGAGCGACCATCATGGCCGTGAGCCGAACTCGCGCGGACGGTGGTCGCGCACGAAGACGGCCGCAGCAGCAGAACGCTGGACTGCGGCCGGTCGTCGTTGTAGCACGGCCTTTTCGCGTTCGTCGGCTGGTCGGTCTAGCCTCACGACGGAAAAGGGTTTGTGTCGCGTCTGAAGCGGCTACGGAGTCTCGGTACCGCCGCCGGTGGTCGAACCGGCTTCGCTGCCGCCTTCCTCGCCACCGGACGGCTCAGCCTGCGGACTCTCCGTGCCCGTGGGCTCCTCCGTCGACGTCGCGCTGGGTTCGGACGACTGATTGCTGCTCGGACAACCGGTCAAGAAGACCGGCAGACTCAGCATGGACAACAGGCTCAGCGTCCAGATTGTTCGTCTCAGCAGTGTCATGGCTCGTCCTTTCTCTAACAGACACCCCACTGTCTGAAAACACACAGCCCGTTTCGTACGCCGGAACGGACCTTAACGTTTGAACGGACACATTAAACCGTCACGAGCCGACGACTGCAACCAAAACCGCGGTTGCACACGTCCCGCGGTGCGGAAGGAAGGGGAGCCGGTCGGCCGGTCAGGGTTTGAGAACAATTTTGCCGGTCAGCGTGCCCTTCTTGCCCAGTGTGTTTTCTTCTTGCAGGCGGTGGGCTTGAGCCGCCTCGGAGAGGGGAAGGACCTTTCCGATTACCGGCTGCCAGCCGCCTTTCTGAAACAGCTCGTTGATTGCCTCGGCGCAACGCCGCTGTTCCTCGGGCGAAGCGTTGAACATGGCGAAGCCGATCAGACGCAGGTCGTTCACGTAGAAAGGCCCCAAAGGAAAGTCGGGCCGCGCGTCTCGGCCAGCCATTAAAATGATGCGACCTCGCTTCTTCATTAGGCCGATTGTGCGTTCCAGCGTCGGCTCGCGGAGCGTCTCGAACCAGAGGTCGATTCCGCCGAACGGCTCGGCGAACTGGCGAATCTGGTCGTCCAAGTTCGGGTCGTGGTAGTCGAGCACGCAGTCGGCGCCCCAGCTTTCGCACAGCTCTTTCTTCTGGGCGTTGCCCACCGTGGCAATGACGCGAGCTCCCGCGGCTTTCGCCAGCTGCACCACGCACGAACCAACGCCGCCGGTTCCGCCATTGACGAAGACGACTTCGCCGGACCGGAGTCCGCCGTGCAAGAACAGACCTAGGTGAGCCGTAATGCCCACCAAGGCGCCGGCCGCTGCCCGCTCGTCCGACATTCCCTCCGGCGTGGGGTACAACCAGCACTCGTCGACGGCCGCGTACTCGGCGAACGTGCCGGGACGTCCGAAGAAACTCTGGTTGCTCCCCCAGACGCGGTCCCCCGGCTTGAACCGCGTCACCTGCTCGCCCACCTTCTCGACCGTGCCGGCCAGGTCACAGCCGACAATGAACGGAAACTTCAGTGGGACCGAAATGGCTCCGCTGCGAATGTACGTGTCGACCGGGTTGACCGCCACGGCCGCCACTCGCACCAAGCACTGAGTCGGACCGGGCTCCGGCGTGGGTAACTCGCCGTACCGAATGACCTCGGGCGGACCCGTCCGTTCGATGTACGCTGCCTTCATTGCTCCCTCAGGCCCTTCCGTAGCGTGGACGTTCCGGCCGCACACAGACCAGCGGTCGAGCCGCTGGCGGCACGACGAACACCGTCCTGTCCGTCGGCGAACAAGAGCGCACGACCTTCCAACAGCTTACCGACTGAAACGGATTCTGCACAGTGGCGGGCCGGAGTTTCAACCGGGACGGTCTGGGCAGCCTCGTGCCGAAAGGCGGATGAAACGGGGAAACGGACCGAGTGGTCCGGGCCGAGCGGCGAAGCCTGCAGCCGGAAGTGGACACGTTTGAACACCTGTAACCTGAAGTTAGCTCGGTGGCCGTCT
>CAYSAG010000027.1:0-29277 GCA_964428935.1 uncultured Planctomycetaceae bacterium | reverse complement strand
ACCGCTCCGGAAGCATGGCCAGTCACCACGCCATTCTGGTGGCCAAGGCCGAACTGCTGGCCAGTCTGGAGTCGCTCCAGCCGACCCAGCAGTTTCAAATCATTTTCTACAACGAGCGGGCTCAGGAGCTGACCCTGCCGGGCCACAAACGACAGCTCTTCTGGGCCACCGACATTAACCGAACGCTGGCTCGGCAGTTCATTGCCAGCATTCAGGCGGACGGCGGCACCGACCACATGCAGGCGCTGAAGCGGGCGCTGAGCTACGGGCCGGAGCACATCTTTTTCTTGACAGACGCCGACCAACCGCAACTGACCGCCGCCGACCTGGACGAAATTCGGAGGCTCAACGCGGGACGCGCGAAAATCCACTGCGTCGAGTTCGGCCGCGGACCTCCCGTGCCAGCCGACAACTTCCTGAAACGACTGGCCCGACAAAACGGCGGCTCGTACCAGTACCGCGACGTCACTCAGTTCACCCGACCGAACCGGTGAGCGAGACGTGGCTTTGACCGGGCTCGGCCCGAACGTTGCGTCACCAGCCCGCTCGACAAGAAAGACGACCACCGTGGCGCGTTCAGTCAAACAAGCCGAACCGACGACCCGGCCGGCCGTCGCACGGCGTCGGGCGCGGTCGCGCCTTTCGCGGCTCGACGTTTGGCTGACCGTTGCGGCGACGTTGTCAGCACTAGCAACGGCGGCGGTCGCTCAGGACCGCGTCGTCCTTCGCTCCAGCCAGAAAGGCGGCACCATGACCTTCCGCTGCCACGTGCTCGACTACACGGGCCAAGAGCTGGTCATTCAGCTCAGCCCCACCGGTCAGCCTCGTCGCTACCCGGCGGACCAGGTGCTGGCGGTCGAGACGCTGAAGAGTTCCCAGCACCAACTGGCCGACCGGTTGTACCAGCAGCACCGAGTGGCCGAGGCGCAGCAAGCTTACAGCGAAGCTCTGCGAAGCGAGCCGCGGGCCTGGGTGCGACGGGAAATTCTGGCCATGCTGGTGCGCTGTGCGTTGTGGCAGGGCGACTACGCGACGGCCGGCTCGCGGTTCCTGTTGCTGGTGCAAAGCGACCCGTTCACTCCGTACTACGGTGTCATTCCGTTGGTGTGGGACGAGGCGAGTGCGGACACCAGTTCGGCCCAGGGGCTCGCACGCGTCTGGCTTCGACACCCGACCGACGTGGGACTGCTGCTGGGAGCCAGCGTCTTGTTGGACGCTCCCGACGGCCGGGCCCGAGCTCTGGCCACGCTGCAGAAACTTTCCAGCAGCACCGACTCGCGCGTCCGAGCGCTGGCCCGCGTGCAATTGTGGCGGCGACGGCTGAAGCAGGGCGACCTGGGACGACTGGAACTCAGCCAGTGGGAGCGGGACGCCGAGACGCTGCCGGACCGAGTTCGAGGCGGAGCGTACTTCCTGGTGGGCCGAGGACACGAACAGCGAAACGAGTTCGACTTGGCTGCCACGTACTACCTGTGGGTTCCGCTGGTCTACGACGACGACCCCCGTCTGGCCGCCGACGCATTGCTCCGAGCCGCCCGGTGCCTGAAACGAATCAACCGGACGGCCGAAGCCGAACGGCTCTTTCGCGAGCTGACCGACCGCTTTCCCGAAACCGAGTTTGCCAAGCAGGCGGCTTCTGAACTAAAACACGCCCAGCGGGTGGAGCGTGTCCGGCCAACCGCCGACGGCACGGACCGGTGACGCAGCCGTCGAGTGCTGTGGGTCGGACGCAGGCCGTCCGGTGCCACGAGTCAGCTGACCTGGCGTCGGCCGGCCTCGCGAAGAAGTCGAACCAGCCGGTTGTCCGCGGAGCGGGGGGCCGTTCCGAAGCGGCCGCCCCGTTTGGAAAGACCTTCCTCGTTACGGACAGCTTTCATGAACTCGACACGAGTCAGCGTGTTCCTGTTGGCGTGGGTGTCCGTCGCGTGGGCGGCGTTGTGGAGCGGTTTGGCGGGAGCTCAAACGACCAGTCTGCCGACGGTGCCCGAGACGGCCGGTCCGAGCGGCTCGGCGGGCTCGGCCCTCGGTCCAACGGCCTCGGCTTCCGACGCCGGAGCGTCGTCGCAGCAACCGCCGCCGTCGACTGCTCCGACAGCGGCACCGCCCGGCGACAGTGGCACGACGAACGCGGAGAGACCCGGCTCGTCTCGGCCTTCGGGCTCCGGCGCCGGCCTCGGACAACTCGACCTGCGTGAACTGGCCCGAGCGGGCGGACTGATTGGAGCCGTCATTGGCCTTTTGAGCGTGGCCATGGTGGCCTTGGTCATCGAACACCTGCTGAGCATTCGACGCAAGGCCATGATGCCGCCCGGCCTGGCGGAAACCGTCCACCAGCACTTGTCGCACGGAGCTATTACCGACGCCCGCCAGCAGTGCAAACTTCAACCCAGTTTCCTGGCTCACGTGCTGGCAGCCGGTCTGGAAGAGGTGGACCTGGGCTACGAGGCTGTCGAAAAAGCCATGGAAGAAGCCGCTCGCGAACAGGCCGCTCGGCTCTTCCGCAAAATCGAGTACCTTTCGGTCATTGGCACGCTGGCGCCCATGCTGGGACTGCTGGGAACGGTTTGGGGCATGATTTTGGCCTTCATGGAATTCGAGCGCAAGGCGAACCCGCAGGTGTCGGAGCTGGCACCGGGCATCTACAAGGCGTTGGTGACGACGCTCATGGGCCTGGGTGTGGCCGTGCCCGCCTTGGCCTTCTTTGCCATTTTCCGGAACCGAATCGACGAACTGGTGGCCGAGGCGTCGTTAATGGCCGAGCGGGTGTTTGCCGACTTCAAACGAACCGCCGCGGCACGCGGGCGTGCGGCCGGTCCACGACACGAAGGCCGTCGGGGCGGTCGGTCCGGCTCGGACGAGCCCGGTGTCCCGCCGGTGGCAATCGAACGCGGACGCGGTCGGTCCCAACAGAGCTAGTCCTTGCGCGCAGGAACGAACCCGTGCGAATTCCAACTCCAGAACGAAAACTCGGCCTGCCTTTCAACCTGACGCCGCTCATCGACGTCGTGCTGCAACTGATCATTTTCTTCCTGGCGGCCAGCCACTTGGTGCGCAGCGAATCGCTCCAGCCAGTCGACTTGCCGCGGGCACAAGAAGCGGCCAACGACGTAAACGAGTCGCCGCGCCGACTGGTCATTACGGTCACTCGCGACGTCGAGTACTTCGTCAGCGGTCGTAGGGTGCCGCTGGCCGAGCTGGAGCAAATGATTGCCGCCGGACGAAGCGAGTCGGGCGAAACGTTCGAGGTCCGCATTCGCTCGGACCGTGCAGTCGAGTACCGTCACATTGAGCCGCTGTTGTTGGCGTGTGCTCGAGCCGGCGTGCGCAAAGTGGGGTTCGCCGTGCTGCCGCGCTGACCGCGAAGTCGAGGGAAGGTCGATGCAAGTTCCGTCGTTCCGCGACCGAGACCACCCGCGCGAGCAGGTTCCCATGACACCCATGATTGACGTCGTCTTCCTGCTGCTGATTTTCTTCGTGTGCGCGTCGGCGGGGCAGGTGCGCGAGTTCTTGCTGGGGACGGAACTGTCGGCCGGCGACGTCCAGTCGGAGCAGCCCGTGCCGAAACAGCCGCCCTTGCTCGGACAACTGTGGCTGCACTTGCGGCGAACCGCGCAAGGACACACGCTTGTTGAATTCAACGACCCGACCTACGGGCAGACGTTCGACGACTTCCAACAACTGCAAGAACGGTTGAAAGAACTGGCCGCCGTGGCTCCGGAACTGCCAGTCATTCTCGACATCGACCCGGACGTTCCCATGGACGACATGATTGCCGTCTACGACGCATGCCGTCTGGCGAACTTCGAAACCGTAAAGTTCGCAACACGTCAGCCCACTGACGACGGCAACTGACAGAACCAGCCGACCGCCGTCGTTGGTTCTCGCCGCGGCGACAGCGCCGGAGCGTGGTCTTTCGGCAACACGCGAGAAGTCGCCCCGGCCTCTGTCGGCGGTTCTCGACCGAGCCCGCTTCCGCAACAGCACACGCCGACCGCCCGCCTCGTTCCGGCACCTGAGGCGACCCGAGACCGCGCGTCTATTGCCAGCCGTGTTCGCTCGTCCGACTGACCGTCGGCCCCGAAAGCCTCTTTTCCGTCCCCTTCGCGACTGGCCGGCTGGCCGCGTCGAACCGATCCGCCCCGCGGCCCTTTCGTCCAGGTCGTCCAACACCCAGCCCGTCAAGTGCACGTCCTGCTCGGCCAAGTCCCGCTCGCTGGGTCACAGCACGCAAACGAGGCTCGTCACGCAATCGCGCGCCGTCTTCGAAGTCGGTTTCTACACTTGAGGTCACGACGATCGCCTCTCGAGCCCCGTTCGTCTGGCCGCCGCCTCGGCCTTTCACACTTGCACTGGAGGGCGAGGCGCCGGCGAGGACGGACGAGGCGGCCTCGTTCGTCGAGCCCGAGCCGAGGTCGTGGCCGTCGACATGAATCCCTTACTGCGCGCAGTTGTGTGATGAACCCAATCACGGATTCCTAGCGCAATTGTCCTTCGCCGCTTTTTACAACCACACGGTTGACAAGCAAGCCGGACCACACAACAAGAAACAAGAAAGGCGGGGCAATGGCCCAACCCATGTTTTCTGGAGGGCGTACGATGACACGATTCGCAACTGCGGTGTTCAGTATCGTCTTCCCGGCGACGATCGTATTTGCCGGGAAAGCGGACGTGGCCGTGGTGAAATGCACCATCGCGGTTGGCGGAAGCCGCGGAAAGGCAACCACCCACGTGACCGCCGTGACGCGCAAGCTCGACCAGTGCGGCGTAGCCTTCGACCTGCTTACCGACGAGCAAGTCATTGCCGGCAAGCTGTCCGGGTACAAGCTCGCCATCTTTCCCTACAACAGTGTTATGCAAGAAGACGAAGTGGCCAGATCCTCAAGTTTGTCGAAGGCGGCGGGAAGCTTATGTGGTTCTACGGATACCCCCCGGCCCTCGGAAAGGTGCTCGGCATTGGGAAATGCACTTACCGAGGCGCAAAGTACCCAGGCGAGTTCCACACCATGAAGTTCACCGACGCCCCGCCCGGTTTCCCCGCCGAGGTCCGTCAGGAATCGCCCAGCAGCCGCATCGTCGAAGAGGTGCTCCCCGGCAGCCGCGTCATCGCGATCTGGCACGACAAAGACGGCAACAGCACCGGTGTCCCGGCGGTGGTCCTCTCGCCGAACGGTCTGTTCGTCTCCCACGTCCTGTGGCCCAACGCCGACGCCGACCAGCAGACGCGGTTCCTGCTCGGCGCCATCGGCCACTTCATCCCGGGCAAGTGGGACCAGATCGTGAACGGCGTCTTGGCCAAGGCGGCATCCGGGGCCGACCGGGACCGTCTGGATGATCTTCGCAAGGCATCGAAGATGCCCCTCGCCCGCCGGTGGGCGGAGAAGGCCATCGCCCAGCAGCGCAGGGCTCGCGAGGCCCTGGCCGCTGGGCGGTTCGGCGAGGCGCTCGACCTGGCCAACGAGTTCTCAGTCAGCGTGCGCAAGGCATTCGCCGCAACGTTCCCTTCTCGACCGTACGAGCTCCGCGGTGCGTGGCTGCATCCGGACGACTCGACCGATTGGGAGACGATCATGTCGGAACTGGAGGACGCGAACTTCAACGCCGTCTTCCCGCTCATGTGCTACCCCAACTCGGCAAAGTATCCCAGCAAGTACGCGCCCCAGGAGACCAAGAGGGACCTGATGAAAGAGTGCCTCGAAGCCGCCCGACGGCACGGCATCGAGGTGCACGTCTGGAAGGCCAACTGGCAGATCAACGCCCGCGAGAAAGAGGTGCGTCAGAAGTTCATCGACGAAGGACGCTTCGTGCTGAGCCTGGAACAGGCGATGGGCAAAAAGGAGAAGGGCCCCATCCAGTGGAGCACGCGATGGCTCGATCCCTCGGATGAGCGCAACCGGCAGTTGGAATACGACATGATGATGGAGCTGGTCGAGAAGTACCATCCTGACGGGATCCACTTCGACTTCATGCGCTACCCGTCCCGGAACTACTGCTACTGCGACCGCTGCCGGAAGAAGTTCGAGGAGTGGGCCGGCGTCAAGATCGAGCACTGGCCCCAGGACTGCGCGGGCAAGGGCAAGCTCGCTGCCAGGTACAGAGACTGGCGGCGGCATTTGCAGACGTCGCTGGTCAAGCGCATCGCCGAGGGCGTGCGCAAGATCGATCCCAACATCCATATCTCGCTGGCCGCGCGCGCCAGCATCAGAGGGGCGTACGAGAACGAGGCACAGGACTGGGTGACGTGGTCGAAGGAGGGCTACCTCACCATGGTCTGCCCCATGGACTACACCCACAGCGTGGAGCTGCTCCGCGAGCGGCTCGGACCGCAGGTGACGGCCATCGACGGAGCGGTTCCGGTCTACGCCGGCATCGGCGTCAGCCCCACGCGCTCGGCCACGCCGGTGAACCTGTCCCGGCAGATCAAGCTGGCCCGCCAACTGGGCGCCGACGGCTTCGTGATCTTTGCCCTCAGCCCTTTCGCCCGGGCCATGCTGCCGACGGTCAAGTTGGGCGCGACTTCGACTCCCGTCACGATCATGCCGCATCACCGGCAGCCCGTGAAGGCGGTCTTCAGTTACCCTGCCGGCATCGAGGGCGCGGCGAAGCGGACGTACCGCGCTGGGCAGGCAGGGAGTGTGCGGTGGATGGTGACTCCCGTGCGTGATGACGTGAAAGCTATCAAGGTGCAAGCGTTTCTCATGCCCGCCGCCGGCGGCGATGAGATCGCCGTGAAGGGCGAAGCCGTCAGCATCCCCAATGACCCGGGCGTCTACGTCGTCGTGCTTCGCGGATCGGCCCTTCTGAAGGATGGAAAACAGAAAGAAGTCTACTTCCGCAGCCAGCCGCTCAACGTGTTGACCGAAGAACGGATGAACGGCCGGCTGAAGAAAAAAGCCCACAGGGCAAAAAAGGCCAATAGAGTCGTTAGGGCCCAGAAACCACTGCTGTAAACACCCTATGTTGACTTAAATATCGTGTAGGTTGCGATAGTTGTGACACGTTGGTGTGGCGTGATGGTCCGTCGGGGATGACAGGCGCGGTCGGGAGAGAGCCATGGGTAATTGTTTACCGCGCTGAAGCCGGGAGGAGGAGTGGGTTTAAGGAGGAGAGCAGGTCGTGGAGGAAGCGGATGGGGGAGAGGCTGCGTTGGACGCACGTTTGAAGGACCGACATCAGAATCTGTTGCGCCTCGGCTCCCCGCCACGTCCGGTTGCCGCCCCACACCTTCCGGTTCACCACCGCCGGACGAATCGCCCGTTCCGCCAAGCCGTTGGTCGCCGAAACGCCCCCGGGGCCGACAAGAAGGCGAACGCGCTGTGCTGACGGTCGAACAACAATTGAGCCAACCGCTCGCTCACCGCGTACCGCTTCCGCCGTCCCACCAAACACAAAAGCTCGTGCTGCAATTCCTCGCACCGCTACCGCAGCTGCTTCGCCGAGACCTTGCCCCGCAACCAACGGTTCCGCCACCCCAGTGCCTCTTGCAACGAACATCTCACTCTGTATGCACACCGACCGACTCGGGACGGCAAGTCCGCGATCAACTGGCAGCAACGACTCGGCAAACAGAAATGCTTCGGCCGACGCAACGTCTCGTGCGTCGTGGATCGCTTGATCGCGGAACGCGGCAGCCAGGGCGGCGCGCCAGGAGGTTCGGTACGGTTCCGTCCGCTGGACGAAAGGAAAACGTTGCTGCGAAAATCTTTGTCGCGCGCTGGCGAGCCCTGCGGCAAGAAGTCTCCACGTAGCCCCAGCCACTGACCCGCGTTGCGACACCGGCGTCCGGCAAGCCGTTGCGCGCCACGCGCCGCGGCGGATGTGCGGACGCTTGCCTTTCGGGGCGGTCGCTGGCTAAGTTGCCGATTCGTGCGGGACGTTGTTGGTCGCGTTCGAGCCGTTGTCGCGGGGCGGCTTGCGGCTGTCGCTGGAGCAGCAGTCGGACGGCCGGTACTGCCGAAGGAACGAGCAGCTCCATTGCCGGACCGCGTTGGTCTTGCCTCCTCGTCGTTCGGCCCGACGTGCGTTGTTCGGTCCGGCGTGCGACGCGTCGCAGTTCAGCAGGCGGTCGGGGGTGAGACGGCCGCTCGTGCCTCGGACTTCTCGCAGCGTGCACTGGGTGGTGAAAAAAAGACATGGCCAAGCGAATTCCGTTGTCCGACGAGGAACGAGCCACGTACGAGTGGCAGATTTGGGTGCCGGAGTTTGGCGAGGCGGGCCAGGAGAAACTGAAGGGCGCGACGGTCCTGGTTTCCCGCGTGGGCGGGCTGGGGGGAGTCGTGGCGTACGAGCTGGCCGCGGCCGGCGTCGGGCGGCTCGTGCTGGCTCACGCCGGAAACGTCAAGCTGAGCGACTTGAACCGCCAGTTGCTCATGACCTACGACTGGCTGGGCAAGCCGCGAGTCGAGTCGGCTGCCCGGCGTCTGAAGGAGCTGAACCCTCGCTTGGAAGTCGAGGCCGTGCCGGAGAACGTCAGCGACGAAAACGCGGCCGACCTGGTGGCTCAGGCGGACGTTGTGGTCGACTGTGCTCCGCTGTTCCGCGAACGCTTCGCGTTGAACCGCGAGGCCGTGCGGCAGGGCAAGCCCATGGTCGAGTGTGCCATGTACGAGCTGCAGGCACAGATGACGACCATTCTGCCCGGCCAAACTCCGTGCCTTTCCTGCCTCTACCCCGAAGACCCGCCCACGTGGAAGCGTCAGTTTCCGGTCTTCGGTGCGGTGTCGGGAGCCGTCGGCTGCATGGCAGCCATGGAAGCCATCAAGTTGATTGCTGGTTTCGGCCAGACGTTGGCCGGTGAGCTGCTGGTCTTCGACTTGCGCGACATGAGCTTCCAGAAGTGCCGAATCTCTCGTGACCCGTCGTGCCGAATTTGCGGACACCTGGGGTCGGCCGAGGAGTAAGATTGGGGGTGAGGGACGGCGGCCGGTTCGAACGGCGCCGGTTCGAGGCTCTGGACGCGGCGGGACGGTGGTCGGCAGTTCGTCGACGCCGTTCGCTTCTGTAAAGCTGTCAGCGGAGACGGACCAATGAGCGGGAAAGGCCGACAGACGGCTCGGAAGCCGGCGACCAAGTTCGCCCACCTGCAGAAACGGCGTCTGGCCAACCAAGTGGCCAGGAACTTGCAACGACGACGGCGGAGCAAGTGAGCGGCCCGTTGGTCGGCGGACGCATGGAGCCGCTGGGCGCGGACCGGACGGCAAGGGCAGCAGCCGGCGCCGTGCGCCGTTTGTCGGGCCGCCCGACCGTCGGGTCCCGCAGCACCGAACCGAGACGAAAGGTCGAAGCATGTTTGACCGCGAGCGACTGATTGGGCTCTTTCGTGAACGAGCGTTGAAGTTCGGTGAGTTCACTCTGGCCTCGGGAAAAAAATCGTCCTACTACCTGGACGGCAAACAAATTACTTTGCATTCGGAAGGCTTGCGTTTGGTCTGTGCGGGCTTGTGGGAGCTGGTTCGGGACCTGGAGTTTGACGCGGTCGGAGGAATGTCCATTGGAGCCGACCCGATTGTCGGCGGCCTGCTCGTGGTGGCGGCCGAGTCGGGTCGGGCGTTGGACGGTTTCCTGGTTCGCAAGCAGCCCAAGGACCACGGCACTCAACGGTTCATCGAAGGTCCGGTCAAGCCGGGGTCTCGAGTGGTCATTGTGGAGGACGTGGTGACCACTGGCGGCAGTGCCCTGCAGGCGGTCGACCGCGTCACCGAGTTCGGTTGTCAGGTGGTGTGCGTGTTGGGCATTGTCGACCGAATGGAAGGCGGAGCGGAGAACTTCGCCAAGCGGAACCTTTCGTTTCGCTCCCTGCTGACCATTCAAGACTTCGGCATTCAGCCACCCACTCCAGGCTCGGGCCAGCCCTCGGCGTAACAGCGACCCGGCTTCCGTGTGTGGACGGGTGGGGCTGAAGAGGCCCGGCCCTGGGCGACGTCGTTCCGTTTTGGAATGACTGTCCCGACCGATTCCTCGTGTTCGAACAGCCGGTTGGAGCGACGCGCGCAGAGAATGACGCCGCACAGCGAACAAGCCGCGCGGTCCGATCAGCCTTTGCTGGTCCGTTGGCTGCGGCAAGCGGGAACCAAACTTTGGCAGTACCGGCTGGCCCGAGTGGCTCTCGTCAGCTTCCTCGTCAGCAGCTTGCTCCACCTGCTCCTGCTGTTGGTCCTGTCGCTCATTATTCTCCAGTTTCAGCCCGAGACGGCTCGTTTCGTCACGGTGGCTCGCGTCGACACCGAACAGCAGCCGGAGGAGCTGGTGGTGGCTCCCAGCGACGAACTCGCCGAGGACCTGGCGACGAAAGGACGCCCGGACGAGAAGCCGCTGGCCCCGCAGGTCGCTCCGCCGGCCACGTTCCAAATCGACGTGAACGACCTTCCCTTGTCGGTCGCCGCGAAAATTCCGACGCCCACCGGACCGCCCGTGCCGCTGAAGTCGGAGTTTGCGGGACGCACCGGCGCGGCCAGGCAAGCGTTGTTGGCGAGCCAGGGAGGCACGGCGGCCAGCGAGGCGGCCGTCAGCCGCGGTCTGGAATGGCTGGCTCGCCACCAGGACCGAGACGGCAGCTGGAGCTTCGACCACGTACGGCCCGCCTGCGGAACAGACTGCCTGCCGGCGGGCAAGTACGCGGACTGCCGTCTGGCGGCCACGGCCATGGCTCTGTTGGCCTACCTCGGCGCCGGCCAGACTCACAAGAAAGGCCTTTACAAGAAACAGGTCGCCGCGGGACTGTCGTACTTGTTGACCCATGGCGAGAAAATTCGGCGTCACGGCGAGGCTCCTCGACTCGACCTGCGCGGCCACGGGCCGCGAAACAGCCGCATGTACTCCCACGGCTTGGCCACAATCGCTTTGTGCGAGGACTACGCCATGACCAAGGACGTCGACATTCGCCGCGCCGCTCAAGCCGCCGTCCACTTCATCGTCGACGCGCAAGACCCAGTGGGAGGCGGCTGGCGCTACGAGCCGAACCAAACGGGAGACCTTTCGGTCACCGGGTGGCAAGTCATGGCTTTGGTCAGTGCCAAAGCCGCCGGCCTGCGTGTTCCCGACCAGGTACTGCAGGGGGTCGAGAAGTTCTTGACTCACGTGCAAACGGCCGGAGGTGCCTTCTACGGGTACAACTCGCCCGGCCGCAAGCCGTCCATGACCGCCGTCGGCTTGCTCTGCCGCATGTACCTGGGCTGGACCCCCGACAAACGGCCGCTCCAGGAGGGGGTCGCCTTCCTGTCCCGGCTCGGCCCAGACAAAAACAACATGTACTACAACTACTACGCGGCCCAAGTGCTGCACCACTGGGGCGGGCCGGAGTGGAAAAGATGGAACGAAGTCATGCGGGAGCACCTGATTGCCACTCAAGACAAGAAGGGCCACGCCGCCGGAAGCTGGTACCCGGCCGACCCCCACGGCCGACAAGGCGGCCGGCTGTACATGACCTGCTTGTGCGTCATGACCCTCGAGGTCTACTACCGCCACTTGCCGCTTTACCAACGCCAAGTCATTGGACAAGCGCAGTCGACGGTCGAGACTCGGTGAGCCGACCGGCGACGCCACCGACGCCGCGGACGCGCGGCTCGCGCCGGGCCGACCGTCTTCTCGCGCGGACCACCGTCGGCCCAGCGTCCTGCGCCGCAACTGCTTTGGCACAGACCACTCCTCCCAGGTCCGACCGACACAGCAGGCCGGAGCCCGAGCTTTGGCTCGCGAGGCACTCGCCCCCGTTTCACCTCGACGGCTTGCGGACCGACGTGCCCATTGGCTAAACAGTAGAACGCCGGCAGCAGCCGATGACGCGCAGCGAGGCGCGGCGAGCGCGAGCAGACGTCCGTCTCAGCCTGCCGAGGCCTTCAGTTGCCGCCGCTTTTGCTCTTGCAGTCTCGAGCGGCCGCCCGCTCAAGCAAGAGCGACAGGGCTGCGGCTCGGACGCCCCACGCGGCTGCGCTCACTGCCGTCGTCGCCTGTGGTTGGGGCGAGCGGAACGCCGGCTGGGCCACCGAGCGGCGGCGACCGGCGCTCGGCGGCACAAACTCACTCTGGTCAGACCTGCAGGAGGGGCTTACTCATGGCAACCAAAGTGACTTGGCTCGGACACGGAACGTTTCAAATCGAAACCGGCGGAAAGACCATCCTCATTGACCCCTTCTTGAACGGAAACCCATCGGCGGCCGTGCAGGAGTCGGACGTGTCGGCCGACGTGGTCATTGTCACGCACGGACACGGCGACCACGTGGGCGACACCGTCTCCATTGCCAAACGGACCGGCGCGCTGGTCATTTCGAACTACGAAATTACCGAGTGGCTGCAGAAGCAGGGCGTGAGCAACGTCCACCCGCTCCACATTGGCGGGTCCCACCAATTCGACTTCGGCCGGGTCAAGCTGACCAACGCCGTGCACGGCTCCATGCTGCCCGACGGTTCGTACGGCGGTCATCCGGCCGGCGTCTTGCTCAAACTGGCCGACGGCAACTTCTACCACGCCGGAGACACTGGGCTGTTCTCCGACATGAAACTGATTGGCGCCGAGGGCGTCGACCTGGCCACGCTGCCAATCGGCGACAATTTCACCATGGGCCCCGACGACGCGCTGTTGGCCGTGAAAATGCTGGAGCCCAAGCGGGTCATTCCGTCTCACTACGGCACGTGGCCGTTGATTGAGCAGGACGTGGAGGCGTGGGCCGAGCGGGTCAAGCGGGAGACGTCGACCGAGCCGGTCGTGCTGAAACCCGGCCAGTCGTGTGAGCTGAGCCGAACGGCCTGACCAAGGCACTCGGTGACCGCCGCGTTCGGTCTTCGTGCGGCTGTCGTTCGGCACACGTTTTTCGGCTCTCGACTGCGCAGCAGAGCGGCCGCACGGGGTCAGGGGCCGCGTCGAAACGCTCTTCGTCGGCCGGGCCCGGTTTGCGCGAGCACGGAGTAACAAGCTCGGCAGAGCGTCCGGGCAGCGGGCCAGAAAGAAAGCAACCGTCCGGAGCCCGCCGTCCGGCCCACCTTCGTGCTCGGCGGCCGGACGTCGGTTGGCCGTCGCGAGCCTCACCGGAACGAAAACGGTCGAGCGTCTTGGCCGCTCAGCCTTTCGCCGGCACCCGCCCGGCGCGGCGAACGACCAGTCGATTGATGACCCGGTCGACACCTTCAACGCGCCGAGCCACTCCGGTCACGTCCGGCGCGTCCTCTTCGGCCTCAACAACCCCTTCCAGACAGACGCCGTCGGCGATTCGGTGCACGACCAGGCTGGCGAAGTGGAGTCGCCCTTCCGACAGCAGCTCGTGACGAACCTTCAATTCCAGCTCGTGCGGCCCGTCCAGGACGGGCGTGTAGCCCGAGTGGGGCGAACCCACCGTTGTCGCGGACGCGTCGCGACGTCTCCGTCGCACCGCGACCCTCCTCCTTCGCTGGGGCATCGGCGTCCCTCCGAACCAGGCTTCCACCTCCAATTGCACACCTCCTCTTGCCGGCGAGTTCTCAGTATATCCGCGTCGAGTCGACTGTGGAGACCAAGTGCCGCAGTTTTTGTTGGCTTTTCCTGAAAAAGACGGTTGCGTAAGACAAGACGCTCGCGTAAGAGGGCGAGCTGGCCCGCCGGAGCCGCGCGGGCGACGGAGAGGCTGCGCTTGGACGGTAGCCGGAGCGGAGCACACGCTCGGGCTGCCCGGTCGAGTGCGAAACGGCCCGCCGGCGCGAGCACGCTCGGCCCAGCCCGCGGACCGCAGCAACTGCGGCGAAAACGCTCACTTGCCAACCGACCGGACGCCGATTAAACTTCTGACCCGGCTCGAGTGGCCGCCGGCAGGCGGAAAGGTTTGCAGAGTTTTCGCGGTCAGACGGCGAAAGGGCTCCACGACGGGCAAAGGTCTGAGCCGGTGCAGGGCCAAACCTCCTTCGAGGTGAGGTTCGTCTCTTCCGCGAAACCGTGTCGACTGGCGGCAGCCTGTGTGCCGCTGTAGCTCAACCGGCAGAGCGGCGCATTCGTAATGCGCAGGTTGTGGGTTCGAGTCCCACCGGCGGCTCTTGCGTTTCAAGCACTCGGACGGCAATTCGGTGGCTGGTGCAGTCCTTGCTTGGCAAGGACTTTTGTTTTGCGCAGGCTGTTCGAGGTTGGAGGCTGGTTTTCTCGCTGGGCCGGTGAGCACCTCGGCGGCTTCCACCGCCAACGTTTGGAGGCGCACCGGACGCCGGCGAACCGACTGCGCCGACTCCGCGGCCGAACACCGTCGGTTTGGCTGCTGCGGCGAGGGCACGGTCTTGCATGGACGGCCTCCCACGTGCGGGCCGGTGTGGCTTTGTTCGGCGGCTGCAAGATTCGGCCCTTGCGAAACTCGACCTTTCGGTCTGAGCCCCGTCACGTGGCTTCGGCAGCCAGCCTCGTTCCACTCACGGAAAGACAGTCGACCGTGTCTGCCGGCTCACTCCCCTGTCCTTTCGACGAAGACTGGCGGCGGCGGTTCACGCAAGCTGTTCGTCGCTGGTTTCGGAAGAACGCTCGCGACTTGCCCTGGCGGCGAGACCGCGACCCGTTCAAGGTGTGGGTCAGCGAAGTCATGCTGCAGCAGACGACGGTCGAGGCGGTCGGCCCGTACTTCGAACGGTTCGTCCGGCGCTTTCCGACGGTGCAGGCTTTGGCGGCCGCCGACGAGGCGGAAGTGCTTCGCTACTGGCAGGGCCTGGGCTACTACCGCCGAGCTCGGAACCTGCACCGAGCGGCTCGAACGGTCGTGGAGCAATTGGGCGGCCGACTTCCCAAGACGCTGGCCGGCTGGCAGGCTCTGCCGGGGGTCGGTCGTTACACGGCTGCTGCCATTCTCTCTTTGGCCTTCGACCAGCCAACGGCCATTCTGGAAGCGAACACGCAGCGGCTTTACGCCCGTCTGCTCGCTCTTCGCCAGCCGCTGCAAGCCGCGTCGTCCAGGAAAGCCCTGTGGCAGTTCGCCGAGTGGCTGGTGCCGGCTCGCTCCGTGGCGAATTTCAACCAGGCGCTCATGGACCTGGGAGCCACCGTGTGCACGCCCAAGGCGCCGGCTTGTCCGAAGTGTCCCGTGCAGAGCTGTTGTTTGGCCTTTCAGCAGGGGCTTCAGCACAGCATTCCGCCGCCTGGGAGGAAGGACGAGCGGGTCGAGCTGTTCGAGGCGTGTGTGGTGGCGGTGGAGGCCGGACGCGTCCTGCTGGTTCGTCGCCAGCCCGGTCAGTGGTGGAGCGGCCTGTGGGACCTGCCGACGGTTCGGCTCCAACAGGACGTTCTGGTCGAGGAGGCTGTTCGCTTGCACGACCAGGGTGCCCGACGCCGGCGGGCCAGAGCCCGCGGTTCCGGGCGGCGTCCTTTCGGCCGTGCCGGCGGCGGCCAGCGAGCGCTCTTTCCGGACGCCGACTGGTCGGCCGGTGACGCTGGTGTCCCTCTTGCACCCTCTTCGCACTTCTTGGAATTCGTCTCGACCCGCCTCTCCGACACGCTCGGCACCACCGTCAAAGCCGACACCCTGTTGGGCGCGGTTCGCTACACGGTGACTCGACACCGAGTCGTTCGGGTGGCGTTGCGAGCCGCGGTCGGCGAGTCGGCGGGCCGGCGCGAACCGCACACTCCGGACAGCCTTCGCTGGGTGCCGCTGGACGGTTTGGCGGGGCTGGCTTTGCCGACGCCCGCTCGCCGCGTGCTAAAGCTGGTGCGGTGAGTCGCGTCTCGACACCGTCTTTCTGAGCCCTCCGACCGCCCCAAACCGCTCCGCTTGCAAAACCGTTTTCGCTGTCCGGCTCGCGTCTTGCCTGCCCCCGTTTCGCGGTCGGCAATTCTTGCGGCGGCGCGTCCATTTTGTCCGGCCGAGCGCTGCGGAAGGGGCTCTCGCCGGAACGAAAAATTTTCGAGGCAAACGCCGGTGGTGGTCGGAGTTTGCATGCTAGAGTTGCGTGCCGAGGCCGTTCGCCACGGCGAACTTGCGGTTCCTCTGTCGAAAGAGCCGCGTCGAAGTCCTGTCTTTTCTGTTGTTGCAAGCAGGCGACAGAAAGCCGAGGGGGCGGCCGTCGACCGACGGCGCGGTCGGCCCAGGCCGTGCAGGAAGACAAGCTCCGCCGCCAAGGCTGGCCGGCTTCTCAACGGCGGCGCAGCGGGAACGGAACCGGCGTCAAACGGGCGGCCCAGTCGCCGTCCATGCGGGAGCGAATCGAGGCGAGTGGAAATGGGTTTCATCAAGCGAATCATCAAGAGCACTTTTCGAGACCAGCCGACTCCGGCTCGCAGTAGCTTCGACAACTTGACCGAGGAGCAACTGGAAACACACCTGAACATTGCCCGCTACGGCGACTTCTGGTTGACCGACGCCGTGCGCCCCTCGTACGACCTGCAGGTCGTGCCTACCACCGGGTACCGTCACGACCGGTTCCGCGACGAGCGGTCGGGCATGCAAATTCCCGTGCTCATGGCCAGCGCGTCGCGAGAAATTCTTTTCGACTTGTTCTTCGACTTGCTCGACCCGTTGGGCATGGAAGTCGACGTGGTCTTGGAAACCAGTCACGACTCCCAGACCGGCCGACACGACGACCTCTACCGCGAGAACATTGACCTGCCCGTGCTGAAGAGCGTTCTGTGTGAGTACGAAGACTTGCTGCTCAACGACGGCTGCACGGGCATTGCCGTGCTCAACCCCCACATTCCGCTCGAAGTGCAGTTCGACGAGCACAAGCTGCTGATTGTGTACGGCCACGAGCTGGAGCCGTTCGAAGAGATTCTGCAGCGACACGGCGTCGAGTGCCGCGAGGACATTCGCTTCATTACCGAAGCGGAGCACGTGCACTCGTCCAGCGAAGAGTACTACCAGAAGTTCTGCGAGCTGCAGTACCGGCTGGGCATTGACGTTTGAGCCGGTGTCTGAGACGCTGAGGCGGCTTCGGGGCGGGCTCCGTGAAGGACCTGTTTCCAGACCCGTCCGTGCTTTGTGGGACGTGGTCTGTCCCGTCGGCCGCTGGCCCGACGGAAAGCAGCCACGACGCAGTGTGGCCTTCCGGTCTTCCTTCCGCGTGGTCCTTCGACTTCCTTCGAACTGGCCACCGGAACGCCGTCTAGGTCTTCGACGTCTGAGCGGCCGCTTGTTCCTCGGGCTTTCGGCGTGAGCGAATGGTTTGCAGCGCTTGCTGGACGTGCCTCAACGAGTCGCGGGCTTCCAGAATGTTGTGTCGGAAAATGTCCGGCCGCGGAACGCCTTCCAGTTTCAGCAGCACCTGTCCGTCCGGGCCCAGTACGGTCAAGTCGCCGGCGCGGTAGAAGACTTGTCCTCGGCTTTGCGACACCTGCACGTCGGCCACGTCTTCCAAAGGTACTTGCTTCACCAGACGGCCCGTCAACGCCTTGCGCCGCTGGAGCATTTTGGTGGTCAGCACGTACTTGTCGCCGAAGACCTTCAGCCAAAAGTACACGACGGCCGGAATGGGCGACGTGGGCAGTGGGAAAAGCAAGTGCGACAGCTTGACTCCGCCAACCTTCGGAACCGGAAACAGCTCGTACAAAACGCCCAACGCCCGACACACGACGTTGCTGGCAACCGACGGGTACCGAACCAACAGCAATTCGCCCTCGTCCGGCGTCTGTTCCGGCTGCACTTCCGGCGTTTGCTCTTGGACGTTTGTGGCCATGGGTGTCGCTCTTTCCTCCGTCAAACGGCTTGACCAACCAGAGGCTGTGGCAAGGCACTCACCTTCTCGGTTGTCCCGCTTGCCCGAGCAAGCTCGTGCCGGGACGCCCGCCGACCGCCTTTTGGGGTCTCCGTTCAGCGCCGGCGAGCTGGAGAAGGAACTTTCGCCGTGCGACGTGCCGAGCGGCCCGTCGAGCAGACCGCGCACACCGACACTGCACGCGTCGCTGGACGAGCCGTCTTTTTCGGCGGCCCACGTCGTGGCCCGTAGCTTAGCACAGCCCTGGAGCCGCTTCCACCTTGTTCGACCGGGCGGCGTCGAGCGGACGAGGCCGCGTCCGTGGAGCCACGTGCGGCCCGCTGTGTGCGTCGGGCCGGTTCCGGCCAGCCGAGTCTTGCCGCGGCAACGAGCCCAAACCGCAAGACGCTCGGCGCGCTGGCCGCCGACGCGTTGTCGACGGCGCTGGGGGCGAGCGGCCGGGGCGGGCAGAGCGTTCACTTCCGACGACGGCCACGGCGCTGTGGCGGCTGGTCGGGCGTCTCGGCCGACGTGGTTGAGCTCCCCTCCTCTGTCGACGGCCTTCGCGTCGAGCCCGCTTCCTCCTCGGCCAGTCGCTGCTCCAACCGCTCCAGGAACTCCCGCTGAGCGGGGTGAACGAGCTGTTTGGCCTGCTCGAGCGGAACAAACTCGGCCCGGTCCACCTCCCACGACGCGCAGCGTGGCTCCGCGTTGGCTGGAGCCGGCCCGGCGAAACAGTGAACCCGCTTCCGCCGACTCGCGTACACGACCTCGCCCAACGGCGTCAGCTCACCCGGCTCGACGCCCGTCTCTTCGACGGTTTCGCGCCGAGCCGTCTGCTCCAGGTCTTCGTCCTCCGAGCACTCGCCCTTCGGAATGCTCCACGGCGCCCGTCGGTTGTAGTTGCCAGACGGGTGAACCAGCAGCACCTCCAGCCCGCGCCGTCCCCGCCGGTAAAGCAACGTTCCCGCCGACTGTTTCATGTCTGGTTCCTCCCGCCTTGGACCCGCGTGCGACGGAAAGGACCGAGCGAACTCACTCGACGGTCTCAGCGAGACCTCCCGCCGCACGGCTCGGTGCACCGTTCCATTAGAGCTTTCGTCGGGCGCAGGGTGAACCGAGCGGCGGGACAAACGAAACTACGGCCACACGGGCGTGGAGCGGCGTGGCGACGCGCGAGCCGCGGCGAGTCTTCAAGCAGTCGCGGGCCGAAGCGGGCGAGCCGGCGCGGGACGGACGTCTTGTGCTCGTCCGCTCGCGAGGCCGCCGACGAGCGCGGGCCGCTCGACTCGCACCTTCGCTTTGCTCCCGGCGTCGACTTGTTTACTCTGGGCTCGGCACTGGAAAGGCCCGGTTCGTTCGGGCAGTCAGGCGGGGCAGTTTGTCCGAGCAGGCGAAGTCTGCTGCTCCGAGCCAGCGGAACGTTGACAGTTTGCGAGGAGTGTCGGCCATGCAAAGGCGTCGTCGTTTCCTGGCAGTCGTACTGGTTACGCTGGTGGGGTCCGGCGTTGGAACGGTCGGGCGGTTAGAAGCAGCTAAGCCGGCCGGAGTGGTGTTGGTTAGCGTCGACGGTCTTCCGGCTCGTTACTTGAAAGACGCCCGCGTGCGTTTGCCCACTTTGCGGCAGTTGGCTCGGACGGGTGTCGTCGCCGAGGGCTTGCAGACGGTGTTTCCCAGCGTCACGTGGCCGTCGCACGTGTCGTTGGTCACGGGAGCGGTTCCGGCTCGCCACGGCGTCATTGGAAACAGCGTGCTCGACCGGCGAACCGGTCGGAAGGTGACGTACGTGGGCGACCCCGAGCTGACCAAGGACCAGTGCGTGCACGTGCCCACGCTTTACGACGTCGCTCACCAACACGGACTGCGAACCGGCGCCGTCATTTGGCCGGCGTGCGTCGGGGCCCGCACGCTGGACTGGGTCATTCCCGACTCCAACCGGCCCGAAATTCACCTGCAGTACACCACGCCCAGGCTGGTCGACGAGCTGGAACGGGCCGGGCTGTCGATTCGACGCTTGGGGGAGTGGGGCTGGCGCAAGGACTACGCGTGGATTCGAGACAAGCTCTACGCCGAGGTGGCCGTTCACTTGCTCCGGCGACACCAACTGAACCTGCTGCTGGTTCACTTCGTCACACCCGACGCGTTCGGTCACGGCTACGGACCGGACAGCGACGAAGCTCGCTGGGCGGCC
This sequence comes from uncultured Planctomycetaceae bacterium, assembly GCA_964428935.1. Lineage (GTDB taxonomy): Bacteria > Planctomycetota > Planctomycetia > Planctomycetales > Planctomycetaceae > JAADHY01. Next base: position 9,470 of record CAYSAG010000027.1, on the reverse strand, counting down.
AGCTTGACCGACGACCGCATTCGCGACATTTGGTCGGCCCTGCAACAGCCTCCGTTGGCCGGACGCTACGCGCTGTTCGTGGTCTCCGACCACGGCTTTGCGCCGTACGACCGTCAAATTCGCCCCAACGTCGTGCTGGCGCGCAACGGTTGGGTTCGAGTGGATTCGCGCGGTCAGGTGGTCGAGCGGCGCGCGTGGTGCCACAGCTCGGGCGGTTCCGCCGGCGTCTACCTGTTCGACCGCTCGGACCGCGCGGCGGCCTTGCAAACGCTGCGGAAACAGCTGGCGAGGCTGGAGGGCGTCGAGGCAGTGCTCGGACCCGAGCAATTCCGACGCTACGGGCTGCCGGACCCGGAGTCGAACCCGCAGCAGCCGGACCTCATGCTTTCGGCTCGTCCCGGCTACAGCTTCAGCGACTCGCTGGGCGGGGAGCCGGTTGTCCGTCTCGACTCGACACGCGGAGCCCACGGGCACCTTCCCGACCGACCTTGGATGCACGCGGTGTTCGTTGCAGCTGGAGCCGGCGTGCGGTCGGGCGTTCGACTGGGCGTGGTCTCGTCGCTCGACGTCGCTCCCACCATTGCCCGGCTGCTCGGGCTGAAAGACTTCCACGCCGACGGGCGCGTGCTGGAAGAGGTGCTGGAGTAACGGCTGAGCCGGACTGTGGGGCAAGGAAAACCACCGAGCCGACGGCCCGCAGGCAGAGGGCACCGCCGAGGCACGGAGCGGGCGGACGGTGGGCGGACCCGCTCTCGCCAGGCCGCCGCTCGCTCAAGCCTCGGTCCGCACGACGTGAGCACCGCGAGCCGGCCGAGACGCGAACGCCGTCGGTTCGATTCCCCGCTCCCGCTGGTACGTTTCGGCAATTCGCTCGGCCACCTCGGCCACACGCTCCGTCCGGACCAGCGTCACCGTGCAGCCACCGAAACCGCCGCCGGTCATTCGCGAGCCCAACACGCCGCCGTCCGGACCGATGTCTTGAGCCGTCTGCACCAGCAAGTCCAATTCGTCGCAGCTGACTTCGTAGTCGTTCCGCAGGGACTCGTGGCTGGCGTACATGAGCCGCCCGACTTCTGACCAGTCGCCGCGGCGGAGTGCGTCGGCGGCGGCCAACGTCCTCTGGTTTTCGGTAATGACATGTCGAGCACGCCGGAACTCGACTTCGCTCAACCGGTCGCGAGCCGCCTCCAGCTGGTCCAACGTCGCGTCCCGCAGGGCCCGAACGCCGAGCACGCGAGCGGCCGACTCGCACTGAGCTCGCCGCTGAGCGTACTCGCCGCCCGTCAGCTCGTGCTTCACGTTGCTGTTGACAATGAGCACCGTAACGCCCGGGTCGGAAAGCGGCACCGGGGTGGCCTCGTTCGTCCGGCAGTCGATTAACAACAAGTGCTCGGGCTGACCGAACACGGCCGTGAACTGGTCCATGATTCCGCACGGCACACCTGCGTACGAGTGCTCGGCCTGTTGACACAGCAAGGCCTTTTCCAGCGGAGCCAGCGACGCGCCGGTGACGGCCTCCAACAACGTCGCGGCGGCGACTTCCAACGCCGCGCTGCTGGACAGGCCGCCGCCCAACGGCACGCTGGACACAACAGCCACGTCCAAGGCTCCGGGCGAAACTCCACGCTCCACGAAGCCAGCCACCACGCCTCGAACGTAATTGCTCCAGTCTCCCTTCGGGCCTTTCGGAACGTCACCGCCCTGCACCTCGAACACGACCGAGCCGTCGACCGCGTCGCTGACCAACCGGACGGCCGGTCGCTCGGCCGCTGGCTCGTCAGCCACGGGCCGGTCCGCGGCCAGCACCGTGTACCGCTCAATGGCCATTGGCAGAACGAAGCCCTCGTTGTAGTCGGTGTGCTCGCCGATTAGGTTGACTCGTCCGGGCGCCGCCGCAACCCAGCGAGGCGTTCGTCCGTAGTGGGCTTCAAACAGTCGGACCGCCCGTTCGACCAATCCGTCCAGCGAAACCATTCGCTCGACTCTGCTGTCAGTCATTGTTTCTCGCCCGTCGTTGCACTCGAACGAAACGAACTTTCCGAAAGCTCCCTCGAGGCTGTCCTGACATTGCGGAAGGGCCCCGCTCCGTCGTGGCTGCCGACGGTGTCTGCTCCAACGCTGGCTCCGCCAAGCCCGTCCGGTCAGTCCACGCTCGCGAATGCCCGCAAAAAAGCGGACGAACCCCTGGACACGCTCGGGCTTTCTTCTGTTCGCGAGCGAGCCAGTCGCCACGCTGGCTTGGGCCGCGCGCACCGGCAAAGCCTTGCGCACAAGTTGGCACGACCGCGCCAGCGCGCGGACCGCGAGAGCTCAGGCGGCAAGCCGCTGGGCGTCAACCGGACCGCCCAGTGCCCAAAGAACGGCGACGGCTCCCCAGCCGTGCCGACTCCTTTCTGGAAGCCACTGACAAGAAAAATCTCCCTCGGGCCGTGGCTGAACGACGCTGCAGCAACGCGTCACACTGACGTTCGTCGGGAGAGGGCGATTCAATCACCAAGGAGGGCTCTGGCGCCCAGCCAACGTTGTCCCGAGGGAGACCGTTTCTCCCCGTCCGCCAGGAACCAAAAGTCACCTGGCGAAAGCATCTTAACCCAAGCCCGGGCGACGACAATGAGACTTGCGGGGTCATTTTTTGAGAATTTTTGCGACGGAAACCATTTGACCGTGTCGCACCCAACGCCGTCGCACGCAAAGCGTTCTCAATTCGGCTGCGCCGTCTTTCACTGGCTCGCTCGCACAACGCCTTGCTCCAGAACACGCTTCCCGTCTTCCCGCGTGACCGACCGGCGCGCGACGAAAACTCACAGCCCGTTGAAACATTTTTCGACGGTCACTAAAGTGGGGATTCGGTTCTCTGGCCGCTGGCTCGACGGCGGCTTCCCGTACCGTGTTTCCTTTCGCCCGGTCCGGTCTTCGGGGTTCTCGCTCATGGCGCAGAAGAAGCACGTCGCCCTTCTCGTGGAAACGTCCAGCATTTACGGACAGCAGATTCTGCGAGGCATCAACCGCTACCTGCGGTCGCACAACCGCTGGTCGATTTTTCTCGAGCAAAGAGCTTTGACCAGTCGGTTGCCTCTTTGGCTGAAAGACTGGCGTGGCGACGGAATCATTTCTCGCTCCACGAACCGCTCGCTGCGGCGAATTGTGGAACGCGCCGGGATTCCGTTGGTCGACCTCACCGACCGCTACGCCGACCCCGCCCCGTTTGCCATTTGGTCCGACCAGCGAACCATCGGTCGCATGGCCGCCCAGTACCTCATGGACCGGGGCTTTCAACGGTTGGCCTTTTGCGGCTTTTCGCGGGAGCACTGGTCGGAGTTGCGTTTGGCCGGCTTTCAACAAGAAGCGGCCTCGGCTGGCCACGTAGTGGCCGTGTTCCGTTCGCCCTGGTACGGGACGGACCGTCACCCCTGGGAAGCAACTCAACGGCGGTTGGCCGAGTGGTTGCTTCAGCTTCCTCGGCCCGTCGGAGTCATGGCTTGCAACGACGTGCGGGGCCAGCACGTTCTGGACGCGTGCAGTCGAGTCGACCTGGCCGTTCCGGAAGAGGTGGCCGTCATTGGCGTGGACAACGACGAACTGCTGTGCGAGCTGTGCGACCCGCCGCTGTCCAGTGTGATTCCGAACGCCGAGCGGGTGGGCTACGAAGCCGCCGAGCTGCTCGACCAACTCATGGACGGCCAGAAACCCGAACGGGGACTACGGTTGGTCGAGCCCTTGGGAATTGCCACTCGCCAGTCCACCGACGTCTACGCAATCGACGACCCAGACGTCGCCGCCGCCGTGCGGTTCATTCGCGAGCACGCTTGCGAGGGCATCAGCGTCGACGACGTGCTGCGCCAGGTCCCCCTTTCCCGCAGCATGCTGGAACGGCGGTTCCGCAAGTACCTGCGCCGCTCGCCGCAACGCGAAATCCGCAACGTCCAAATCAAGCGAATCAAGCAATTGCTGGCCGAAACCGACCTGACGCTGGAACAAATTGCTCAGTTGGCCGGCTTCGTCCACCCGGAGTACATGAGCGTGGTCTTCAAGCGAGAAGTCGGCTCGACTCCCGGCCAGTACCGCCGTCAGGCTCAAAGCGGTCTGGCTCCGCCCTGACCTCGGCTCGACGGGCGCTCAGCGGACGGCCGCCTTCGGCTTCGAGCGGCCACGGCCGTCTGAGACGAACGCGGCCGGCCACCGTTCGGCTGCCGAGCTTTCGACAAACGAGCCGCGTTTCGGGGCGGACCAGCCGGCGCCGGGCGGACCAGTGCAACCGGCTGGTCCAAGCCTCGACCCGCCGCACCGCGGAGGCTCACCCTTCCGACGAGCCCTCCGACGCTTCTTCGACCGTCACCTCAACCGGCGTCCCTTCCCACAGACCGTGCTTGGTGCAGTAGGCCAGTGCCGACAGACGCATTTTCCGGCCGGTCGGGACGACAAAAAACGTCACCTCGGCCTGCCCCTTCTGTCCCTGTCCTCCCAACGCGCCGGCCGTGAAGTTCGCCTCGGCCAACAACGTCTCGCCGTTGAAAAGCGAAATGCTTTTAATGTAGTGGTCGGGGTCGTCCGGGTGCGAGTACTCCTTGCCCACTCGAACCGTGACCGGAAACTTCTCACCCGCCTTGGCCGTCGAGGGGCACTCAATGAAGGGCGAGTGACGGTCGATGTAGTCCTTCTTGGCTTCCCGGTCAATGGTCGAAATGTCGACGTAGCTGTTGATCTTCGGCATGGCTTCACTCCTTTTCGACTTGAGAACACACGTCGTCCGCAATTGGAGCACGTCCACTTCGTTCCCTCCGGCCGCACTCAAGACGAGCGCCCGGGCTGCTCGTTTAGACACGGCCGGTGGCCACTTTAGCGAAGACCGAACACACCGGACAACGTTCTCGTCGTTCACAAATGCCAATGTTGAGAAAAGAAACGCGTTCTGTTGAGAATTCGAGCCGACGCGGCGTGGGCCAGAGTCCAAGACGGACCTTTGCGGCCGCCCGGCCGACTGGGCCGAGCGGTGCGGCAGGCAAGCGAGTTCGTCGGACAACAAGGTTCGCTTGCCAGGCGGCCCGACGCGCCGACCGACCGCCGTCACCTGTGACGGGTCACGCTCGCTCGCCCGCCCGCCGCAGCGCCTCAGGCAGCGACTCGACAAACCGGCGAATCTCGTCCCGCACCCGCCGGTAGTACTGCAACGCTTCCTCTTCCGACTTCGCCCGAGCCGCCAGACGCGGCGGGTCGTCGAAGGGGACGTGCCGAACCTGGCCGGCGCCGGGAAAGACCGGACAACGCTCCCGCGCGTCCGAACAAACCGTGACCACGTAGTCGAAGTCGATTCCCCGCAGCTCGTCCACGTGCTTCGACCGTTGACCGGAAATGTCCACCCCCACCTCAGCCATGACCCGAACGGCGTAGGGGTTCAAACCGTGAACCTCGACACCGGCCGAGTACGGTTCCAAGACGTCGGCTTTCAGGTGCCGAGCCCAGCCTTCGGCCATTTGACTGCGACAGGAATTGCCCGTGCAAAGGAAGAGGACTTTCAGCTTCGGCATTCTGTCGGTCCACGAGAAGCCCGAGAAAGACGGGTCTGCGAGCCGGCCGCTGAGCGACGACCGGTTTGTGTCTGCTCGGTCTGCTCTGCGTCGCCGGCGCTCACGACACGACGAGGACGACTCTCGCGAGTTGCTGGCGAGCCGGCCTTCCGCGCCGCACGCGGAGGCCGACGGCGGATGTTACAGTCCGGCGTCCGCTAGAGCCTACGAAAATTCGTTCGTTTCAGGAACCGCCAGCGTCCACGCTCCGCAAAATTTCGCGCGTTGCCCCGAACCGCTTCGACCGGCCCCAGGGACGGACCACGCGGCTCGGCGAGGGAGGTCGCCGCGGACAAACTCCCTTGTTGGACCGGGCCGAGCGGACAGAGGGCATTTCCGTTCACACCGTGCTAGAATGAGCCGGCCGTGGCGTGAGTCGCGGCGTGCGCTCAAAGGGGAAAGAGACCTCGTGAGCCGCTCCCGTCGCGACGGCTTCGGTCGGAAAGCCGGTTCGTGCCGGACACGTCGAGCTGTCTCGAACGTCTCTACGGAAAGGACGTCTGAATGATTCCCGTTGGCACCGACGCACCTCTTTACCACCGCCCCTGGGGAACGGGCGGACTCATTGTGGCCAACGTCGCTGCCTTCGTGTGGACGGCCGCGGGTTTAGGACCGGCCGCAGAAGCGTGGGCCCTTCACTTCGGCCAGGGACTGCGTCCTTTGGAGTGGCTCACTTACAACTTCGTCCACTTCGGCCTCGACCACCTGGTCGGCAACATGCTGTTCCTGTGGTGCTTCGGGCTGATTGTCGAGGGCAAGATTGGTTTGGTCCGGTTCCTGACCGTGTACTTGCTGATTGGTGTGTTCGGCGGGCTCTGGCTGCAGACGCTGGGTTGGTTCGCCGCGTCGCCAGCGATGGCCGGTGGGTCGTCGGTGTGCCTTTTCGGGCTGCTCGGCATTGCCCTGCTTTGGGCTCCCGTCAACGAAATCACCCTACTCGCCTTCGTGTGGTGGAGGCCCTTTTGGTGGGACATGCCCGTCTACGGCGTAGCGTTGCTGTACTTGGGGTTGAATTTGTACTACGCGCTCGGGGAAGGCTTTCAAGTCGGCTCGGCCGTCGGCCACTTGACAGGAGCCGTCCTGGGAGCGGCCGTTGGCGCGTACATGCTGCGGCGAGGTTGGGTCGACTGCGAAGACTGGGACCTGTTCAGTCTGTTGGAGAACCGGAAGAGGAGACGACGGAAGGAACCGTACGAGTACCGCGTCGAAGCAACTCGGGCCAAGCTTTTCGGACACTCGTCGCGTTCGGACAGCGCGAAGACCGGCGGTGCGGAGTCACCCACAGCTACGTCGTCCTCGGCGGACGACGACCGGAGCGGCTCGGACGTGAAGCCGCTCCGGGTCCAAACCGTCTCGGTGCAGCAAATTCGACGAGCCATTGCCGAAGGCCGAGCGGTCGAGGCGTTCCGCGCGTACTGCGAGTTGCAGCGGGCGGGCGGCTTTCCGGCGCTGTCCGAGCAGGAGCTGTGGCGTCTGGCCGTCGGCTTGGGTCAGGCCAAACGCTGGTCGGACGCCAAAGAGCTGTTGCGCGAGTACATCCGCCGGTTCCCGGACGGACGGCACCACACGGCGGCGTGCATGCAGTTGGCCAGTCTGTGCCTAGCGTCGAAGGAAGGGGACGAGGCGAGGCGGTTGCTGCAGCAAGTGGACCCTCGCCAGCTGCCGAAAAAGTGGGTGCGAGCGTACGCGGCCATGTGTCGGCGAGCCGACAAGCTGCACAGGCGGGCGGAGCGACGGAGCGGCCGGAAGTGACCGGGACGTGGTCGCGTTGGGTGTGCTGTTGCAACCCGCGGCTGGCGCCGCCGACAGGTGCGGCTCGCTGCTGTTTTTCCGTTGCGACGCAGCACTCGCTACAATTCGCCGCCGGTCGAACGCGGCTCGCAGCGAGAGCGGGTCGAGCGGTGCCCGGCTTTGGGACAGTCGCGAGGACGAAAACATGTCGACCACGGGGTTGCTGCTCATGGCCGCTGTTAGTGCCAACGTCTTGCAACCGGGCGACTACCGGCGGTCGCTGACGGTGGACGGACGAGAGCGAACGTACTTGCTGCACGTGCCGCCCAGCTACGACGGCCACCGGTCGGTGCCGCTGGTGTTGGTCTTCCACGGCGGCGGCTCGAACGCCGACCAAATGGTGCGTTTCTGCGGTTTGAACGAAACGGCGGACCGAGAGGGGTTCCTGGTCGTCTACCCGAACGGGACCGGTCGAACCAGACGGCTGTTGACTTGGAACGCGGGCAACTGTTGTGGCTACGCGGTCCGGAACAACGTGGACGACGTGAAGTTCGTGCGCGAGCTGCTACGGGAAGTGGCGAAGGTGGCTCGAGTCGACTCGCGTCGCGTCTACGCCACGGGCATGTCGAACGGAGCCATTTTTTGCTACCGGCTGGCCGACGAACTGTCGGACCGCTTTGCGGCCATTGCACCGGTCAGTGGGACAATGGGCCGAGCCACGTGTGCTCCCAAGCGGCCCGTGTCGGTGTTGCATTTCCACGGAACCGACGACTTGTTCGTGCCGTACGCCGGCGGCCGCGGACGGCGGAGCATTACATTGACTCGGTTCTTTTCCGTGGAGCACACCATTCAAGCCTGGGTGCGGGCGAACGGCTGCCCGGACAAGCCGGTGGTGGAGCGACTGCCGGACCGAGCCGACGACGGCACGTGGGTGGAAAAGAAGACTTACGGTCCCGGCCGAGACGGCGCGGAAGTGGTGTTGGTCGAAATTCACGGCGGAGGCCACACGTGGCCGGGACGCGAACCGCCGCTGCGGTTTCTGGGGCGAACCACCCACGACATTGCAGCCAACGACCTGATTTGGTCTTTCTTCCGGCGACACCACCGGTGAGCGGGAGCGGGCCGAAGCGTGGCTGGTCGGCCAGCGCTGGTTTTTTTCTGCCCGGCTACGTCCGAAGCCGCGACGGTGGCGTGAAGGCCCGTCACTTTTTCTGCGACGAACTGTCCTCGGGCACTTTGTCGTAAAGAGTCAGCTCGACCACGCTGCCTTTTGGTGCCGGCGTTCGAGGAGCAGGGTTTTGCTGGTAGACAATGTAGACCAGTTCGCGGCGGGTCGCCGGTGAACCGCGGCGGTACTTGACCACGTACCCGCTCCGCTCCAGTACCTTCGCCGCCACTTGCCAATGGAACCCAATGACCGACGGCACGGTCGGCCCTTTGGCGTCGGGCCGGCTGACCGAGCGGTTGGCAATTTTGTAGCCGCGCAAGTTCGGTTTGAACGGGTCGCGCCCGCCGAGCAACTTTTGGAAAATGCTTTGACGCTGGTTGACCTTCAGGTCTTCGAAACGGAAGACGGTTTCCTTCGTGCCGGCGGGGTCCAGCAAACGCACGGCCTTCGGCAAGTAGGTTTTCTTGTCGAGAATAATGTCCGCCTCGCGGTAGTTCGCGGCGTCTTGTTGCCAGCGCGGGACGACCCGCAGCCAAATTTCGTCGCCCGTTTCCTTGGGGTCGCGAAGGAACGAAATCCAGTAGCGCTGCTTCGCCTTTTCGGCCGGCATTCCGAACAGGAACGGCAACGGGCCGTCAATGATGTTCTTCCCGCGGTGCTCCGGCGGAATTTCGAACCGTTCCGCCGTCTTCTGCTCCGGATTGATTTGCCAGACCGCTTCGCCGTCGCAAATCCAAATTTCGGCCTGGTCGGGTCGAATTTCGAACGGCTTGCCCGTGCGGGGGTCGACGCGACGACTGACCTCACCCGGCAGCGGCTTGCGCCCTTCGAAGTCAATCCGTCCCTTGTCCGGCGCCTCGTAGTAGAACACTCCCTGCGACCGTTTCTCCACGTTGAAGACGGTGTCGTAGACCCAGCGGTAGTGTTTGCCTTGCAGCGTCCGAATTTGGCTCGAGGACCGCTCCCACTTCTTCAAAGCCTCTTCCAGCTCGGGCGAAACCGGCTCC
>CAYSAG010000026.1:0-29360 GCA_964428935.1 uncultured Planctomycetaceae bacterium | reverse complement strand
TAGTTTGGGTATTGGAGCCCCCGTCTTTCCTCCACCCAGGCCTTTCCGACCTCGAACGGCGAATCAAGAGCATCATCCGCTGGAACGCCATGGCCATGGTCGTCCGGGCGAACAAGCTGTACGACGGCATTGGCGGCCACATTTCGACTTACGCCTCGTGCGCGACCTTGTACGAGGTCGGGTTCAACCACTTCTTCCACGCGCGAACCGACGACCACCCGGGCGACTTCGTGTACTTTCAGGGACACTCGGCGCCGGGCGTCTACGCGCGGGCTTACTTGGAGGGACGGCTGACCGAGGAGCACCTGGACCGCTTTCGTCGAGAGGTGCCGCCGGGAGTCGGCCTTTCCTCCTACCCCCATCCCTGGCTCATGCCTCAGTTCTGGCAGTTCCCGACCGTGTCCATGGGCCTGGGCCCCATTACGGCCATTTACCACGCGCGCTTCTTGCGGTACCTGCGTGACCGGGGAATTCTGGACACCAGCAAATCGCACGTGTGGTGTTTCGTCGGCGACGGCGAAGTGGACGAGCCGGAAACGCTGGGAGCCATTTCGTTGGCGGCGCGCGAAGAGCTGGACAACCTGATTTTCGTTGTCAACTGCAACCTGCAGCGACTGGACGGGCCCGTCCGCGGCAACGGCAAGATCATCCAGGAGCTGGAGACGGTGTTTCGCGGCGCCGGCTGGAACGTCATTAAAGTCATTTGGGGCAGCAACTGGGACCCGCTGCTGGCTGCCGACGAGGACGGCCTGCTCGTCCACCGCATGAACGAGGTGGTCGACGGCGAATACCAGAAGTACGTGGTGGAGGGCGGAGCGTACATTCGAAAGCACTTTTTTGGAATCTCGCCCAAGCTGCTGAAGTTGGTCGACCACTTGTCGGACGAGCAGCTTTGGAAGCTGCGACGCGGTGGACACGACCCCGAGAAGGTCTACGCAGCCTACAAGGCGGCCGTCGAGCACAAAGGCTCGCCCACAGTCATTCTGGCCAAAACCATCAAGGGCTACGGACTGGGAGAAGCCGGCGAAGGACGAAACATTGCTCATCAAGTCAAAAAGGCGAACGAAGAGGAGCTTCGGGAATTTCGCGCGCGGTTCGGCATTCCCATCTCGGACGAAGACCTCGAGAAAATGCCTTTCTACAAGCCGCCCGAGGACAGCCCCGAAATGCAGTACCTGCGCGAACGTCGCGAAGCTTTGGGCGGCTGGCTGCCCAAACGCCGTGAAACGCACGAAACCCTGCAGGTGCCCGACCTGTCCGACAAAACGTTCGCTCGCGCGCTGGAAGGCACGGGCGACCGAGCGGTTTCGACGACCATGGCCCTGGCCAGCATCCTGGGCTCGTTGCTGAAGGACAAACACATCGGAAAGCGAATCGTGCCGATCATTCCCGACGAGGCTCGCACCTTCGGCATGGAAGGCTTCTTCCGTCAGTGCGGCATTTACTCGCACAAAGGGCAGCTCTACGAGCCCGTCGACGCCGACCAAGTGTTGTACTACCGCGAATCGAAGGACGGACAGATTCTGGAGGAGGGGATCAGCGAGGCGGGAGCCATGTCGTCGTTCATTGCCGCCGGCACGGCGTACGCCAACCTGGGCGTGACCATGATTCCCTTCTACATTTTCTACTCCATGTTCGGGTTTCAGCGCGTCGGGGACTTGTTCTGGCTGGCGGCTGACGCTCGAACCAAAGGCTTCCTCATTGGAGGCACCTCCGGACGCACGACGCTGAACGGCGAGGGCTTGCAGCACCAGGACGGGCACAGCCAGTTGCTGGTCTCGGCCGTTCCGACCGTTTCGGCCTACGACCCGGCGTACGCGTACGAGCTGGCGTTAATCATTCACGACGGCTTGCGCCGAATGTACGTCGAGCACGAATGCACGTACTACTACATTAGCGTCTACAACGAGAACTACCCGCAGCCGCCCATGCCCGAAGGGTGCGAAGAGGGCGTACTGCGAGGCATGTACCGGGTGCGGGCTGGCGTCGACGGAAACTCGGACACACGCCGGCCCAGTGACGGTCCGCGACCTCAACTGTTCGGCAGCGGCCCGATTCTGCGCGAGGTCTTGCGGGCCCAGCAGATTCTGGCGGAACGCTACGGAGTCGACAGCGACGTGTGGAGCGTCACCAGCTACCTGCGTCTGGCCCGAGAAGCTCGGGCGGCCGACCGCTGGAACATGCTCCACCCAGACGCTCCGCCGCGCCGCAGCTACCTGCACCACGTCCTGGAAGGCTTGACCGGCCCGTTCGTGGCGGCGTCGGACAACGTCCGAGCGGTGCCGGAGCAGATTCGAGCGTGGGTCCCGGGGACGTACTTCGTTTTGGGCACGGACGGGTTCGGCCGAAGCGACACACGCGAGAAACTGCGACGGCATTTCGAAATCGATGCCGAGTGCGTGGCCTTGGCCGCTCTGACGGCGCTGGCCAAGCAAGGCGCCTTCGACCCGGCCCGGTTGCCGAAAGTGGTTCGTGAGCTGGACATTGACCCGGAGAAAGTCGACCCGGCCATTGCGTAGTGGAGTCGTCGGCGCGAGCCACCGCGTCGCAAACGTACGGACGCGTGGCCTAAGTCGCTCAACGCAAGCCTCGGCGTCTGCCGCTTGTCGGTTCGGATTCGGCCGGACGGCTTCGGCCGGAGCGGGAGAAACGCGCTGGCAAACGGCGACGTCGCTGTCCTTTGGCGGCAGTCGGGAAGTTGTTTTCGGTGACGCAAGACAAGAGCCGGTCGAAAAGACGGAGACCGCGAGAAATGACAGTGGAGTTCAAACTGCCTCAGGTGTCCGAGGGCGTGGAGACGGCCGAAGTGGCCGAGGTGCTGGTCGCGGAAGGCGACGTCATTGAGGCCGGCCAAGTGGTGCTGGAAGTGGAGACGGAGAAGGCGGTCGCCGAAATTGAGTGTCCGCACGCGGGCCGAGTGGTGAAGGTTCACGTGCAGGAAGGGCAAGAAGTCCGCGTCGGTCAGGTGCTGCTGACGATTGAGGAGTCGGTGGCTGGCGGGAAGGAGCGGCCGTCTGGGCGGGGCGAGCCGGCGTCGGAAGCGGCCGAAGAGGCGGAACCGGCCGAACGGCCGGCGAGCGAAGCGGCAGCGGCGGGAGCGGCCGGAGTGGCGGAGAGTGCGGAACAGCTCACCGAAGGCACGGGCGGGCGTGCGGAATCGACCTCCGTGGCCGCTGCGTCCGAGCGGGACGGCACGGTCTCGGAGGCCGAACGTCGGGCGGGCATTTCCTCGACCACCTCTGCCGACGTAACCGAGACACCGGCCAAGAAAGCCGAGCCCGAGCCGTCAACCCGTCCGCCGGCCCCGGCCGGCCCAGCCACGCGCCGTCTGGCTCGACAACTGGGCGTCGACTTGTACGCGGTTCAGGGCACTGGTCCGGGCGGACGAATTACGGAAGAGGACGTTAAGGCGTTCGTGCGTGAGCGAATGGCGGGAACGGCGGGAGCCGTCGGTGCCGCGTCGTCGGCCGCTCCACCCTTGCCCGACTTCCGCCAGTTCGGGCCGGTGGAGCGGGAGCCGCTGAGCAAGCTGGCACGCACCGCCGCTGCGAACCTGGCGCTGTCGTGGCAGTTGGTCCCGCACGTCACCCAACACGACCAGGCCGACGTAACCGAACTGGAGGCCGCTCGACGCCGCTTCGTCCAGTCGGCCGGTCCGGATTCGCCCAAAGTGACCCTAACAGCCGTTCTGATTAAGGCGGTCGTCGGCGCGTTGAAAGCCTTTCCCAAGTTCAACGCTTCCCTGGACGTCGCCAAAGGCGAACTGATTCTGAAGCGTTACTACCACATTGGCTGTGCCGTGGACACACCGCACGGGCTGGTCGTGCCGGTCATTCGAGACGCCGACCAAAAGAGCGTGGTGCAAATTGCCGCTGAACTGGCCGACTTGGCCGCGCGGGCACGGGAACGGAAGCTGCGACTGGAGGAGATGCAGGGCGGGTCCTTCACGGTGACCAACCTGGGAGGCATTGGCGGAACGGCGTTCACACCGATTGTGAACTACCCCGAGGTGGCCATTCTGGGCGTGGCTCGGACCCGACGCGAGCTGCATTTGAACGACGACGGGGAACTGCAAGAGCGACTGGTGCTGCCGCTTTCGCTTTCTTACGACCACCGGGTCATTAACGGAGCCGACGGGGCTCGATTCCTGGCCAAGCTTTGCCAGGACCTGTCCGACCCGTTCCGGTTGTTGGCCGAGCTGTAGCGTGTCGGCGCGTCCCGGCGCGGACCTTCTGCGGTCGGCAGACAGAGCTTCCGAAGGTGCCGTCGTGCGAACCGTTCGGTCGGCTCGGACCGTCGGCAATGCAAGCCGAAGAAGCGGACACGACGGAGTCGGTCCGTGCAGTCACCAGCGACGTCTTGGAACAACACACTTCGAGCACGAACTACTGGGGAGGTGAGCGGGAATGAGTTCAACAACGGAACAAGCCGACGTTCTGGTAATCGGAGCGGGTCCGGGCGGTTACCCGGCGGCGTTCGAGGCGGCCGACCACGGAATGAAAACCGTGCTGGTGACGGAAGACCCCAAGCCGGGCGGAGTGTGTCTTCTCAGAGGGTGCATTCCGTCGAAAGCCCTGCTGCACGTCGCTCGGTTGTTGCTGGAGGCTCGGGAGGCGAAAAGCTGGGGCGTGACGTTCGGCACTCCAAAGGTCGACCTGGACGCGCTGCGAGCGTGGAAAGAAAGCGTGGTGGACCGCCTGACGAGCGGAATTCGACAGTTGTGCCGGGCGCGGAAGGTGGAGCTGGTTCAAGCGCGGGCTCGGTTCGTGAACTCGAACACCGTCGAGCTCACGCACCCGGACGGCCGCCGGACACAGCGCACGTTCCGGCACGCCGTCGTGGCGACCGGCTCCCGGCCCGTACGGCCCGCGGCGTTGGACGTCGACGACCCGCGCGTGGTCGACTCGACCGGTGCACTGGAACTGCCGCTTCTGCCACGACGACTGCTGGTCGTTGGCGGTGGTTACATTGGCTTGGAGCTGGGGACGGTCTACGCGGCGCTCGGCAGTCGGGTGACGGTGGTGGAAATGTTGCCGGGGCTGTTGCCGGGGGCCGACCGGGACCTGGTACGTCCCTTGGCCCGCCGACTGGAAAGCTTGTTCGAAGCCATTTGCGTCAAGACGACCGTCAAGAGCCTGAAGCCACAGAAAAACGGCATCGTGGCGGAGTTGGAAGGGCAGGGGGTGAAGTCCCCGCAAATCTTCGACATGGTCTTGGTTGCGGTGGGGCGGCGTCCGAACAGCGAGGGCGTGGGTTTGGAAAACACCAAGGTTCAGATCGACCAGCAGGGTTTCGTCCGCACCGACCGCAAGGGGCGAACGGACGACCCGTCCATTCTGGCCGTCGGCGACGTGGCGGGACAGCCCATGCTGGCTCACAAAGCCACGCGCGAAGCAAAGGTGGCGATTCAGGCTTTGGCCGGAGAGCCGGCCGAGTTTGACAACGTGGCAATTCCGGCCGTGGTGTTCACGGACCCGGAGGTGGCCTGGTGCGGCTTGACCGAGACGGAGGCGAAACAGACAGGCCGGAAAGTGAAGGTGGTTCGGTTTCCGTGGGCGGCTTCGGGGCGAGCCCAAACGCTGGGGCGAACCGAAGGGCTGACGAAGTTGGTTTTCGACCCCGAAACGGAGCGAGTTCTCGGGGTGGGCATTGTCGGGCCCGGAGCGGGTGAACTGATTGCCGAGGGAGTGCTGGCTGTCGAAACGGCCGCGGTCGCCCGAGACCTCATGGAATCCATTCACGCTCACCCAACCCTTTCTGAAACGCTCATGGAGGCTGCCGAGGCGCTCCATGGTGCGGCAACGCACTTGTTCCGCCCGCGCAAGTGAGCGTTTCGGCGCGGTGACTGTGCGGAATCGATCGGTTCACTACACAAACCCGCCTCAAAGTTTACACTATCGGTTTCATGCCGGGTTTCCGGTCGGCGTGTTGGCCCACGCTATGGATCTTTACCAAAGGTGGTTGGTGAGAATTCGCAAGCAGTGAAGCGGCAGCCAGCATGATCACGATCCAACGAGGACTGGACATTCCCATTGCAAACGAGCCGCGTCAGCAGATTGAGGGGGGAGCGGCGGTCCGACACGTGGCTTTGGTCGGCGACGACTACGTGGGTATGAAGCCCAAAATGGTCGTCGCCGTCGGCGACCAAGTGAGGCTCGGACAGACACTCTTCGTCGACAAACGGTGCCACGACATTGCCTACACGGCTCCCGGCGCCGGCACGGTCGTGGCCATTCACCGCGGTGAGAAACGCCGGTTCCAGTCGATTGTGATCGAGCTGGCGGAGGAAGAGGAGCCGCAAGTTTTCGACCATCCCTCCGACTTGGACTCCCTGACGCGCGACCGTGTCAGGGAGCTTTTACTTCAGTCCGGCCTTTGGACGACGTTGCGGACGCGTCCTTACAGCAAAGTTCCACTGCCGGGCACCGTACCGCACTCCATCTTCGTCACCGCTATCGACACCAACCCCTTGGCGGCCGACCCGCAGAAGGTCGTGTCGGAGCGTCCGGAGGATTTCGTTTCGGGCCTTCGCGTGCTCCGCCACCTCACGGACGGGCCTCTTTTTGTCTGCACCGCTCCGCAAGCGGACATCCCGGGACGCGACTTGGACTTCGTCAGGGTGGAAGAGTTCGCCGGTCCGCACCCGGCCGGGCTTCCCGGAACCCATATTCATTTCCTTGACCCAGTCGACGATCACAAAACCGTCTGGCACCTGAACTACCAAGACGTCCTGGCAATCGGCCACTTGTTTACGACGGGCCGGTTGGACGTTCGGCGGGTTGTGTCGCTGGCCGGTCCGGCGGTCAAGAGTCCGCGGCTCGTGCGCACGCGGGTCGGGGCGTCGTTGGAGGAGTTGACGCAGGGCGAGTTGCACGAAGGAGACGTGCGTGTGGTTTCCGGATCGGTCCTTTCAGGGCGGACGGCGTCCGGGCCTTTCGCTTTCCTCGGCCGCTTCCACTTGCAAGTGTCAGCGCTGTTCGAGGGCCGTCGGCGTGAGCTGCTGGGCTGGCTGCGGCCGGGCTTCGACAAGTTCTCGGTCCGGCCTGTGTTTGCGTCGGCGTGGAGCAAACAGCTGAAGAAGTTCAACTTCACGACATCGCTCGAGGGCAGCCCGCGAGCCATGGTGCCGATCGGCGTCTACGAACAGGTCATGCCGCTGGACATCCTGCCCACTTTCCTGCTGCGGGCGCTGATCATCGGCGACACGGAGCAAGCTCAACTGCTCGGCTGCCTGGAGCTGGACGAGGAAGACTTGGCCTTGTGCAGTTTCGTCTGTCCGAGCAAACACGATTACGGACCGATCCTGCGAACCGTTTTGGACCGAATCGAGAAGGAAGGGTAGGGCACGGGCCCATGAAACTGGTGAGACGCTTCTTCGATCGCTTGGAGCCGCTGTTCCAAGAGGGGGGTAAGCTCGAAAAACTGTACCCTCTCTACGAAGGCATCGACAGCTTCCTGTTCACGCCCGGGAAGGTCACCACGACCGCTCCGCACATCCGCGACAGCATGGACCTGAAGCGGATGATGATCACCGTGTGCGTGGCCCTGCTGCCCTGCGTCTTCATGGCCATGTGGAACACCGGGTACCAAGCGAATCTGGCCTTGGAACAGCTGGGTGTGAGCGCTCCGGAGGGGTGGCGGGCCGAATTGCTGCAGTCGCTCGGCGTGGGATGCTCGTCCGAGAGCTTCTGGTCCAATCTCCTGCACGGGGCCCTGTACTTCATTCCTATTTACTTGGTGTGCAACATTGTCGGCGGTGCGTGGGAGTTGCTTTTCGCCTGCGTCCGGAAGCACGAGGTGAATGAAGGTTTTCTGGTCACCGGCCTTCTTTTCCCGCTTACGCTGCCGCCGACGATCCCCTTGTGGCAAGTAGCCCTGGGCATCAGCTTCGGTGTGGTTTTTGGAAAGGAAGTGTTCGGCGGGACGGGGCGGAATTTCCTGAATCCAGCTCTGACGGCCCGGGCGTTTCTCTATTTCGCCTACCCAGCACACATGTCGGGCGACAGCATTTGGACGGCTGTCGATGGATTTACCCGTGCGACGCCGCTGGGAGCTCAAGCCGTTTCCACCATTCAGCACGGCGTCGCAGCGGCCGAACAGTTCGCTCACACCATGCAGTCCATTCATGTCACCTGGTCGCAGGCGTTTCTAGGAACCATTCCGGGCTCCATGGGCGAGACTTCCGCTTTGGCCTGCCTGATCGGGGCCGCCGTGCTGATCGCGACGGGGATTGGATCGTGGAGGATCATGTTGTCGTGCTTCGTGAGCTCCTACGTGTTCGCCTGGGTGCTCTACGTAATCGGCTTGACCCAAATGGATTCGCTTTCGAACCCCATGTTTCTGATGCCGCCGTCCTGGCATCTGGTGACCGGCGGCTTGGCATTCGGTTTTGTGTTCATGGCGACCGACCCGGTCACGGCGGCCATGACGGAAACCGGCAAGTGGTACTACGGGGCGCTGGTCGGGTTGATGACCATTCTGGTCCGAGTCGTGAACCCGGCGTATCCGGAAGGGGTCATGCTGGCGATCCTCTTCGGCAACGTGTTCGCCCCGCTGATCGATTACTTCGTCGTTCAGGCTCACATTCGAAAAAGGCTGGCGCGCTATGCAGCGTGATTCGATTGGCAACACGTTTTTCGTGGCCGGCACTTTGTGCCTGGTCTGTTCGTTCCTGGTCTCGACGGCTGCCGTGGTGCTGCGTCCGTACCAGGAGGCGAACAAAAAACAGGAGATGCGCAAGATCATTTTGCAGGTCGCCGGCCTGTACGACCCCAACCGCCCGGTCGACGAGCAGTTCAAACAGTTTGAAGTGCAACTGATCGACCTGACCGATCCGCAACACCCGCGGCGGATCGAAGACGAGCGTCTGATCGAAACGTACGACCCACGCGAAGCAGCCGCTGATCCGAAAATGAGCGTTCCGGTTCCCAAAAAAGGACCGAACACGCTGCCGGGCATCCGGCGACGGGAAAAGTACGTCTTTGTCTACCTGTTGCGGAAAGACGGCAAGCTGGATTTGGTCGTGCTGCCCATCTACGGCAAAGGGCTCTGGTCGACGTTGTACGGGTTCCTGGCCTTGGAAGGTGACTTGGAGACGGTCCGAGGGATCGCGTTCTACGAGCACGGGGAAACGCCCGGACTGGGGGGCGAAGTGGACAACCCGAGATGGCGAGCTTTGTGGCGCGGAAAGAAAGTCTACGACGACACCGGCCGCGTCGCTCTGTCGGTGATCAAAGGAAAGGTCAACCCGTCAGACCGTCAGGCTGCTTACCAGGTGGACGGGCTGTCCGGGGCTACGTTCACCTCCAAGGGCGTCACTCGGATGATCCACTTTTGGCTGGGCGAGCAGGGATTCAAGGCCTACTTGCAGCAACTGCGTGAAGAGTCGGGACAATGAGCAAAGCAAGAGAAGTTTTGTGGTCGCCGGTTTTCGACAACAATCCGATCGCCGTCCAGGTGCTCGGGATCTGTTCCGCTTTGGCGGTCACGACGAAGCTGGACACGACGATTACGATGTGCATCGCCGTGACTTTCGTCGTGGCATGCGCCAACGCCGCTGTGGCGTTGATCCGGCATCGCATCCCGGCCAGCATCCGAATCATCGTGCAAATGACCATCATTGCCTCTTTGGTCATTCTGGTAGACCAGTTTCTCCGGGCCTTTTTCGTGAATATCAGCAAGCAGCTCTCGGTCTTCGTGGGGCTGATTATTACGAACTGCATCGTGATGGGGCGGACCGAGGGCTTCGCCATGAAGAACAGCGTGTGGCTGAGCTTCTTGGACGGGATCGGCAATGGGCTGGGCTACAGCGTGTTGTTGCTGTCGGTGGGGATCGCGCGCGAGCTGTTCGGCTCTGGCAAGCTGTTTGGCTGGACCGTGCTTCGGACCGTCGGCGAGGGCGGCTGGTATGTGCCGAACGGCTTGCTGTTGCTACCGCCAAGTGCCTTCTTCTTGATCGCCATTTTCATCTGGGTGCTGCGGACGTTCAAACCGGAACAGGTGGAGCGGACTTGAGATGCTGGAGCATTACTTCAGTCTGTTTTTGAAGTCGGTGTTCATCGAGAACCTGGCGCTGGCGTTCTTCTTGGGCATGTGCACGTTTCTGGCCATGTCCAAGTCGGTCAAGACAGCGGTCGGGCTTGGGATCGCCGTCTGGGTGATTCAGACGATCACGGTTCCGGTCAACAACTTGATTTACAACCATTTGCTGCGAAAAGGCGCTTTGGCTTGGGCCGGCTATCCCGATGTGGATTTGACGTTTGTCGGTCTGATCAGCTACATCGGGGTGATCGCAGCGATGGTTCAGATTCTCGAGATGACGTTGGACCGTTATGTGCCGGTGCTGTACCAAACTTTGGGAATTTTTCTACCCTTGATCACGGTGAACTGCGCGATCCTGGGCGGGTCGTTGCTGATGGTCGAGCGGGACTACAGTTTTGGTGAGAGCGTTGTCTACGGATTTGGTTCGGGATTTGGTTGGGCGTTGGCTGTGACGGCATTGGCTGGCGTCCGGGAAAAGTTGAAGTACAGCGACATTCCGGATGGATTGAAGGGGCTCGGCAGCGCCTTCATTACTGTCGGGTTGATTGCTTTAGCGTTCATGGCCTTTGGCGGCATTCAGCTGTGAAGGTGGCTGGCTGCGTGGCCAGGGTGAGTGCCACGGCGGGCCGCGGTGGTTGCTGAGCGGGTTCCGCGGCGAGGGACCTTCATCGAGAAGACCGAAAACGAGCCATGGAAATCGTACTGGGAGTCGTCATGTTCACCGGCGTGGTTTTGGCGCTGGTGGTGTTGATTCTGGTGGCGAAGCGGCTGCTTGTGCCCAGCGGAACGGTGCCGATCGTGATCAACGGAGAGAAACGGATCGAGGTGCCGGCCGGGGGTAAGCTGCTGACGGCGCTGGCGGCTCAGGAAATTTTCATCCCGTCTGCGTGCGGGGGCGGCGGCACGTGCGGGCTTTGCAAGGTCAAGGTAGTGGAGGGCGGCGGCGACATTCTGCCGACCGAACGGGCTCACGTGACCAACCGTGAGGCGAGGCAGGGCGTGCGGTTGGCCTGCCAGGTGTCGGTCAAGCAGGAAATGAAGATCGAGGTGCCGCCGGAGGTCTTTCAGACGCGGAAATGGGTGACCACGGTTCGATCCAACCGGAACGTGGCCACGTTCATCAAAGAGTTGGTTTTGGAGTTGCCGCCGGGGGAGGATTTCGAGTTCAGACCGGGCGGCTACGTCCAGGTGGAAGCTCCCCCGCACCACGTTCGATTTCGCGATTTCGACATCGACGAGCAGTACCGCCCGGACTGGGACAAGTACAACCTGTGGGAGCTGGAGTCGCGGGTGGACGAGCCGATCGTCCGGGCTTACTCTATGGCGAACTACCCGGACGAGAAGGGCATCATCATGTTGAACGTCCGGATCGCGACGCCTCCTCCCCGCGCTCCCAAGGGGACGCCGCCGGGCAAGATGTCCTCTTACCTGTTCAGTCTCAAACCGGGAGACAAATTGACGGTCTCCGGCCCCTACGGTGAGTTTTTCATTCGCGAAACGGACGCCGAAATGGTCTACATTGGCGGCGGAGCAGGCATGGCGCCGCTTCGGTCTCACATCTTTGAGCTCTTCAAACGACGCAAGACGAAGCGAAAAGTCTCGTACTGGTACGGGGCGAGAAGTTTGCGGGAGCTGTTTTACCAAGAGCAGTTCGAGCAACTGGCTCGGGAGTTTCCCAACTTCTCGTTCCACGTGGCTTTGTCCGAGCCGCTTCCCGAGGACAATTGGACCGGGCCGGTCGGCTTCATCCACCAGGTGCTCTACGACAACTACTTGAAAGACCACCCGGCGCCGGAAGACTGTGAGTACTACATTTGCGGTCCGCCGCTCATGTTGAAAGCGTGCCTGCGCATGCTGGACAGCTTGGGGGTGGAGCCGGAGAACATTCTTTACGACGACTTCGGCGGGTAGGCAACGACCGGCCGGTGCCGTTCCGCCGGGGTGCGCTTTTTTCTCGGACGCGGACGCAGGAAGCGCTCTACCGGTCCGCTCATGTGGGAGCTTGGCGACGCATGTCTGCAATCCGTCTCTGTCGGCTGACGCTGGTGGTCTGGTTGCTGGTTCTTTTGGTCGGGTGCGCCCAGGGGTCGGGAGCGACCCAGCCTAACGTGGTCGGTTTTGTCGGCCTGACCATGGGAACCACCTACTCCGTCAAGCTGGCTCGCGTGCCACCCGGCCGGCAATTGAAAGACATCCACCGGGATGTCGACCGGCTGTTGGACCGCCTGAACGGGCTGATGTCCACGTACCTTGCGGACTCGGAGGTTTCTCGCTTCAGCCAAAGCCGCTCGACGGATTGGTTTCCCGTGAGTCGCGAGACGGCGACGGTCGTGGCTGAAGCGCAGCGGGTCAGCCAATTGACAGGAGGTGCCTTCGACGTCACGGTCGCTCCATTGGTCAACTTGTGGCATTTCGGGCCGAAAGAGCCCAAACGGAAGATTCCCGCAGACGAGGAAATTCAGGCGGCGAAGCAGCGGGTCGGCTACCAGCATTTGCACGTCCGGCTGGAGCCGCCGGCACTGCGAAAAGACTTGCCCGAGCTCAGTTTGGACCTTTCCGCCATTGCCAAGGGCTACGCTGTGGACCGGGTGGCCGAGTACTTGGAATCCCTCGGAGCGGCGGACTACTTGGTCGAAATTGGTGGCGAGACACGGACCAAAGGCCGGAAGGCCGACGGAACTCCCTGGCGAATCGGGATCGAGCAGCCGGACCCGTCGGGCATGGCCATCATGAAAGTGCTGGAGCCGGGCGACCGGGCGGTCGCGACGTCTGGGGACTACCGAAACTACTTCGAGGTCGATGGACGGCGCTACTCGCACGAGATCGACCCTCGTACGGGTCGTCCGGTTGAGTGGCATTTGGCGTCGGTCACGGTCGTTGCCGACCGGTGCATGACGGCCGACGCGCTGGCGACGGCCCTCATGGTGCTCGGGCCAGTGGAGGGCTATAATTTCTCGGTCCGGCAGAAGCTGGCCGTGTTGTTGGTCGTGCGAAAGCAGGGCGGCGGCTTCGAAGTGAAGACGACGCCTCAGTTCCAACGCTTGTTCGGCTCGGACCCATGAGTATTTTTCCGCTGGTGCTGTTGATTTTCTCGCTGGTGTTTGTTGGGCTTTCGCTGAGCGTGCTGCTGAGAGGGCGGTGCTTGATTGGTCCGTGCGGGTCCCGGCGCGTGGACGAGCGAGGGCGGGTGGTGTGTGACTATTGCCAGTCGGCGTCGGAAGACCCGGCAGCCGCGGGGGCACCAGCGGACGACGAATCAGACTCCAGCCAGCCGACGCTCACCGGCGCACCGCCCGACGGAGCGTCGTCTTCCTTCCCGGTTTGACCGGCCGGCAACCGACTGGCAAGCTAAGCACGGTCACTCCGGTCAGCGGTCGGCCGCGGCACGCTTTGCTCCTTGGTCGTTGGAAAATGGAACGCGCGGACGTTGTCATCATTGGCGGGGGAATCGTCGGTCTGGCCACGGCTTACCGGCTGACCGAACGGTTTCCGAACCGTTCGGTGCTGGTGTTGGAAAAGGAGGCCGACATCGCTCGACACCAGACCGGTCACAACTCCGGCGTGCTCCACTCCGGCATCTACTACCGTCCCGGTTCCCTCCGTGCCGTGAACTGCCGCGAAGGCAAGAAGGCCATGGAAGCCTTTTGCGACCGGGAGGGCATTCCGTACCGGCTGTGCGGCAAGGTCATTGTTGCGACGGAGCAGTGGGAGCTGCCGATTCTGGAGCGGATTTACGAGCGTGGGCAGGCCAACGGGGTTCGCTGCGAGCTGATTGACGCGGGGCGGCTGAAAGAGATTGAGCCGCACGCGTCGGGAATCCGGGCCATTCACGTTCCGGAGGCGGGAATTGTCGACTTCGTTACCGTAGCGCGTCGGCTGGCGGAACGGGTGCAGGAGCGGGACGGCCGGGTGCTGACCGGCGCTCGCGTGACGGCCATTCAGACACGCAACGGTCGGGTCTGGCTCGAAACGACCACCGGCGACGTCGAGGCGTCGTACGTCGTGAACTGTTGCGGGCTGCACTGCGACCGGGTCACCCGGTTGGCCGGCATCGACCCGGGCACGAAAATTGTGCCTTTTCGCGGTGAGTACTACGAGCTGCGGCCCGAGGCCGCTGAGCTGGTTCGGGCTTTGATCTACCCGGTTCCAGACCCGAAGTTCCCGTTTCTCGGCGTCCACTTCACTCGCATGATTCACGGGGGCGTCGAGTGCGGGCCGAACGCGGTGTTGGCCTTTGCGCGGGAAGGTTACCGGAAGACCGACGTCAACGTGCGGGACCTTCTCGAGTCGCTGACGTACCCGGGCTTCTTGCGGTTGGCGGCGCGGTACTGGCGGACGGGGCTGGGAGAAATGTGGCGGTCGGTGAGCAAGCGGGCGTTCGTGCGCGCGCTGCAGAGGCTGCTGCCGGGGATTCGTTCGGAGGACCTGCAGCCGGCGCCGGCGGGTGTCCGAGCTCAGGCTTTGGCTCGGGACGGCAGCTTGGTGGACGACTTCCTGATTCGCGAGTCCGAACGAATTGTGAACGTGTTGAACGCGCCCTCGCCGGCCGCCACCGCCTCGTTGAACATTGGGAAAACGATTGTCGACCGGCTGGCCGCCCATTTCTAGCTAGCCGGTCCGGCCAGCACGCGTGTCGGGCTGTTGGCTGGAGAGCGGACCGGTTGTCGAGGCAAGAGCAGCGCCGCGGGCGTGTCGCAAAGCGGACGAGCCGCGGTACTGGCGGGAGACGCTGCCCTGAAGGACAGATTGGGCGAGTGGAGTTCGTTGCAACCAGTCAGAGAAGTGGGAAGGAACGGCATGGCTGAAACGGCACACGAATCGACGGTGCGGGTCGACTTGGGGCCTCGCAGCTACGACATTGTCCTGGTAGCCGGCGGTTTGGAGCGAGTGGCGGAGTTCGTCGGCCAGTGGGTGTCGCGGCTCCCGCACCGGCCGCACGGAGTCGGCTCGGCATTGGTCGTGACGGACGACAACGTCCGCCCGCTGCACGGCGACCGCGTGGCCAAGGCCTTGGCCCAAGCCGGCTGGCGGTGCGAGTTGTTCTCGCTGCAGCCTGGCGAGCAGTCGAAAAGCCTGGAGCGGGTGGCGGCGGTGTACGACCAGTTGGTCGACATGAAAGCGAACCGGCACACGGTGGTCGTGGCTGCGGGAGGCGGGGTCGTCGGTGACGCCGCCGGTTTTGTCGCCGCGACGTACGCTCGCGGTGTGCCTTACGTGCAGGTGCCCACCTCGCTGTTGGCGCAAGTCGACAGCTCGGTCGGCGGGAAAGTGGCCGTCAACCACCCCATGGGCAAGAACCTGATTGGGGCTTTTTACCAGCCGTTGGGCGTGTTCATTGACACGACGACGCTGCAGACGTTGCCGGACCGCGAGTACCGGGCCGGGCTGGGCGAGGTGGTGAAGTACGGAGTCATTTTGGACGCTGGGTTTTTCGAGTTTCTCGAGCAGCACGTGGAGGAGCTGAACCGGCGGGAGCCCGAGGTGCTGAGGCAGGTGGTCGCTCGGTGTTGCCGCCTGAAGGCCGACGTGGTCGAGCAGGACGAGACGGAACTGACGGGGCTTCGGTCGGTGTTGAACTACGGACACACGTTCGCCCACGCTTTCGAGGCCCTGTCGCACTACGACGAGCTGCTGCACGGTGAGGCGGTGGCGGTCGGCATGGTTTACGCCAGTCGGTTGGCGGAGCGGCTGGGGCTGGTCGGCTCGGACGTGACGCGGCGTCAGGTGGAGTTGCTCCAACGACTGCGCCTGCCCACGGCCCTGCCGGACCTGCAACGTTTCTCACCGTCGGCCGTTCTGGAGTCCATGCGGCTGGACAAGAAGGCGGTGGAGGGGCGGCTGCGGTTTGTCTTGCCGACGCGGCTGGGCCACGTCGAGCTGTTCAAGGACGTCCCGGAAGAAGAGGTGCTGGCCGTGCTGGAAGAGTTGTCCAGCCGGTGAACGGGAAGGCATGCCCCCGGCGGCTCAACATGCGTCGAGCAGCACGCCACGGCGGTGGACGCTCACGCCGGGGCGTCGGTCTGGTCCCGTCGTGAGCTACCAACGGTCGGTCGGACCTGGAGGGGACAGCCGCTGGAGAGCCGTCGGGACGGCCGAGCGTCGCTCGCCGTGCCGTCGCCGAATCTGCTCGACCAGCCGGTCGAACTGCTCGTACGACTCCAGCCGGCGCAGTTGGTCTTCCAGGTCCTCGGGAATTCCGAGCCGAGCTCCGTACCAGGCCGCGTACTTGCGGAACAGCACGCAGGCGTACCGCCGGTGCTGCTCGGTCAGCAACGTGAAGTGCCGAACGAGAAAGGCGAGCTGTTCGTCCGGGCTCGGTTCGGTCGGCCGCTCACCCCGCTCAGCCTGCTCAATCTTGCGAAAAATCCACGGGTCCAGCAGCGCGCCGCGTCCAATAGCCACCGCCTGACAGCCGGTGACCAGACGCATGCGGAACGCGTCCTCCACGGTTCGGACGTCCCCGTTTCCGACCACCGGCATTCGCTCGACGGCTTCGACGACGGCTCGAATGCCGTCCAACCGCACGCTTCCGCTGAAGCCCTGCTGTCGGGTTCGTCCGTGGACCGTCACGGCCGCCACGCCCACCTGCTCGAACCGCCGAGCCAGCTCGGGCGCAGTGATTTGGTCGTCGTCCCACCCGAGTCGCATTTTTACCGTGACCGGAACCCGAACGGCGTCCACGACCGCCGCCACGGCCCGAACGGCCCCTTCCCGGTCGCACATGAGACGGGCTCCGCCGCCCTGGCTGTTGATTCGAGCCACAGGACAGCCCATGTTGATGTCGACGCCTTCGTAGCCGTGGTCCTGCAGCCACCGAGCGGCTCGCACCAGCTCGTCGACCTTCCCTCCGTAAATTTGCACCGACAACGGGCGGTCGTCCGGCGTCGTGGCAATCAGTTCCAACGAACGACGCGTCCCAGACAGCAGCAACGTCGCTTGGACCAAGTCGGTCGTCGCCAGCCCCAAACCGCCCAGCTCGCGGACGGCTCGCCGAAAGGCCAGGTCCGTGTACGCGGCCAATGGAGCGAGAAAGTAGCGGCTGGGCATTCGACGCGAGCCAATCCAGAGCGGCTCGTCGTCGCAGCCCGAGGCCGCGCCCGCCCGGACCGAACCGCCGTTTTGACCTTCACTCGGCGGTGCCACGTTCCCGCTCTCGTCGCCAAACAAACGACAACTGCAGCTCGTCAAACAGTTCCAGGACGTCTCGCAGCGGAAAACCGACGACGTTGCTGACGCTGCCGTTGACCTGCGTGACGAACACGTCGGCCGCTCCTTGGATTCCGTAGCCACCGGCCTTGTCGAGCGGCTCGTCGAGGCTGAGGTACCATTCTAGCCAGCGGTCCACGTCGCGGGTGAAGGTCACTTCCGAGCGGGCCAGCCGTTGGACCAGACGGCCGTTCGACTGCACGCAGACGGCCGTCAAGACAACGTGAGACCGTCCGGCGTAGTAGTGGCGGAACCAGTGACGGACCGTGCCACGCCAGTCCCGACCGGGCTGCGCGCGTGGCTGGCCCAGCACCACGGGACGGCCGTCCGTCTCGGTGGCGACAACGACGGTGTCGGCCGTGACGACGGCCACGACGGAACCGTCCACGGAAACGCGGCCGTCTTGCAGCTGCCGGCCGACGTCCTCGCATTTGTGTCGAGCAACCTCCAGCACTCGGCTTTCGACCGCGCTCCAACTGCGTGCCTCGTCGAACCCGGGCTCGTCGCTGTCTGTCGGCGGAACGACGACAATGCGTTCCGACGGCACGACAAGACGCAGCAGTTGTTGCCGCCGCGGCGAACGCGAACCGAGCACGACTTTCCAATTCTCGGGCATGTGCGTCGTCCAGGGTTCGGCAGCTTGAACGCAAGAGTGAAGTAGCAACGGCCTGCGGGCCGCCGTCACGCTGTCGGCCTGTCGACCGCGCCGGACGTGGCCGCTTGGGAGCGGTATTCGAACAAACGGCTTGGACGGGAGCAAGGCCGACGCTGGTCGAAAAGCCCCGACAGGGAACGAGGCAGTCGCTGCAACCGACCGACGGACGGCTCGGCCAGCCGGTGGAAGCGTCGGTTCCTTGCTGGTAACCTGAAACAAGCGGTCGGAGCTGGTCACGGAGGCGGTGAACCGCTGCCTGCGCCCCAGACCGGCAACGCGAAGCCTCGGACTCGTCAGCTCCGCCGGACAGTCGTCCGCCGTCGAAAGGCGGCTGGTCGTCAGCCGTTGCCGGAACACGCGGGCGGCGAGGGTTCCCGCTTCTCAGGCCGTCAAGACAACGCACAAGGAGGGGACCCGAGCCGTGTTTTACGTCGGTTTTCGGTGCGTCAGCGCGGCAAGTGGGCCGCGTGCGGTGCCGGGGTGTCAGGGGTTCTCTTTCCGCGTCTCTGCAGGGTTTGTTTGAACAGAGGGACTGTCGGCAATGAGAGGGTGGTTGCGAACCTTCGTGGTTGGTGCGGCTTGCTGCTGGCTGGTTGTCGGAGGTTTGCAGGCCGAACGGCGTGTGTGGAGCGCCGAGCGGCCGAACATTTTGTGGATTACTTGTGAAGACATCAGTCCGAATCTGGGCTGCTACGGCGACCGGTTCGCTCGGACACCCGTTCTGGACCGGCTGGCCGAGCAAGGGGTTCGGTACACGAACGCGTACGCGGTCACCGGCGTGTGTGCCCCGAACCGGTCGTGTCTGATTACCGGCGTCTACCCGTCCACCTTGGGCAGTCACGGCATGCGGTCCAAGACTCGGTTGCCCGAATTCATCAAATGCTTTCCCGAGTACTTGCGGCAGGCCGGCTACTACTGCACGAACAACGTGAAGACGGACTACAACTTTCCCACACCGCCGACGGCGTGGGACGAGTGCAGCAAACAGGCCCACTGGCGGCACCGTCGGCCGGGGCAGCCCTTCTTCGCCGTCTTCAACTTCACCATTACGCACGAAAGCCAAATTCGACTGCCCGACAAGACGTTCTTTCGCAAGACGGCCCGGCTGACGCCCGAACAAAGGCACGACCCGGCCAAAGTGAAGGTGCCTCCATTCCACCCGGACACGCCCGAGGTCCGTCAGGACTGGGCTCGCTACTACGACCTCATTACGGCCCTGGACTACCAAGTGGGCGACCTGCTGAAACAGCTCGACGAAGACGGACTGGCCGACGAAACGATCGTTTTCTTCTTCTCCGACCACGGAGCAGGCATGCCGGGGTGCAAGAAGTGGGTGTGGGAGTCGGGCATTCACGTACCGCTTCTGGTCCGGTTTCCTCCGAAATTCCAAGAGTGGGCTCCGGGACCTCCCGGCAGCGTCTGCAACCGACTGGTCAGCTTCGTCGACTTCGCTCCCACCGTGCTCAGCTTGGCCGGCGTTCCAATCCCACCGCACATGCAAGGGACGCCGTTTCTCGGCCCGGCGACCGCTCAGCCCCGCCAGTTCGTCTACATCATTCGAGACCGAATGGCCGAAAGGTACGACATTGTGCGCGGCGTCCGAGACGCTCGTTTCCAGTACCTGCGAAACTACATGCCTCACCGGTCGTGGTCGCAGTTTGTCAGCTACACCGAGCAAATGCCGACCATGAAAGTGTGGCGGAGGTTGGCCGAGTCGGGCAAACTGACCGGACCGGCCGCCCGCTACTTCCAGCCGACCAAACCGCTGGAGGAGCTCTACGACACTCACGCCGACCCGTACCAAATTCACAACTTGGCCCGAGACCCTCGCTACGGGCGAGTGTTGGAGCGAATGCGGCAGGAATGTCGTCGGTGGATGCGGCGAACCGGCGACTTGGGACTGTTGCCGGAGTACGAAATTGACCGGCGGGCTCGCAACAGCACGCCGTACCAGGTCGCCTTCGACCGGCGGCTCAACCCGGTCGAGCGACTGCAGCGAGTGGCCGACTTGGCGAACGAAATGCGCGCGGAGAACCTGCCGAAGTTGGTCGAACTGCTGACCGACCAAGACCAGGACCCAGCCGTGCGGTGGTGGGCGGCCGTCGGGCTGGTCGCGTTGAAAGACAAGGCCAAGCCCGCGGCCGGCGCACTCCGACAGGCTCTGAACGACCCAGCGCCGAACGTCCGCGTCGAGGCCGCCGAAGCCTTGTGCAACATTGGGCTGGTCGAGGAAGCCATGCCGACGCTGCTCAAGGCTTTACAGCACGACACACCGTTCGTTCGGTTGAGGGCCATGAACGTGCTGGACGGGCTGGGGGAACGCGCCCGGCCGGCTCTCGAAGCCATGAAGGCCGCGAAAATGGAACGCCACGAGCACCAGCCGGTGGTGGTCTTCTTGAACCGAATGATTGACTACGTGACGGCTCGACTGGAGAAAAAGTGACGCACGTCGGTCGCTCGAGCGACGGAGCGAGCGAGCTGGGCGGGCGCGAAACATTCAACTGGTGGGCTCGCTCGGGCGGACAAACGTGGAGCTTGAATGGACGGCGACCGAACTGAAGGGCGTTGTCGACGGGACCTGTTGGAGAGGCGAGCCTTCTTTCCCGTCGCCGCGACGTGGGCGTTTGCGGTCGACTGCCAGTGGCCGTTACAATCGGCAGCACTCAGGATCGATTCTTGCAAAACGGACGAGGTCCGGTCGTCGACCGGAGAAAGGCGGCTTGCTGCGGTTCGGCCAGGACGTCCGGCCAGCTTCGACAAGCCGGCCGGGAGAAAGGCAGTGGTTCCGAACGAGGGCTTCGCCCTGGCGAGGCGAATCACGGTTGGCCCGTCGCGCCGAAACGACTTGACCGTCCGTCACCGACATTCTCCCACCCGCGTCGATTAGAGGATACCGTACGACCAGACGACCGGCAGCTGTGGGCAATCGATCTGCGGACCTGTAGGGGAGCGGAATGACATGAGTGCAGTCGCCGTTGTTGTGGTTGGGCTTGTGGCGTACGTCGTCGCCTACTTCGTTTACGCTCGGTTTCTGGCCGACCGCGTGTTTCGTCTGGACGCCTCGGCGGCCGTTCCGTCTTGCACCATGCGGGACGGGCTGGACTACGTGCCGACCAATCGCTTTGTCTTGTTCGGGCACCACTTCGCGTCGATTGCCGGGGCGGCGCCGATCATCGGGCCGGCCATTGCTGTCATCTGGGGTTGGGCGCCCGCCTTTCTGTGGGTGGTTCTAGGCGCGATTTTCATGGGCTGCGTCCACGACTTCGGCGCTCTGGTCGTTTCGGTACGAAACAAAGCAAGGTCGATTGGAGACATCGCCGAAGACCTGATTGGTCCGAAGGCCACGACGGCGTACATCGTCATCATGTTCTTTGTCATTGTGTTGGTGCTGGCCGTCTTCCTGCTGGCCATTGCGTCGCTGCTGGTCCGCTACCCGGAAGTGGTCTTTCCGGCAGCGTCGCTGATTGCGGTGGCCATGCTCATGGGGCTGGCCCTGTACCGCTGGGGGTTGGGGCTGCTGCCCGTCACGGTGGTCGGTGTCGTGCTTATGGTGTTGTCGATTTGGTGGGGAGCGGGGCATCCGTACCCAATGCCCGAATCGACCGTTTTCGGTGCGGCGGACCGGTCGTGGATTACTCTGCTGGCGGTCTACGGTTTTGTGGCGTCGGTGCTGCCGGTGTGGTTGCTGCTGCAACCAAGAGACTACCTGGAGTCGTTCAAGCTTTACGCTGGGCTGTTGCTGCTGATTGCCGGCATTTTCGTTGCCGCGCCCGCCATGGCCGCTCCCGCCTTTCGGCTCGACGCCCCGGGAGCTCCGCCCATTTGGCCGTTCCTCTTCATTACGATTGCGTGCGGAGCTTGTTCCGGTTTCCATTCGATCGTCTCTTCCGGGACGTCGTCCAAGCAGTTGGCCAGCGAGAAAGACGCGACCTTTGTCGCTTACGGTGGAATGCTGGCCGAGTCGGCTTTGGCGCTTTGCGCGGTGGTGGCGTGCACGGCTGGCTTTGCGTCGCGTGAGGCGTGGCTGGAGCGGTACTCGGCGTGGGGAGCCAAAGGACTGGGACTGGACGCTTTCGTGGACGGAGCGGCGGCGCTGCTGGCCGGTCTGGGCATCGAGCAGACGATCGGCAAGACGTTCATCGCACTGGTCGTCGTGGCGTTTGCCCTCACGACACTCGATTCGGCGTGCCGTCTGGGTCGGTACCTGTTGGCTGAATTCGGCCGTCGGCACTGGATGCCTTTTTTGGAGAACCGTTACGTTGGCTCTTTGGTCACGGCTGGACTGGCTTTCGTCTTGGCGACGCGGACCTACCACGGAGCTCCCGCCGGCAAACAGCTCTGGCCGCTCTTCGGCACGACCAACCAGCTCCTGGCGGCTCTGGTCTTTGCCAGCGTGACCATCTACTTGGTCAAGCGAAAGGCTCCCCATTGGTTCGTCAGCGTGCCTTTGGTGCTGATCGGCGTCACGACGTTCTTCGCCATGCTGTGGAACATTGCAAAGTACGTCCGTGAGCAGAACTGGCTGCTGGCGGGAATCGGCACGATCATTTTCCTGGCCGGCTTGTCGCTGATTGTGCTGGCCGTTGGCGCTCTGGCCCGGACCAGGCGGACGTTGACAATGGAGCCGGAGCCGGCGGGAGCGGGGGAGTGAGCGAACGAGGGCGGTCCGGAACGCCGTCGGACAGGTAAGAAAGAGAACAGGGTGAGCGCAGCGCCGAAGAAAGAGCTGACGCTGTTCGACTCGACCTGCCTGATCGTCGGCATCATCATTGGTGTCGGCATCTATCAGATGGCCCCGGACATTGCCAAAGGGGCTGGCGGGGCGTGGCAACTGCTGTTGCTGTGGCTGGTCGGCGGGTTGCTGTCACTGTGCGGGGCTTTGGGGTACGCAGAGCTGGCGACGGCGTACCCGCAGGAAGGCGGCGATTACGTCTACCTGAGTCGGGCCTACGGTCGTTGGGCCGGTTTCCTTTTCGGCTGGTTGCAGATGGTCATTGTGCGGCCCGGCGACATTGCCGTCATGGCCTTTGCGTTTGCCATGTATGCCGAGCGGGTGTGGGCACCTGCGGAGCGGTTGGCCGGGCTCACGCTGTCTCAGGTCTACGCGGCGGCCGCCATTCTGGTGCTGACGGTCATCAATGTGCTGGGCGTGCGCGAAGGCAAGTGGACGCAAAACGTGTTGACCGTTCTGAAAGCCGTCGGCCTGCTCGCCATTGTCGGGGTGGCGCTGGTTGGACCGAGGTCGCTGGCTGGTTCAGCGGACTTCCCACGACTGCCGACGATGTTGGCTCTGATCTTCGTCCTGTTCACTTTTGGCGGGTGGAACGAGATGGCGTACGTCGCGGCGGAAGTCCGCGACCCGGACCGAAACATCGTGCGAGCTCTGGTGCTGGGTACAGCGGCCGTGACGGCCTTGTACCTGGCGGTGAACGCGGCGTTCCTGTGGTCTCTGGGCTACGCCGGCTTGGCCTCTTCGACGGCCGTCGCTGCCGACGTGGTGGGGAATGTGTTTCCAAACAGCGGTAGCCGACTGATCAGCGCACTGATTTGCATTTCGGCGCTGGGAGCCGTCAATGGGCTGATCTTTGCCGGGGCGCGAATCTCGTACGCGGTCGGCAGTGAGTACCGGGCGTTTGGCCTGCTGGGACGCTGGAGCCGCTCCACGGGGACGCCAGCCTGGGCTCTGACGGTTCAGGGGGCCTTGGCGCTGGCCGTCGTCTTGGTGCTGGGTAACTTTTTGGACGCCGTCATTTACACGGCGCCGGCGGTTTACAGCTTTTACCTGGCGACCAGCCTGGCGGTCATTGTGCTGCGTTTTCGGGAGCCCCAGACCAGACGACCGTACCGCGTCACTGCCTACCCATTGCCGACGCTGCTTTTCTGTGCGGCTTGTGCCTTGCTGATCTACAGCAGCGTCACGTACAAGCCCAAGCTGACGCTCGTTTCGCTGGGCATCTTGGTTCTCGGGCTGCCTGTGTACTGGTTGGCTGCTGCCCCCAGTCGGGTGGAGGGGAGAGAGGCCGGAGCGGACGAGCAGAGCGGCGGCTGAACGATCAACGGACGGGACAAGCCGGTTCAGGCGTCACGTGGCCGGCGGCGCCGGCGGAGCGACCTTCGCGTTTTCTTGTGTCGCGAGTTGCCTGTTACCGCAAGCCGTACTCCTTGATCTTCCGGTAGAGCGTGCGTTCGCCAATGCCGAGCAAGGAGGCTGCCTCTTCCCGCTTGCCGTTCGTCAGTTCCAACGCCCGTTGAATGTAGTACTTCTCGACCTCGGTCAACGGGCGACCGATGAGCGCGTCGGCACCGGCTTGGGTTGGCAGCGAGCCGTCGCCGCCCGTTCCGGCTGGAACGATTTCGTCGGGAAGGTCGTCGACGTCCAAAACGCCGTCCGTGTCGAGCACGATCATGCGCTCGATCGTGTTTTTCAGTTGCCGAATGTTGCCGGGCCAGTCGTAGGCGACCAAGGCTTGCCGAGCCGCCCGGGAGACAATCGGCACGTCCCGACCTTGTTCCTCGGCGATTTGCTTGCGGAAGTGGTCGATCAGAAGCGGAATGTCGGCTCGCCGCTCTCGCAACGGCGGCAGGTAGATCGTGACGACCTTCAGCCGGTAGTAGAGGTCCTCGCGGAACTTGCCCTGTTTCACCAGCTCTTCCAAGTCGGCGTTCGTCGCGGCGACCAGCCGCACGTTAACCGGGATTTCCTCATTCGACCCCAGTCGGGTGATCTTGCGGTCTTCCAGGACTCGCAACAGCTTGATCTGGGTTTCCAAGGGCATTTCGCCGACTTCATCCAGAAACAGGGTTCCGCCGTTGGCGTACTCGAACTTGCCGATTCGGCGACCGACGGCCCCCGTAAACGCTCCCGCCTCATGGCCGAACAGCTCGCTTTCCAGAATGCTTTCTGGCAGAGCCGAGATGTTGAGCGGGACGAACGGCTTGTGTTTCCGTTCGCTGTTGAGGTGGATGGCTCGAGCCACCAGTTCCTTGCCCGTGCCGCTCTCGCCCAGAATCAGCACGGTCACGTTGGTCGGCGCCACGTGCTTGATTTGTTCAATGACCCGCTGCATGGCGGGGCTGTTGCCCACGACGCCTTCGAAGCCAAATCGTTCGTTCAGGCTTCGGCGCAGCTCGGCGTTTTGCCGCAGCAGCCGCACCCGCTCGGAGGCCTTGTCGACGGCCGCCCGCAGCTCGTGAATGTCCAGAGGCTTGGTCAAGTACATGAACGCTCCGCCCTGTCCGGCAGCCAACGCCGACTGGACGGAGGCGTGTCCGGTCAGCAGGATGACCTCGGCGTCCGGCAGTTCCTGTTTGACCTTTTGAAGAATTTGCAGGCCGTCGACGTCGTCCATTTTCAGGTCGGTAATGACGACGTCGAAGTTCTCGCTTTCGATCAGGGAGACGCCGCGTTGACCCGACTCAGCCACCTTGCACTCATACCCCACCCGCTCCAGGCTCTCGGCCACCGCCTGGGCGTGAGCTTCGTCGTCGTCGATCACGAGAACGCGAATGGGAATGCGAAGCAAGGATGCGTCTTGCAGTTTCTTGCTGGTCATGACGTCGGCAGTGTGATCGTAAAGCGCGTTCCACGACCAGGCTCACTGTCGCAGCGGATCGTTCCGCGGTGAGCCTCGATGATCTTCCGGACCGTCGGCAGGCCCAGCCCGCTGCCGCCGGGCTTGGTCGAGTAAAACACTTGGAACATCTTCTTTTGTACTTCCGGGTCCATGCCGACCCCCGTGTCGATCATTTCCAACACCACCTGACCGTTGCGTTCGTAAGTCTGGACTTCCAATGTCCCGCCGTTCGGCATGGCGTCCTGAGCGTTTTTGGCGAGGTTGATCAAGACTTGTCGCATGAGGGATTCGTCGAGCTTGACCGACGGCAAATCGGCGCTCAAATGGGGGCTGATCTCAATCCCGTGCTGCTCCGCCTCCCGTTGGTAGAAATCGATGAACTCCCGGACGACGCGGTTCAAGTCCGTTTCGACCAGCTCGAGCTGACCGGCTCGGGCAAACTGGAGGAACGCTTCTAGGATCTCCTGCAAATGCCGGCATTCTCGCTGGATTGTTTGCAGCTTGCGCAGCATCCGACGGTCGCGCGGCGACTGGCTGCCCTCCAGCTCTTCCACCAACAGCTCCAGGTTCATCAGAATGGTCGACAGCGGGTTCTTGACTTCGTGAGCCAGTCCGCCGGCCAGCGTCGCCAGCTCGGCGTACTGAGCCACAAGTCGTTCACGCTCGTTTTGGTCAAGCTCGGGACTCGCCATCGACCTGTGTTCCGCAGGAGCTGCCGTTTGGTTCGCGCCGGACTTGGTGCCGGGAAGGCAAGAGGCCGGTCCAGGCCCGACGAAAGCGCCCGCGTCAGACTCGGACGGTGCGCCCCCTGCCGCACCGGGCAGAGCTTGTCTGACGCGATGTCGACCACGAGTATAGCAAAACCCGAAGGAATGCGAACGCTGCAAGCGGCCTAGTGAAGCCTTGTGACCTGCGCAAGCGGCTCGAAAACCGTCAACTCGGGCGTCGACTCTTGGACAGACTGACATCACACCGCGGTGGAAGCCGAGCGAGTGTGAGAAGCTTCGGTCAGCGCTGCTTCCGTGCCCGTTCGGCCAGGACCGCTCGTCGCGACAGCTTCACCCGGTTCTGCTCGTCCACGGCGATGACCTTGACCTCGATCTCGTCGCCCACGTTGCAGATGTCCGTCACCGACTTGACAAAGCCGTCCGACAGCTCGCTGATGTGGCAAAGCCCGTCCTTGCCCGGCGCGATTTCGACAAACACGCCGAAGTCCTTGATGGCACTGACGCGGCCCTTGTAGATTCGCCCCACCTTGATGTCTTCGGTGATGGCCTCGATCCGCGCCAATGCCAGCTCGGCGCCGTTGGAGCCCTTGCTCGAAGCAATGGTGACGGTGCCGTCCTCTTGGATGTCGATTTGAGTGTCGGTCTCTTCCTGAATCGACCGCACCGTCTTTCCGCCGGGCCCGATCAGCAGAGCGATTTTGGCGGGGTCGATGCGGATTTGGATCAGGCGCGGCGCGTGCTCCGAGATTTCCTTGCGCGGACGCGGAATAACCTTCAGCATTTTTCGCAGCAGCTCGCGGCGAGCCCGCTTCGCACGCTGCAGCGTTTCCCGGATGATTTCCTCGTTGATTCCGTCGATTTTCAGGTCGAGCTGAATGCCAGTGATTCCCTTGCCGGTTCCGGCGACCTTGAAGTCCATGTCGCCGAAGTGGTCCTCGTCGCCCATGATGTCTGTCAGCAGCACGTACCGGTCGCCCTCCTTGACCAGCCCGATCGAAATGCCGGCCACGGGCTGTTCCAGCGGGACGCCGGCGTCCATCAAAGACAGCGTCGCGCTGCAGACGGTCGCCATGGAGCTGCTGCCGTTGGACTCCAGGATGTCCGAGATCGTCCGGATTGTGTACGGGAATTTTTCTTGCGGCGGAATGACCCGCTCCAACGACCGCTCCGCCAACGCTCCGTGACCGATCTCGCGGCGTCCCGGTCCCCGCACGGGACGAACCTCCCCGACCGAAAACGGCGGGAAGTTGTAGTCCAGCATGAACCGCTTCTCGAAGTCCTCGACCGGCGTGTCCACTCGCTGCATGTCGCGCGTGGTGCCCAACGTCACGGTGGCCAACGACTGGGTCTCGCCACGCGTGAAAATGGCTGAACCGTGAACGCGAGGCAGCACGCCGACTTGGCAACTGACGGGCCGAATTTCGTCCGGGCCGCGGCCGTCCAACCGCTTACCTTCCAGAGCCAAGTCGCGAACGACCCGCCGTTCCCAATAAGCGAACGCCTCGTTGAACTGTTCCAGCGTGTACCCTTCTTCGCTCTCCGTCGCTCCTTCCGGAAACAGCCGCTGCTGCAGCTCTTCCTTCAACGCGGCCGTCTGTTCGTGGCGAGCCTTCTTGACCGGGTTCAGTTTTGCCTCGCGAAGGCGAGCTGCCAGTTCCTCACCCAGCTTCTCGATCAGCGTGTTCTCCGGCTCGGGCGGCAGCTCCATCTTCTCGGGGCCGACCTTCTGGACCAGCTCCTTTTCCAGCTCGCACACCTGCTTGACCGCTTCGTGTGCGAACAGAATGGCCTCCACCATGCGGTCTTCCGGCAACTGGTCGGCGAAGCCTTCGATCATCAGAACCGATTTCTCGTTGCCGGCCACGACCAGGTCCAAGCGACTTTGGTCGAGCTGCTTGAGCGTGGGGAAGAGGACGAGTTGGTCGTCGATCAATCCGACCCGAACCGCCCCCAGCGGCCCCTGGAACGGAATCGGCGAGATCATGAGGGCCGAAGCGGCTCCGATGATCGAAAGGACGTCTGGGTCGTTCTCGCCGTCGACGGCCAAACAGTTTCCGAGAATCTGGACTTCTTCCTTGTACTGCTTCGGAAAAAGCGGC
The DNA here is from genome assembly GCA_964428935.1 of uncultured Planctomycetaceae bacterium. GTDB lineage: Bacteria > Planctomycetota > Planctomycetia > Planctomycetales > Planctomycetaceae > JAADHY01. The sequence goes on along the minus strand of CAYSAG010000026.1, from coordinate 1,057 downwards.
CGAATCGGGCGGTCGGTCAGGCGGCTGATCAGAATCTCGCGAGTCGTCGGCCGTCCTTCCCGCTTGATGAAACCGCCCGGGAACTTGCCGGCCGCCGCGAACCGCTCGCGGTAGTCGACGGTCAGCGGGAAAAAGTCGATGCCGGGGCGGGGCGGGCCGTTCTGAGCGGCCACGAAAACCACTGTCTCAGCGTACTGCACCACGACTGCCCCGGCGGCCTGCTTGGCCAACTCGCCGGTGGTCAAACTCAAACACCGGCCACCAATCTCACGTTCAACCGTAACTTTCACGCTCACGTCCTAGACCAAGTATTCTTCACGTTGGAATGACAATCGAAGTGCCGGCGAAGCGCTGAGCGGACGAGACGGGCGGCCGGCGGCGCTTCCACAGACTGGCGAGACACAGTGAACGCCCGCCGGTCGGTCCAGACCCCACGTTCACTTCCGCAGCGAAAGCCGCTCGATCAACGTCTGGTACCTTCCCAAGTCCTTGCGCTTCAAGTAGTCCAGCAAACGGCGGCGTCGGCTGACGAGCATCAACAAACCCCGACGACTGGCGTAGTCCTTGGGGTGGACCTTCAGATGCTCCGTCAGCGCGTTGATTCGTTCCGTCAGCACCGCCACCTGAACCTCAGGAGACCCCGTGTCTCCTTCGCTGCGAGCGAACTGTTTGATCAGCTCCGCCTTTCTTTCTTTCGTAATCGACATTGCCCTCGCCTTGACGTCCTCTTGCTATCCGCTGTCGTTGTCCACTTGACGCTGCACGAAACCCATCTTCCGCCGGCCGTTGCCTCGGAACCCGTCGAGCTCGGCCGGACGCGGGCCACCTGGAATTCTCCGGCAACGGGGCCCGGCAAATGGCGATGTTTCAAACCGTTAACTCTACCATTCCACACGAAATATTCAATCCCCGCGAACCCCGCCCTTTGGGGTTCTGCTGTGGACAGGTGGAGTCGCGTGTTCCAACAATGCATTCGTTCCCGTACGGCCCACGGCGGCTTGGCGAGCCGTTCCGCCATCCCGCCTGCACTTCGACCTGTTGGAGGCTTTGTGGGGTT
>CAYSAG010000025.1:0-29771 GCA_964428935.1 uncultured Planctomycetaceae bacterium | reverse complement strand
AGACGGTCTGTTCGACCTCGACACCGGCGCTTTCCGCGTCGACGGCGAACTGCCGCAGCTTCGACTGAGCCCTCAGTTGGTCGAGCTGGCTGGCCGGCTGGTTCCGAAAGTCCAGCAGCACGTGGCCACGTGTCGGCAACTGTTGCTGGACCGACTGGCTCGCTGCCAACCGTCCGGCCTTCAGCCCGGGTCGTTGTCCACCGCCGGACCTCCAGCCCTGCCGACCGACTCGGACGCTCGTCGCTCGAGCGTTCCGGCGCTTCCGGCCTCCGAAGGCCAGCAACCCGTCGCGTCGTCGACCGAGTCTCCTTCCGCTTCGGCCGCGGTTCGCTCGCCCGAGGCCTCTCGCCCTGCGCTGGCTCCGGCTTCGTCCGCCCAAACGCCGCTCAGCCGCCAAGCCGTCTGGACGTTGCCGGTGCCCGACGGCCTGTCTCCCGACCACCTGCTGCAGGCCACGGCGACCAGCCGCGTCAACTTCCGGCTGGAACGGACCAACCCGGACGGGCCGTTGAGCTACAAGGTCCTTTTCACTCTGCTCGGCGGCTCCATTCGTTCGGCCGTCACGCCTTACGAGTTCACCTCGCTGTCCGGCAAGTTGTACTGCGACAACCAGGGGGTCATTGTTCGAAGCCTGACTTTGGGCAGCGGCGCTCTGCGTGTGACGCTGAACGGAGCCTTTCGGTGGAGCTCGCCGCAACAGCCGACGGAACTGCAACTGAGCGTCGAGAACCTGCCCTGCAGCCAGTGGCTGCGCAGTCAACTGACGCCGGGACTCCAGCGACTGTACGACCTGCTCCGCCCGCAAGGCCGGTTGGACGTCACGGCCGTCGTCACCAGACAGCCCGACGGAACCTGGCACGCCGGCCAACTGAAAGCCCGCTTCAAAAACGGGTCCATTCGCCACGCCGCTTTTCCGTACCCAGTCGACTCCATTGACGCCACGGTGGTGCAACAGGGCGACCGGCTGGAAATTTCCGCCAGCGGAAAAGCCAGCGGCCGACCGGTTACTTTGACCGGCTACGTGTTGCACCCGGGACCAGCGGCAGAAAGCCGGTTCGACGTCCACGTGACCCGACTGCCCTTGGACGAGCGGCTCATTGCCGCCTGCCAGCCGTCCGTTCAGAAAACCATTCGGTCGCTCGGGCTGACCGGCACGCTGGACGCTGAGCTGACGCTGTTCCGCCCGGCCGGCCCCAGCCAGCACTTCAGCCCCACCCTCACCGTCCACCTGACTCGAGGCTCTTTGAACTACGACCGGTTCCCGTACCGAGTCGACCAGTTGAGCGGGACGGTGACGTACGCGGCCAAGACGTGGCGGTTTTACGACGTCACCGGCTCGCACCAGTCCGCCCGACTGCAAGCTTCCGGTGTGTTCACCACGGCGTTCGGTCCGGGCGAGCTGCACTTGAAGGTCGACGCCAAAGACGTGGCCCTGGACGAGTCGCTGCGCACTGCGCTGCCCGAGTCGCTGCAGCGCACGTGGGCTCGCCTTCAACCGGCCGGCCGAGTCAGTCTGACCACCACACTGGACTGGGTCCAAGGACAACCGGTCGTCGTGCAAATCGAAGACGCCGAGGTGTTCGACGGACGACTGGAACTGGTCGACTTTCCCTACCCCATTCACGACATTCGCGCCAGTTGCTCTTACCGCTCCGGCCTGGTCACGGTCACCAGCTTCCACGGACGACACGGCGACACCGAAATGTCCGCTCGCGGTTACGTCCGCTTCAACCAACAAGGCGACTGGACGCTGCGTCTGGAAGACCTGTCGGTCAAGAACCTGCTGCCCGACGCCGACCTGCGTCGCGCCTTGCCGCCTCGACTGCGCAGCGTGTTCGCTTGCCTGAGCGCCGAAAAGACCGTTGACCTGCGCGGCATGTTGGAGCTGCGAGGGACACAGCGGCCGACGGACCCCGTCACCGCAGCTTGGGACTTGGAAACGGAATTCCACGGAGGCCACATTACCGTCGGCCCGGACTACACCAACTTGGTCGGCTCCATTCGGGCCAAAGGAATCTGGGACGGCTACGAAGTCGAAGTCTTCGACGGGCGAATCGAGCTGCAGCGGGCCACGGTGTTGAAGCACGACCTGCAAGACATTCGCGGTCCGTTCTACGTCAAGAACCACATGTTGGTCGTCGGGTCCAGCCGAGCGGTTCTGCCAGACAGCCCCGACGCGCCGCCTTCCCCCCAGGGCGGCGACCAACACGTCACCGCTCGAGCCATTGACGGACTGCTGATTCTGGACGCCGTCGCCACGCTGGAAGGCGACCCGACCTACCGCGTCCGGGTGCTGCTCAAAGACGGCCAGCTGGAAAAGTACGCCCAACAGTACCTGCGCAGCCAGCGCCACCTGAAAGGGGTGTTGAACGGCTGGCTGGTCCTGAGCGGTCGGGGCAGCGACCCTCGAAACGTGCGGGGCCGCGGACAGTTGAAAATCGAGCCGGCCGAGCTCTACGAGCTGCCGGTCATTGTGCAAATCTTCAACGTCCTCCAACTCGCTCCGCCAGACAGAACGGCCTTCCGCTACGCGTTGTTCGACTTCGACGTGGCCGACCAGCAGTTTCACTTCAACGGCATTTACTTGGACGGCACGGCGCTCAGCCTGCGCGGACGAGGCACCGTTCGGTTCGACGGCAACGTCCGCCTGGACCTCTACTCGCAACTGCCGCCTCGCACTCACTTCCCCATTCCCGCACTCGACGCCTTCGTCCACGAAGCCACTCGCGGCTGGATTGGCATTGAGGTGCGCGGAACCATTGACACGCCCGTCGTCCGAACCAAGCCCGTCCCGAACCTGGACGAGGCACTCAAAGCCCTGCTGCACGGCCTGCCCAGACTGGGTCAGCCCACGCTGCCGCCGCCACCACCACCGCCACCCTACCGCGTCCACCCGTGAGCGACGCGGGAGTCCAAACGACCGGCCCGACGCGACCGGTTTCGTCGGCCGTCCGGCCGGACCAACACGCCGGGCCCGCCGACGCAGCCGAACAACGAACCGGAAACCGCACCGCCCGGTCAGCTCGACAAGCCACTCACTTCGCGTGCACAACAGACTCGTCAGGTTGCACAACCCGCTCGCCCTTCCCAGCCCACACTCATGGAAACGACGCTCCACCGACAGCTCAAACAACGCTACGACCAAACCGGCCGACAACAAGAAGTGGCGGTCGGGCCCTTCCGGGTCGACGCGGTCCGTTCCGGCTGGCTGGTCGAAATTCAGACGGGCAGCCTGGCAGCCATTCGAAACAAGGTCGGCCGACTGCTGGAAGCCCACCGCGTGTTGGTCGTCAAACCGCTGCCCGTTCGGAAGTTCCTGGTCAAGTGGAACCGAGCGGCCACGCGTGTGATCTCGTCCCGCTACAGTCCCTTTCGCGGTCACCCGACGGACGCGTTCGTCGAGCTGGTGCATTTGGTCGAGCTTTTCCCTCACCCGCGACTGGCCGTGGAGTTGTTGGTCGTCGAGCTGGAAGAGCACCGCGTGCCCAGCCGCCGAGCTCGTTGCGGCTACCGGGTGAAAGACCGAGTGCTGCGCGACGTCCGAACGTGCATTCGGCTGCGGCAGCCGCAAGACCTGGTGGCCCTGCTTCCGGAAGGGCTCCAACGACAAGCTGCCACCCAAGCGGTCACCACGGCCGACATGGCTCGCCACCTGGACGTCCCTCGCTGGGTCGCTCAGAAGGTCGCCTACTGCCTGCGCAAGTCGGGAGCGGCCCGAGTGGTCGGAAAACGCGGCAACGCGCTGCTCTACCGTTTGTCTGACTTGTCGGAACGTCCGCCGGTTGCGGACGACGAGACAACGGCCGACCCGTGGAGCCCCCATTGGGCCGCCTGAGCCTCAAGCGTTGCTCACTGAAACGCCCCCAGGCGACCAGCAGGCCCGGGGGCTGGTTGCTCGCGTCGGCAGCGGTGAGGGGACAGACAGCGACGAGACCGGAAGGCAACCGAGGACGGAAGACGCGAAGGGACCGGAACTGCAAGCGGATCGGACAGGGTGGCGGAGCTCGGTCGTGTTTGGGGGGCTCCGCTTTTTCCGAAACGACCGCCGGCGGTCGAAGTAGACGGGCCAACCGAGCCGTTCGGAGGGACGAGCGGCTTGAGAGGAGAAAGCTGGACGGAACGAAGAGGGCCGACGGACACAGGACGCCGCTCACACGACACCGGCTCCGAACTCGTCGCCCTCCGAAGTCGACTCGGCCCGCTGCTCCCGCTGCTGCGTCACGTGTGGCGGTTGGGGCTGGGCCTGCTCCGCCGCCGGCTCGATTCGGTGCGAATCAGTGGACGGCTGCTGCTGAGCGTCGACCACCAACTCGGCCTCTTCCTGTTCGGCTTCGAAGTCTTCGTCTCCCAACGCGTCGTAAGAGGACCGGTAGCCCGGTTGCTGGGCGCGGATTTTCTCCTTTTCGAACTCTTCCAGCACCCGACTTTGAATCTTTTCGCGGCAGGCTGGGTTAATGGGGTGAGCAATGTCGGCGTACAGTTTGGCTCGACCGGTCTCGTCCTTTTCGGCCCGGTCCGGACGCAACTTCGCTCCACACTGGTTACAGTAATTGGCCCGCAAGTGGTTCTTGGTGTTGCAGCGGGGGCAGCGGTCGGTCAGTTTGCGGCTGGGCATGGCCACAAACAGTCCCTTGGTGCCCCGAATGATTTTCAGGTCGCGAATGACAAAGCATTCGTCGATGGTAATGGAGCAGAAACCCTGCAGTCGATCGTGCGGGTCTTCCGTCAACTTGATGCGAACCTCAGTGATCTCCACGGCCGTCCCTCCTTAACAGAAGTGCTCGTCTCCATCCTTCGCCCTCGTTCACGTCACAAGGTGGTTACGGCAAACGAGCGGCCAAGGCCCGCTGCCGACAGTTTCCGGGCAATGGCCGAAGCCTGACGCCGGCTGTGGCACAGGCCGAACAGCGCCGAGCCGCTGCCACTGAGCGACCAACCCAGCAGCGGCTCGTTCGCCAGCGCTGACCGAACCTTGGCCACGTCTTCATTCAGCCGCTCCGCTGGCCCCAACAGGGCGTTGTGGAAAAGACCGGCCGCCTCACTCAACCGACCCCGCTTCAAACACTCGACCAGCGGCCGGGCCGAACGTGGAAACTGGGCCGGTCGACAAAGGCGGTAAACGTCGGCAGTCGACAGTCCCGTGAGAGGTCGGACGACCACGAAAGGCAAACCGGCGGGCAACTGGACCGGCTCAATCAACTCCCCCCGACCCCGACAAAGGGCCGCACGGGTCGGCGAGAGAAAAAACGGGACATCGCTTCCCAATTCAGCCGCCAGCCGACTCAACTGCTCGGTTGACAGCCCTGTCTTCCACAGTTGATTCAGTCCCGCCAGCGCCGCTGCTGCGTCGCTCGATCCGCCTCCCAACCCCGCGGCCGCGGGAATGCGTTTCTGAAGCCGAATCCCGGCTCCTGCCTTGCAGCCGGTGTGGCGTTGCAGCAGCCGTGCCGCCCGAACAACTAGGTTGTCGTCTCCTTCCGGAACTGCCTCCCAGTCGCTGCCGAGACTACTCGCCGTGCCGGCGTTCAAACACTCCAGTTTGATTTTTCCTTCCGGGTCCTCCTTGAAAAGTAGCGTGTCCCACAGATCGACGGAGACCATCAACGTTTCCAAGGAATGAAAACCGTCTGGCCGCCGCCCCAAAACCTCCAGAAACAAGTTCAGCTTCGCCGGGGCGTGAACGACCAGTCCGTCTCGGTCGCGAACGACAAGCATTCAGATGCCGGCACCTCCTTACAAGCCGTTCTCGCCTTCGATGGCACAGAGGAGAATGAAGAGGGAATGCAAAGGGAATGGCCGCGAGGAAACTCCGTTTTCCTTCGTTGTCAGAGACCCCAGACTGGCTGCCTCCTCGAGCGACAGCCGGACTACATGCCAACTGCAAATGCTAACCCGACCGAACCGGAACGTCAAGACGTGTCCCAGACGCTTGACAGAAAAGAACTTACGCTACGGGTTCACCGTCGTCGGTTCACTCACTCCCACCGGACGTCCACTGTCTTGGTGCTCAGCTTCCACTTGCAACCGACCGTCGCCGACCTGAACCGCTCGCACGCGCAACCTCACCGTCAGCTCAATGTCCGGCGGAAGAAGGCCCAGCGGTCCGAAAACCAATCGGCCTTCCGACTCGGTTCGGTACGACAGCTCAAACGGGTAGTCGTCCAAACGGGTCTCCACTTGCTCCAGACGGAACGTGCGCGGCAGTTGCACCCGCAGCACTAGACCGCCGACCGGACGCAGCCCCTCATTCGTCACCGAAATCCGGTACTCCGTCACACCGCCCACTCGAACCGGGTCGACGGTGTCGGACACTTGGACATTCAGAACGTCGGACCGCGGAACGATCTGAACGTAGCTTTCCACTTCGTCGGCCGGGACGTTGTCGCCACGAACGGCCAGCGCGACGCGGGCGTCCTGGGCGGCAAAAGGACACTCGTACTCCACCTGAAGCTGCACGCCTTCGCCGGGAGCCAAGTTGCCCACGTTCCACTCCAGCCGCCCCGCCTCCTGCCGGACGCCCGACGAAGCCTCGCGCGGCTGCAGAGCCGCGTCGTTCTCCACTGCCACCCGCACATTCCGCAGTTCGACGTCGGAAACGTTCGTCAGCTTGAAAAGAAACTCCGCCCGACTGCCCTCCAACCGCGCACTCGGACCCACAATTCCCAGCTCCACCCGCTGCGAGACAAACTCCACCACCACCGACTTCCACACCGCCTCCTTGCCTTCGACGAAAACCCGAAACTGACAGGGCTGCAGTCCGGGCTCTTTGCTGGTGAGCGTCAGCGACACGGTTTTCCGGTCGCCGGGCAAGACCGTCCCCAGGCTCTGGCGGACGTGCGTGCCTTTCCGTCCCGGCATTTCCAAAGGCGGAACGAACTCGGCTTCAATGACGACGTCCCGAGCGGCCCGGTCGCCTTCGTTCACGACCGTTAGCCGGTACGTGGCGAAACCGCCGACCTGTGCCTGTTTGGGCGAGTCGATTTCCAGTCGCAGTCGAGCACCGTGTTCCGCCTTCGCCCGCTCGGACGACGTCCCACCCGGCTCCGACAAGCTCGGCCCTTCCGCCGACGAACCGCCCTTCAGCGGCACCGGCAGGGGTGAAGGGACTGGCGCGGTCAACCGTGGCGAAGAGCTTCCGCCAGGCTCGTCGGAGACGCCGTCCCGCTCCCCGGACTGGGTTGAGCTCTGCCGACCCGGCTCCGACTCCTGTTCCAAGCCGCCCAAGTCGGGAAGCTCGGCCGGCGCACCCAGCTCAACGCCACTGCCCCCGGTTTCAAGACCGCCGCTTCCAGCTTGGCCGCTCGGGCCGGCACCGCTCGGCGAGCCGGAAGAACCGAACGGTCGCGACGGTGTCGAACGGCCAGGCCGGTTCGGACCGGCCGACGACGCGGCGGGCTTTCGAGCTTGCTGAGACCCGCCCGAAGGGCCTGTCAAAGGCTCGACAGGCGACCAAAACAGCCCGTGCCAGAACGAGTGGCGGTCGATTTGCGTCTGGCCGGAATTGAGCGTGGCGCAGCCGACCACCGCCACAGCCAGCCAGCCGACCAACCCGAGACCACACCACTTGCCACTCATCGCTCGTTCGTTCCTTCGACCGGTTACTCCGGCCCTCTTTCCGTCCAACGCCGTCGCTGTCGCCCCTCGGCCCGCAACCATGTCGAACTTCCGCCGGTGTAACTCTACCACGCCTGCGGCCGCCGAGGTCCGGTCCGGCCCGCGCCGGCGCTTGGTTTCGCTTAAGCCGGCTTGGAAAAAGTGCCGTCAGCGAACGGAAGGAACTTGTGCGGGTCGAGCCCGTCCGGGTGGCCGGGTAAGATGAAGGGGTTGTGTCGGTCGGACGGGCGTTTGGAGCGAGCCGCTTGGGGCCGGCCCGTTGGCCTTGAAACGAATTGCCGGGCCGAGTCGCTCGGAGCGAGGACGGGCGGCCGACGCTGCTTTCGACGACAGCTCGGTCCAGACCGACAGCTCGGTCCGTTGGCAAGGCATTTGCCGACTCCTGCACGCACCTCAGTTCGGGCATGTCCAGTCGAGGGGACTTCAAGGCGACCGGGCGCGGCGCGAACGTCTCGCCGCCCAGCCGTTTCGTCCGACACCACGCGGTGCCGGAAGTGGAGGCGCTGCTGCAAGCGGACCCGGACCGTCCCGACCCGAAAACGGAGTTCGTCTTCGATTCGTCCAGCTCGATTGTCTCGGAGAACGACAGTCCGGACATTGGCTTCCGTTACAGCGTCAACCCGTACCGCGGCTGCGAACACGGGTGTCCGTACTGCTACGCGCGGCCGCTGCACGAGTACTTGGGCTGGAGTGCCGGGCTGGACTTTGAGACCAAGATTCTGGTCAAGGCGGACGCGCCGCAGTTGCTGCGTCGGTGGCTGTCGCGTCCTGGGTGGAAGGGTGAGCCGATTGCTTTTTCGGGGGCGACCGATTGCTACCAGCCGGCGGAGCGACGGTTCGAACTGACACGACGGTGTCTGCAAGTGGTCCTGGAAGCTCGGCAGCCGGTGTACGTCGTCACCAAGAACGCGTTGGTCCTGCGCGACCTGGACCTTTTGGTCGAGCTGGCTCAACGCCGGCTGGTGCAGGTGTCGATTTCGTTGACGACGTTGGACCCGCAATTGGCCGGCCGGTTGGAGCCGCGCTCGTCCCGCCCACACTCCCGACTGAGAACGCTGGCCGTGTTGGCTGAACACGGCGTACCGGCGCGAGCTCTGATCGCTCCGGTCATTCCCGGCCTCAACGACCACGAAGTGCCGACGCTGCTGAAAGCAGCGGCGGAGGCTGGGGCGGTGTCCGCCTCTTACACGCTGCTCCGTCTACCCCCGTCGGTTCAGCCGGTGTTTTTGGACTGGTTGGACCGCAACGTGCCGGCTCAGCGTCGCAAAATTGAGAACCTCATTCGAGCGACTCACGGCGGCGAACTGGACGACCCGCGTTTCGGCTTCCGCATGTGCGGCACCGGGCCACTGGCCGAGCAGATTCGGAAAACCTTCGACGTCTTCCGTTCCCGCTACGGACTTGATCGTTCTTTGCCTGCTGTCGATACTTCGCAGTTTCGCCCGCCCGGCTCGGGACAGAGGCGTCTGTTCGACTCCGCGTGAGTTCGGCAACAGCCTGGCGGCGACCCGGCCAGCTTCCCGAAACGGTGAAAGAACGCGAATGGTCCAGCTCACCAGTTCCATCAGTCGGTACCCGGCTCGGGTTTCTCTGTTGTGCTACGTGGCGGCCATTCTGGTCGGCGCCTTGCTGTTGTGTCTGCCGGTCAGTTGGGCCGACCCCAACCGGGCGGTCTCGTGGGTCGACGCGTTGTTCACTTCCACCAGTGCCACGTGCGTGACCGGTCTGGTCGTGCGCTCGACCGGCCAGGATTTCTCGGTCTTCGGCCAACTGGTCATCTTGTTGCTCATTCAGTTGGGCGGCATAGGCATCATGACCGTCACGACCTTCATCATGTTCAGCTGGGGAAGGGGGCGAGCGGGCTTGCGCGAACGCCAATTGTTGTTTGAAACGCTCGGGGCCGACCCGCGGTCGGACTTGATGTGGGTCTTGCGCAACGTGCTGGGCGTGACCTTGTTGTTTGAAGGAGCCGGAGTGGCTCTGTTGATGGTTCGGTACCTGGAGTCGATGTCGCCGGGGCTGGCGTTGTGGCACGCCGTGTTTCACTCCGTCTCGGCCTTCTGCAACGCCGGCTTCGCCCTGTACGACGACAGCTTCGTTCGCTACCAAAGCGACGCGCTGTACTGCTTGACAATCTGCGGACTCATCATTTCCGGCGGTTTGGGCTTTCCCGTCATTCTGGACTTGTGGCGGAACCGAACCTACTTGCGGAACGACTACTGGCGACGTTTGCGCTTGCATTCGAAGTTCATGCTGGTGGGCACAGCCGGCCTGCTGGCGTTTGGAACCGGCGCCTTCCTGGTTCTGGAGAGGGGGACCATTCTGCGGCCGCTTCCCTGGTACAACAAGTTGCTGGTCGCTTTTTTCCATTCGGTGACCACGCGGACGGCCGGCTTCAACACCGTCGACGTGGCGTCGCTGACCAACGCCACGCTGTGCGTGACCATTCTGCTGATGGCCATTGGGGCGGGAGCCTGTTCGACGGGCGGCGGGTTCAAGGTCTCCACATTTGTGACGTTGGTCATTCGAGCTGTCTGGTCGGTGCGAGGGCGGCGCAAAGTGAACGTCTTCCGCCGCACGGTTCCGGAAGAGGCGTTCGACCGAGCCATTGTGACGGCATTCCTGTTCGTCGTCGTGCTGGTCGCCGGCTTGACGTTGCTGTTGGCGTTCGAGCAGTCGCAGGCACCGCACGTGGAGTCGTCCGGGTTGTTCCTGGACGCCGCTTTCGAAGTCACCTCGGCCCTGGGCACGGTCGGGCTCAGCACCGGCCTCACCCCTCACCTGACCACCGCCGGCAAGTTCGTTATTATCGTGCTCATGCTGCTGGGGCGTTTGGGTCCCATTTCCGTCTTTGTGGCTCTGTCACAGCAGGAAAGAATCCAACCGATTTCGCTGCCGGAAGAAGAGCCGTTGATCGGCTGAGCGGGGGGAGCACGGCCCGAGACGCGCGTCCCGTTGCCGACGCCAGCCGTCAGCCGTCGGTGGCGGTCGAGCCGTCTGGCTCGACGCAAAGCGCACCGGTCGGACGGGCGTCGAGGGTCGGCACGCAGCTGACGAAGCTCACCAGACACGCGGTTGAGGACGAATTGCCATGCCTGTCAACAAGCGGTTTGTCGTACTGGGTTTGGGAACGTTCGGCGGCACGTTGGCCAAGCGGCTCAGCCAAAACGGTTGCCGCGTGACCGGGGTCGACCTCAAGCGCGAGCTGGTCGAATCGCTCCAGGACGAGCTTTACGAAGCCGTCATTGCCGACGCCACCGACCGGACGTCGCTGGAGCAGCTGTCGTTGAAAGACGCCGACGCGGTCTTCATCAGCCTGGGCGGCACAATCATTCCGTCGCTGCTGGCCACTTTGCACGCCAAGGAACTGGGAGCTCGGCGAATCATTGTCAAAGGGCTCGACCAGGAACACGCCCGGTTGCTGGAACACTTGGGCGTGGAAAAAGTCATATTTCCGGAAATCGAGGTGGCCGAGGAACTGGCCGACCGAATGACCTGGCCGAACATCCTCGACTTCGTCCCCATTGGCGAGGAGTACAAGCTGATTGAGCTGGCCGTGCCGGAAAGCTGGGCCGGCAAGACGTTGTCTGAAGTCGCTTTGCGGACCAAGTACAACGCGTGGGTCGTCGGAATCAAAGATTCGCTGTCCCGAGAGCCGCAACTGTTTCCGGACGGCCAGGTGAAGTTGAGCGGTTCGCAGTTGCTGTTGGTCATCGGCAAGGAAACCGACCTGGACAAGCTGCGCGACGTCGAGTAGTCGCCGAACACGCCAAGGTCGGACGGCGCGCACCACTCTACGTGTTCCGGCCCCGCAAGCGACTGCAGGGACGTGCTCCGTCACGCCCCTCGCTGACCGGGCCCGACCACGACCGCGACTCCGCACGCGAACCCGCTCGAAAGAGACCCGGTGACGAAAGTCTGGCCGGTCAGAACTGCCAGCCCTCGCGACACTCCCGCCTCAGGTACTTGTTCGCCTCGGGCACGTTGGTCACCTTCATGGCTTCGCTGTCGAACAGAATCTTGCGGCCGGTGCGGAGCGCCACTGTTCCCAGGTTGACCGTGTCGGTAATCGAGTCGGCGGTGAGGAAGCTACCCGGGCTCCTTTCTCCCCCTTGGCACTCCCGCAGCCACGGCTTGTGACGTGGCCCGCGGTGCGCCGGCCGGGTCGGCTCGACCGGCAACGGCTCGCGCCGTCCCTTTCGAAATAGTTGCGGGTTCTGACCCATGAACCCGGCCAGAATGCAACCTTCGTCGCCCACAAACAGAATGCCCTCACGACTCAGTTCCACCTCCTGCCGGTCCAACTCTTCCGGCAAGCGAGGTTTCATGCCGCCGTCGTACCAGAACAGTTGAATTTCGCTGTTGTTGAAACCGGCCGGCAGCCAAAAACGCATGGCGCAGGCAATGGGGTACGAGTAGTCGTTCTTAATGACCCGGCTCACGTGGTCTACGATTTCGCATTGGTGAGTGCCCCAGGCCTGGGCGGCCCGAGCCGTTCCCAGTTGCAGCGTCGTGAAGACCGGCCAAAGGCTGTAAATGCCCATGTCGGCCATGGAGCCGCCGCCGAAGTCGTACCAGCCGCGGAAGACGGTGTGCGTGTAGCACGGGTGGTAGGGTCGGTAGCGTTCCGGCCCCAGCCACAGGTCCCAGTCAAAGCCCTTCGGAATGGGCGGCCGCTCCTCGGGAATCTTCGCGTATTGAGGCCAGACCGGTCGATTAGACCAGTTGTGGATTTCCAGCAGCTTGCCGATGACTCCTTCACGCACCTTCTTGGCAATGGCCGCGTTGCCCGCTCCCACACCGTAGGCCATCAGGTGCGTCGCCACGCCGGTTTGGCGGGCCGTCTGGACGACCAGCCGCCCTTCGGCCAACCGGTTGGCCAGCGGCTTGTGCATCAGCACGTGTTTGCCTTTTCGCATGGCCATGACTGAAATGATTGCGTGCGAGAAGTCCGGCGTCATGACCTTGACGGCGTCCACGTCTTCCTTTTCGAGCAGCTCGCGGAAGTCAGCGTACGCCCGACACGCTTTGTAACGCTGCCGGCCACGCTGACGAGCGTAGTAGCCGTCGACGACCTGGCGTCCCACTTCCCGTCCACCTGGGCAACCCGTCTCGCCTTTACGCCACGACGAGTCGCCCAGGTAGCGGCGAATGGTCCTCAGAATGCTCCCCTTGCCCCATTCGACGTAGTCGTTGCTGTCGGTGTTCGGGTCGCAAACCGCGACGATTTGAATCTGCGGGTCCTCCAACAGGTCGCCCAGTTCACGAAAACCTTGCGTGCCCATTCCAATGTGGGCCAGCGTCAGCTTTTCGTTCGGTGACACATGTCGCGGTCCGCCCAGAACGTGACGCGGCACAATGGAAAACGTCGCGGCAGCCGCCGCCGTTCCAACGAACGTTCGTCGAGCTACTTGAGTCATGACGCTTTCTCCCTAGTTTGCTTTCCGGGTCTCTGCGGCTTCCTAGCCGGCCTCAACCACAACGACTGCTGGCCGTCCCCGTTGGACGGCCACGCGGTGTCGGCCGGACAAACCGGCCTTCGGGCACGCGGCCGCTTTCGAGCCCGCGTGTGCTGTTACACGAAAGCCCCGCGGCGGTCTTGGCGCGGCACGCCACGAGCCTTTTGGGGCCTTCTTTCGCCGCCCGAGGCCGTTGAGCGTCGAAGTCGGCACCCGCCCCCGTCCCAGTCGACGCACGCCCCGTAGTTCACTTGAAGTGAATCCACATGGGGCTGGCCCAGGCCAAAGCGCCGTACTGGGCGTTGGGAGCCTTCACTTGTTCGATTCGGACGTAGTAGTAAGCGACTGAGCCGGCTGGCGGCGGGTCGGTGTCCGTCCACCGAAGCCGGATTTCTTTCTGGTTCGGATTGGCTCGGTAGACGTACTTCGGCGTCTCGTTCCCGACGCCACGAATGATGGACACGTTGGCAATCTTGTCGGTGCCGACCGCGTAAATTTCGAACGTCGGGCTCCCTCGCAGCTCGAACTCGTCGCCCATCAAGTGGTCGCCGCAGCGGACGTCCAGCAGGATGTTGTCGTTGGCGCCGTAGCAATGCCGCTTCTTGAACGCGTCCAAAATGGCTTCGCGTGTCGCGTCCTCGGCGAAGACGATTCCGTAGCTGATGTGCGTGCTAATGTGGTCGCTGCTGACTTCGAAGCCCAACCGGTAGCCACGCATCAGGGCGTTCCACACGAAGCCTAGCGGCTGGTAACCGCCGATGCTGTCGGCAGCGTCCTTGGCCGAGCCGGGAGCGCCGTGGTGTTCGTAGTTTTGCCGGTGTCCCTGGTAGATTTCGACCACCGGCTCCACCTCCGGGTCGTTGTCGCGCCAGTCCGTTCCCATGTTGGTGGCGCTGGTGTGGACGGCGCAGATTCCGTCAAAGTACTTCAGGTAGGCGTACAGGGTCTTAATGTCGGGAGCTCCGGTCTCCGGTGTGCCGTAGATTTTGTCCTTTCCGCCAGGGAACCGCGGCAGCGGCCGCACGCCTCGCTTGGCGAACATGACGTTTCTGTGACCGCTCGGGTACGTCACGCTCCGCTCGTACGTAAACATGGGCACGAACGTCGGCGGGTGGTGGAACAGGTCGGTCTGCTTCTGGACCAGCCACCACAGGTACTCTTTGCCGGCGCCGTTGTCGTGGTCCCCGTCGCCAATCCAGTCCATTCGAGCGACGTCCAGTCCGTAGCGCCAAATTTCTTCCAGCATGCCGTCCTGGTCGCGGTGGCTGGTCAGCTCCGTGTGGCGGTGAAACTCGCCCCGCAACAGCCGGTACACCTTCCCGCCGACTTTGGCCCGGTAGCTCCGCAGGCGAGCAATGTCTTGGGCCTCGTTGGGGTGTCCGGAGGGCGGAGCGGGTTTGCTGGGCGGCGGAGACGTCAGCTTGGGCACGCCGCTCGGACCGGCCACCGGCAGCAGGGTGGCGTACAGGTCGTTGTCCTGACGGCTGGCCGTTCCGGTGGTGCGGCCGTCGCAACTGTGAACGACCAGCACTCCCTGCTCGCCCAGCGGCACGACGGCCGGGCGGTTGTCGAGCTGGTTCTCGGAGCGGGCCAACGGGAAGGCGGGCGTCCATTCCTGGCCGGTGTGGCGTGTGACGAAGCTCACCCAGCGTTCGCCCTGTCCGCTGGTGGAGGGGTGTCGGCGGTAGAGCAGCCACAGGCCGCCTTTGGCGTCGAAGGCAATGCGAGGCATGTTGATTTTGCGACTCGGGCCGGGTTCGCCGGACGGCGTGTACCGGTTCATGACCGGCTCGGCCGGAATGACCCCCACCGCCTGACGCACCACGCCGTCCTCCACGCACCGCACGACAATGTCCCGGTGCACGTAGAACTGCTCGCCGAAGTTCCGCCCCCACCGAGTGCCGAAGTCTTTGCCCCAGTACGGACCGGTCTGTTCGTACGCCACCCAAAGGCGGTCTTTGGAGTCCACCGCCAGAGACGCCCGCGCCTCGAATTGAGGCGAATCGGTCACGACAACCAATTGCGGCGAAGGCGTGTTCGCTGCCGACACCAGCCAGACGTCGTAGTTTCCTTTTGCGTACGTGTCGAAGGCGACGTGCAGACGGCCCTGCGAGTCGCACGCGACGGCCGGGTTCCACTCGTTCGCCGCCGTGTTGGTCAGGGCACGCGGCTGGACGGGCTTTTCGTCCAGCCGAGCGACGAAAATGTCGAACGCCCCGTCTCGCCAACCTTGCCACGCGACGTACACGCCTCCGTGGACCAGGTCGGCCACCGCTGCGGGGTTCGTGTCGGTTCCCTCGGGACGCTCGATTCGCAGCGGCTTCGACCACCGACCGCTGGCCGGTGCGTACGTGCGCACGACCAAGTCCCAGTTGCCGTCGAAGTTCTGGCTCCAGACGACCCACACCACGCCGTTTCGGTCGACGGCCACTGTCGGCCGCCACAGGTCCAAGCCGGCGTCCGTCACCTTCAGCGGCTCCGACCACTTCCGACCGTCAAACCGCACCAAACGAACCTGGTCGCCGTTCCCTTTCGGGACCAGGTCGTCGAAGGTGTGCTGCGTGTGAATGCGCAGGGCGTCGAGCGGCGGTCCGTTCTTGTACGACAGGTACGCCACCCAGACGGAGCCGTCCGGGGCCCGAGCGGCCGCCGGCCAGTCGTCCTCGGTTTCGCTTTGGGTAATGAGCGTCGGGACGGTCGTCCGAGTCACCGTCACGCGGCCTTTCACGAACGTCTTCCGTTCTCCCAACTGCAGGCTGGCCGGCGTCAGCGAAAAGTCCCCCTGGTTCGTCGTCACCGACAGAACGGCCTGCGGAGGAACGTTGCAGACGACGAACAACCGAGCGGCACCGGCCCGTCTGGGCTTTTGTGCCGCTGGTACCCGAAACTCGCCGGTCTGCAACGAAACCTTCCCGCGCGACAACTGGAGCGACTCGAGCGTCCCGTGCGACAGTTGCAGCTTGCCCGTCCAAGCCTGCTTGGCCTTGCGCTGAAAGCGAAATTCCAACGCCAGCCGCGTCGACTGCCCGGCCGCAACCGCCGGCAGACCCACAAACGCCACGACTGCGACGACCACCACTTTTCGAACACCAGACCACCAACCAGCCATCGACGTGTCTCCTTCGCTAATCAGTCGACCCGAGTCAACGCTCGGAAAAACCAACCCGACGAGCAGACGCTGGGTGGGAGGTCCTGCTGTTTGCGAAAGCGCCATCGGTTGGCTGCGCTTTCTGCCGACCACAACGCGTCGGCAGGCTGTCCACCAAAGTACCAACCAGAATGACCACCTGGCAACGCTCACCCGCCCCAAGCCGGCGTTTGTCTGCCGTCGCGTCGTCGGAGGGGCGGTCGAAAGTGCAGCGAGCGTGCAGCGCGGACAGCCGGGCGTGGACACCACGTGGCCGCGTTCGAGAAAGCGACTGACTCGCAAGACCGAGCGCGCCAGCCGGCCGACGGCGAGTGCGAAGGACGTCCCAGGCTTGTTGGAAACGCGGACACCACCGCGGCACAAGAAAAAAGCCCGAGCGTGCACTCGGGCTTGGGCTGAGCTTCAAAGTGTCGTCCGACCAAGCAGCCGCCGGTCTGGGGAACCGTCTCCGACGGCGAGCCCCACCGCTCCGTTACTCTTTGCCTTCCTTTTGCGTCGAGCTGGCAGTTGGCACGACCCACACCTTAATGTCGGTCGAAACTTCGGGGTGCAGTCGAACGCCAATTGTGTACATGCCCAGTTCTTTCAACGCGCCTTCCATTTGAATCTGTTCGGGCTGAATGTCGTAACCCGCTTCTTGCAGGGCTTTGGCAATGTCGTTTGCGACGATCGACCCGTACAGGTAGCCGTCCTTGTTGGCGTTGGCCTCCAAGGTCACGCTGTGCTTGCTCAACCGCTTGGCCAGTTGTTGCATTTCCTTCTTGCGTTGAGCTTCCAGTTCGCGCAGTCGCCTGTGGTACGCCTCCAACTGCCGCTTGTTTTCTTCGGTCGCAACCGTCGCCAAGCCTTGCGGAAGCAGGTAGTTGCGAGCGTAGCCAGGCTTGACCCGGACAATCTCGCCCCGCTTTCCCAAGTACGGGACGTCCTTGGCCAACAGCACTTCGACCGATTTTTTCCTGGAACCCGCGACGGCAGTCTGTGTTTGTTTCCGCATGGGCATGACTGAGTCTTCTTCGTTTTTCGAGAAGGTTTGCTTGTCGGTTTGCAGCGTCAGTGGAAAGCCTGACGACCGGGTTCAGAACGGCACGTCGTCCAAGTCGTCGGGCGGAGGGGGCGGCCCGGGTTCTTCTTCGGCGGCCGGCTCGGCCACGCCCGGAGCAGCCGTCCCTGGCTCGGCGTTCGCCGCAGGAGTGGCCGGTGCGGCGGGAGCCGACGGCCCAGTGGTCGCTCCGGCTCGAGACCCCAACATTTGCAGGTTCTCGCAGACCACCCGCAGCCGACTGCGTTTTTGCCCGGTCTGCCGGTCCTCCCACTGGTCCAGCTGAAGCCGCCCCTCAATCAGGACTTGTCGACCCTTCGTCAAGTACTCGCCGGCAATTTCGGCCTGGCGTCCCCAGAGCGTGACGTCGACGAACGTGGTTTCTTCCCGGCGTTCGTTCGTCTCGCGGTCGTACCAAGTCCGGTTGACGGCCACGCCGATTTCCGCGACCGGTGTTCCGGCACTGGTGTACCGAACGACCGGGTCCCGGGTCAGGTTTCCGACCAGAATGACTTTGTTGAATGCCCCCATCGTCCGCTCCTCCCAGCTCCGGCCAGCCAGTCCGGCTGGAATGCCACCGAGCCGACCCGGTTGGCCCTAGCCTTCCGTCTCGGCCTCCTCGTCGCCGGCCTCTGAAGTTTCGTCGGCCGCCGCCACTTCGGCCGTCTCCTTCTCGGGCTGTTCCGGCGCCTCCGCCTCTTCCTCCAGCGTCTGCTCACCAGTCAACGCGGCGACCATGGCGTCGAACAACACTTTCGGGTGCCGCAGCACCAAGTGTCGCAGCACCAAGTCGCTGAGCTTGCACCCCCGGTCGATGTCGGGAATGCCGTTGCCTTCCATTGTGAAAAACGTGAGGTAGTACAGCCCCTTGGTGTGGCCTTCGATGGGGTACGCCAGTTTGCTCTCTTGCCAGGGTCTGTGCGCAACGACCTTGGCCCCCGCCTTCTCCAGAATGCCCAGCACTTCCTGCTCGGCCTTCTGCGGGTTGTTGGCGTACCGACCGCTGTCCAGCAGGAACATGCCTTCGTAGTACTTCTCGGCCAATTCCACTCTCCCTTTGTCTGTCTTCGGGAAAACTTCCAGGGCCCTAACGTTTTACCGTTTTCTGACCAAAATTCAACGGCTTGGGAGTGGCGGTCGTAAATGTTCACGCTTCAGGCTGGCCAGACACGGCCAAGCTGCCAGCTCCAACGCCGGTCGCTGCCGACGAACGGACCTCGTCACGGGGCGGCAGCGGCGTCCGAGTTGCCTTTCGCGTCCGGGCCGGCGTCGGCGGCCGACTGCCGTGCGTCGCCCGGCGTCCGGCCCACCTGTTTCTTCCTGTTCTCCTCTTTCGAGCGGACGTTGAACCGGTTCATGGCCGCTTGAATGCCTTCGGCCACCCAAACCTCGACGCCGTCCGCCGCTTTCCGAACCGCCAACTCAATGGCCTCGCGTTCCTCGGGCCGAAACCGGCTGAGCACGAACGAGGTGGCGTCCATTCGGCCGGGCGGCCGACCGATTCCGATTCGCGCCCGAGCGAACTGCTCCGTCCCGAGCAGGTCGATGACGTTCTGCAGACCCTTCTGTCCGCCCGACGACCCTTTGGCTCGGAAGCGAACTTGCCCGAGCGGCAGGTTCAGGTCGTCGCAAACGACAATCAAGTCCTCCAACGGCAACCGGTAAAACGCTACGCACTCCCGGACGCTCCGGCCGCTGAGGTTCATGTACGTCTGCGGAAACAGCAGCAGGACCTTTTCGCCGCCAATCCACACCTCAGACAACTCGCCGGAAAAACGGGCTCGCGTCCCCGCCGCTCCGTGCCGTGCGGCCAGCTCCGCCAGCACTTCCGCCCCGACGTTGTGCCGCGTTCCAACGTACTCGCGTCCCGGGTTGCCCAGTCCGACGACCAATTTCATTGTCTCACGCCAGGCGTTGGGGCGGCCTGGAGGCCGGTGGTCGGAGCCGAAAGCCGGACGACGTGGCCCCCTGAGGCCGAAGGCCGGCTGCATCCTAGCCCCCGCGTTGCGTGGGCCCGGCTGCAGCCGTCTGCAGCTTAAACCGGTCGACCCGCGAACCAACTCAAGCGCGACCGAGGAGCCAAGCCCGACCCGCTCCGGCGGACATCCGGCCAATTGGAGCCCGGCTCGTGGTCTGAACGGCCGGCCTCGCCTAGGAAGAAAGGTTGCAGGCAGCTGCCAAACGCCTATTTCTTCTGCTCTCGCTCGTCCTCGGCCTTCTCTTCCTTCTTGACCACTTCCGGTTCGGCCGCAGCCTCTTCCTCGGCCGCCTCTTCCACTTCGCCCCGCTTCGGCGGAACAATGTGCAGAACGACGGCGTCGGGCGGGTTCAGCACCTTGGAGTCCGGCGGCGGCTCTACGTCTCGCACGTGCAAGATGTCGCCGATCTGGAGGTCCCCGATTCGGACGACAATGGAGTCGGGAATGCGAATGGCCGGACACTCGATTTCCAACGAGTGCAGTGGCTGCTCCAGAATGCCGCCGGCCAGGACGCCGGGAGCGACTCCACGCAGCTCAATGGGCACCTCCACCGTCACCCGTTCGGTCGGGTCGACCCGCAACAGGTCGAAGTGCAAGATTTCGGTGCCGTACGTGTCCCATTGAGTTTCGCGGAGGACGGTCGTTTCTACCTGCCCGTCCAGTTCCAATTCGACCACGTGGGCCCGGCTGCGGACCAGCGCTTCAATGTCTTCCCGCTCGCAAACAATGGCCACCGGGTCTTGCTTGTGACCGTAGACGTTGCCCGGCACCAAGCCTTGTTTCCTCAAGCGCCGAGCTTCGCGTGTTCCCAACTTCGTTCGTCTTTTCGCCTGAAGCTTGTGCTCGGTCGTCATTTTCGGCGATTCCTTAACCGCTTTTTCTGTCCCAGCTGTTTTCACCGCCGCCCGTGCCGCTTCCACCAACCGACGCCGACGCCCGGGCGCACAGCCCCGCTCGGGACCGAACAAGCCTTTCTGAAGCGTCCCGGTGCGTGGAGCAACTCGACGGTGACCGGTCCGAATGCGGCACACGGCGCGTGTGAGCCGAACGTTCCGAGACGGCTCGCGGCCGTTCCCCCGTCCGGTACCGGTTTTCCAGCTCGACCGCCGTCGTCTTCGGCTGCTCCAGGCCCTCGAGCCCCGGCCGTTTGGGCCCGCGCGCAGCTGACCGCCCGCCGCTGACGAAGCGTAGCAGAATAGCCAGGCCACCGACAAACTGCAAGAGTCCCGTTCGGCCCCGAGAGGTGCTCCGAGGCGCGCCGAAGCGCGTGTCTGTCGAAACGTGCGCCCTCAGCGAGAAACCGTCGAGCCGCTTGCCGAGTCGGCAGCGGAGAGGCGGGTCAGCGAGCCGCGCTGCTCGTCTCGCACAGCCGAAAGACCGGGCAGGATCATCCGTCCGTCTCGGCAGACGGCGTCTCGAGAACAGGAAGGAGACGGCCAGAGCCGGCGACCGCGCAAGAGCCGTGTTGGTGGCAAGACACTAGCGCTTGGCGGGCTGTCGAGCGGTGCCTTGCGCTTCGTACTCCGTCCACTCCTGCAGCGAACGAACTCGGGGCACTGGGTTTTGCGCCAACGCCTCCAGTGCACGGACGACGGCCAAGCAGCCGGGAATGGTCGTGGTGCAGGGAATGCCGTAGGCAACGGCCGCGGCCCGAATGCGTCCTTCGTCGGTGCGGGCCCCCTTGCCGCTGGGCGTGTTGAAAATGAACTGGATTTGCCCGTTGGCCATGTAGTCCAAGACGTTGGGCCGTCCTTCCTGCACCTTGCGAATGATTTCGACCTCGATTCCGGCCTCTTGCAGGACCTTTCCGGTTCCGGCCGTGCAAACGATGTGGTAACCCAGCTTCTTCAGCTTTCTGGCCGGCTCAATCATGAGGTGCTTCTTGTTCTCGGCCATGCTAATGAAGACCGTGCCGCTCAAAGGCAAATCAGCTCCGGCGGCAATCTGGCTCTTGGCAAAGGCCATGGGGAACTCGTAGTCGACCCCCATGACCTCGCCGGTCGACCGCATTTCCGGACCCAGAATGATGTCGACCCCGACAAACCGGTTGAACGGGAAGACGCTTTCTTTGACCGAGCAGTGACGCGGCCACAGCTCCGTCGTCACGCCTTGCTGGCTCAGCGAAACCCCGGCCATGATCTTGGCGGCAATTTTGGCCAGCGGGCGGCCGGTGGCTTTCGACACGAACGGCACGGTCCGGCTGGCTCGCGGGTTGACCTCGAGGACGTAGACGCGGAACGATTTGCCGTTCGGGCCGCCGTTAGTGAACCGCTTGATGGCGAATTGAATGTTCATGAGCCCGTTGACGTGAAGCTCGCGAGCCAACTGGTACGTCGCCCGTTTGATTTCCTCGACGACTTCCGGCTCCAGCGTGTAAGGGGGCACGGCGCAGGCCGAGTCGCCGGAGTGCACGCCCGCTTCCTCGACGTGCTCCATGACCCCGCCTACCAACGCCAGCGTTCCGTCGCTAATGGCGTCGACGTCGACCTCGACGGCGTCTTCCAGGAACTTGTCGATCAGAACGGGTTTTTCCGGCGAGGCGTCGACGGCCTCGTTGATGTACCGGACCAGCGACTCTTCGTCGTAGCAGATTTCCATGGCTCGGCCGCCCAGAACGTAACTGGGTCGCACGAGCACGGGGTAACCGATGCGAGCGGCGACGCGGCGAGCACCCTCGACGTCCGTCGCGGTGCCGTTGGGCGGCTGGTGCAGTCCCAGCTTTTCCAGCAACACCTGGAACCGCTCGCGGTCCTCGGCGGCGTCGATCATGTCCGGACTGGTTCCAATGATGGGGACGCCGGCCGCCTCCAGACCTCGAGCCAGATTCAGCGGCGTCTGCCCGCCGAATTGCACAATGACGCCGTCCGGCTGCATGCGGTCGCAGATGTTGAGCACATCTTCGGTCGTCAGCGGCTCGAAGAACAGGTGGTCCGACGTGTCGTAATCGGTCGAGACGGTTTCGGGGTTCGAGTTGACCATGATGCTTTCAATGCCCAGCTCGCGCAGAGCGAACGAAGCGTGGCAGCAGCAGTAGTCGAACTCGATTCCCTGCCCAATCCGGTTCGGCCCGCCGCCCAGAATCATGATCCGTTTGGTGCCGGGCTTCTTGGGAGGTGTTTCGTCTTCGTCTTCGTAGGTGGAGTAGTAGTACGGTGTGTAGGCTTCGAATTCGGCTGCGCACGTGTCGACCTGCTTGAACGTGGCGACCACGCCACGTTGCTTGCGGAACCGACGGACCTCCATTTCGGTCGCGTTCCACCACTCGGCCAACTGAATGTCGGAGAAGCCGTTTTGTTTGGCCTTGCGGAGCAGTTCGGTGTCGACGTCTTCCAGCCGCTTCACTCGGCGGATTTCTTCTTCGACTTCAACCAGTTCGCGAATGTTGTTCAGGAACCAGGGGTCGATGGCCGTCAGTTGACGCACTTCTTCGACCGACATGCCCGCCTTGAAGGCGTAACGGATGAAGAAAATCCGTTCGGCGTTGGGCGTGGAAAGTTTTTGTCGGATTTCGTCCATGGTCGGTCGGTTGGGGGTGTCCCACCGGTCCTTTCGACCGCCGCCCAAGCCGAATTGGCCGATTTCGAGGCCGCGAATGGCTTTCTGCAGCGACTCTTTGAACGTGCGACCGATGGCCATGGTCTCGCCGACCGATTTCATTTGCACCGTCAGCGTCGGGTCGGCTTCCGGGAATTTCTCGAAAGCCCACCGAGGGATCTTCGTCACCACGTAGTCAATGGTCGGCTCGAAGCAGGCCATTGTCTCGCGGGTGATGTCGTTCGGAATTTCGTCCAGCCGGTAGCCGACGGCCAGCTTCGCGGCGATCTTGGCGATCGGGAAACCGGTCGCTTTCGATGCCAAGGCCGACGACCGGCTGACCCGCGGGTTCATTTCGATGATCACCATTCGCCCGGTTTCGGGGTGGACGGCGAACTGTACGTTCGACCCGCCGGTGTCGACACCGATTTCGCGAATGCAGGCAAAGGCGGCGTCTCGCATTCGCTGGTACTCTTTGTCGGTCAAGGTTTGGGCGGGAGCGACGGTGATTGAGTCGCCCGTGTGGACGCCCATGGGGTCGAAGTTCTCGATGGAGCAAATGACGACGCAGTTGTCCGCGCAGTCGCGCATCACCTCCATCTCGAACTCTTTCCACCCCAGAACCGACTCTTCCAGCAACACCTCGCCGACCGGCGACAGCTTCAGCCCTCGACGAACTTTCTCCTCGAACTCTTCGCGGTTGTAGACGACTCCGCCGCCGGTTCCACCCAGTGTGAAGCTGGGCCGAATGACCATGGGAAGGCCGATTTCACGCAAAGCGGCGCGAGCTTCTTCCATGCTGTGGACGATTCGGCTGCGAGGCACGTCCAGCCCGATTCGCATCATGGCCCGCTTGAACTCTTCCCGCTCCTCGGCCTTCGCAATGGCCCTTTCGTTTGCCCCGATCAGTTGGCACCCGAGCTGGCGCAGAATGCCTCGGCGAGCCAGGTCCATGGCCACGTTCAGCCCGGTCTGCCCGCCCAAAGTCGGCAGCAGAGCGTCCGGTCGCTCTTTCTCGAGGATCTTTTGGACGTACTGCCAGGTGAGCGGCTCAATGTACGTCCGGTCGGCCATTTCCGGGTCGGTCATGATGGTCGCCGGGTTCGAGTTGACCAACACGACCTCGTACCCTTCCTCGCGGAGGGCCTTGCACGCTTGCGACCCCGAATAGTCGAACTCGCAAGCCTGGCCAATGACGATCGGCCCGGAGCCAATGATGAGAATCTTGTGAATGTCAGTACGACGCGGCACAGCCTGTTTCCCTCGAACCCACGACTTCGTGACAGTGTGACCGGCAAGCGGCGGACGCGGCCGGTCGAGCGTGCGACTTGGGGACGGCACTCTGCGCGCAGACCTTCCGCCGAAAACGACGACCAACGAGGGGAATCTGCGCACGCGCCCCGGCACCCGGATTTGCTGAAGCCTAGCAGACTGACTGGCCGTTTCAAGCCAGCCGAGCGGCCGGCGCACAGGTCCCGGCCTGACGCTGCCGACCGCGCCGCTCCCGTCTCCGTGCGAACCCGAATCCCCGTCCGAACCCGAATCAGACCACGCCCGGACCCGACCGCCTGCGGCTGGAACCGTCGACCTGGACCGTCCGTCGAGAACCGTCGACCTTCACCGTCCTTCGAACAGCTCCGTCTCGGGGTGAAAGGCGTACCAAGCGAACCAAAATGCGTAAGCCCAACGCACGCCCGGCTCGTGCTTCACCACCCGCAAGCTCCTGCCGGTCGGCTCGTACTGCAGCGTGAACTTTTTGCCGTCCAGGGTCTGTTCGAGCTGAACCGGCTTTCGAGAAGAGGCGAATGCCCGCACCGGGTAGGCGCGGCTGGCTCGGTCCGTCCACACGCCCAGAACGGGTGTCTTCAGCCGCAAACGCCGGTCAATGGGTTGGACGGGAAACATCAGCCGGTCGTGGCGGAAGTAAAGCGTGTAGGGCGAGGCGGCGTACACGCGTCGGTAACCGGTGTCGGTGGAAAGGACACGCGTGTCGGGGTGACGAGCTCGCCAGTCGGCCCACGTCGTCAGGTCACAGGGCAACACGCGCAGCTTTTGGCCCGAGCGGGGTCCGGTCACCGCCTCGGCCCTCAGCTGCGACCACAGGCTTTCTTCGCCCTGTCGGCTCCGGTCGTAAAGCAAGACATTGCTGTTGTAGAGCAGCCCGGAAATCCCGAACTCCAGTTCCTGCCCGTTCACCCGGCGGTCGAAGACGGCCGCCGAGTCGCACAGGGGACAGTACGTCACGAGCACCGGCACGCCGCCGACGCGGTCGTTCACCGCTTCGTGCCAATTCAGGATTTTCAACGGGTAGGCCCGAGCGTCCCCCTCAAACTCGACTCCAATGACTCGGTCGCTCGGCTTGAGGAACCGCGCTCTTGCAGCGGCGACGAACTTCGGCGACGAAAGAGCCGGAATGCCGTCCTTGGGCGGCCCGCCGGGAACAATTTGGTCCGTGGGAATGCGAGCGTTCTCCAACGAGAACCCGAGACGCCGGGCGACGTCGCCTCGACCGCTCTGGGCCTGGCCGCCAGCCGGACCGCCGCCGGCCGAAAAGGTCCAAACGCTCAGCGCCGCACAAGCCAGGGCCCAGCGCACGACGCGCCCCGCCGAGTGACTTTCTGCACTTTGGTCCGCACACCAGCCGATGGGCTTCATGCTGGAGGTTCCTCTCGTTCTTGCCGTGTCGGACAGAGTGCTCTGGGACAGAATCCTTCACGAAAAACGCTGCCACACCGGGCGAGCTGTGCCGGGTGCGTTGTTCCCGCGTTCTGCACGGAGTACTGTAGACTGGCGAAAACCGAACCCGACGCAAGGGCCAGCGCGGCTGAGCCCGTCCGGTGGACTTGGCTGCGCTGGGCTGCAAGCCGCGTCGCTGTGAGGTGGACGGCGCCGGACGGCCTTCCTTACGCGCAAACTGTCTTTGGCCCGGACCAAGTGAGCGGGACCGACGGCCGCCGTGCGGAACCGAAGGCCGGTCCAAACCGGGAAGGAGGCCTTCCGCAATGACGTGCTCACGACGCCGCGCCGCAACCGACGTCCTTGTTCTCGCCAGCGTCGTCGTCCTGCTGGGCGTTGTCCGTGCGACGGTCGCCGACGCCCGCGAAGCTCCGTCCCGACAACCTGAAGGCCGTCGTCCGCTCCGGCCCAGCGACCTGCGCGTGCTCGACTCACCGGCCACGGAAATGCTGAAAGACTACCTGACCCGGTTGGTCGACGCTCAGTTCGCTCGGCGCGACCGCCTTTTGTCGAAGCTTCGCACGGCGGCCGACTGGCAGCAACGGGCTCGGTTCATTTTACGGAAAATGGCCGAGTGGACTGGGCCGTTCCCGCCACGCACCCCGCTGAACGCGAGGGTGGTTGGCCGGGTGGAGCGACCGGACTTCACGCTGGAGAAAGTCTTGTTCGAAAGCCGGCCCGGCTTTGTCGTCTCGGCGAACCTCTACCTGCCGAAAGGGTTTGAGGGGCCGCGGCCCGCCGTGCTGAACGTCATTGGACACTCGGCCGCTGGGAAAGCCACTGAAAAGGTTCAGCGTCGCAGCATTTCGCAGGCACGCAAAGGGCTGGTCGCGCTGACAATGGACGGGCTGGGGCAAGGCGAGCGTCAGGTGCCGGAGTACGCCGCAGCCGGTCGGCCGCCGGGAAACGCCCACCGCGTTCTTGGCCTGAAAGCGTTTCTGGCGGGAACGCATGTGTTCAACCTAATGGCTTGGGACGTGGTTCGCGCGGTCGACTACTTGGTTTCCCGGCCCGAGGTGGACGCTTCGAAGATTGCCTGCACCGGCTGTTCGGGCGGAGGCATGATGACCACGTACATTCTGCCGCTGGAGCCGCGAATTGCCGTGGCCGTGCCGGCCTGCAACCCGAACACCTGGTCGCGCCGGGTACACGCGGGGTTGGCCACGGACCACGAGCAGGTCTTTCCAGGAGCGTTCGCCTTCGGGGTCGACCCGCGCGGTGACCCACTGTTCTGTCACGTCCCCAAGCCGCTGCTGATTGACGCCACCACCGACGACACGCTCAACCCGCCGCGCGGCGTGTGGGAGTTGGCCACGTGGTTGGAGCGGGCTTACGCGGCGTACGGGCACCCGGAACGTTTCAAGGTGGTCCTGGTTCGGGGCCCGCACGGGTACAACCGCGAGCAGCGGGAACTGGCCTACGCTTGGATGCTTCGCTGGCTGACCGGCGACTCGGCCGACTACCTCGAGGACGACTTCGACGTGCTCGACGAAAAAGCCACGTGGTGCACGCGCTCGGGGAATGTCTTTCGGGACGGGTTGAGCTGGTCGCCGCAGCGCTGGGTGCAGGACTTCCTGAAGGCTCACCGACCCACGTGGCCTCCAGTGACCGACGCGGCAACGCTTTCGGAGCACAAGCGGCGTTGGCGCGAGCAAGCTCGCCGGCTGCTCGGACTGCCGCGGCGGGTGGACGTGCCACGCGTCGAAGAGCGGCCTTCCCGAACGGTCGGAACGTACCGACTGACGCCGCTGGTGCTGGAGCCGGAACCGGGCATTCGGCTTCCGGCTGTGTGGGTGGAGGCGGCTGCGACGCAACAGCCGCCGCGCGGCGAAGGCTTGCAGGCGGGCGAGGGCCCAGCACGGCGAGCCACCTCACAGCGCGGAACGAGCTCACACCGTGGGCCAGTGGTGTTGTACTTGAGCGACCAGGGCAAGGCGTCGCTGGTGAACGAGCCGTTGCTGGAGCGGCTGGTGTTGGAGCGGGGCGGGCGTGTGCTGGCCGTCGACCTGCGAGGCTGGGGCGAGACGGCACCGGGACTGCACGAAAAGTTCTGGGACATTCTGGCCGGACGCCCGCTGCTGGCTCAGCGCGTCGCCGACGTTCTTTCCGTGCTGCGGTGGCTGTCGGAACGGACCGACTCGGGGCCGGACACGGCGGAGCAAGCGGCCGGCGGCTCGAAGGCTCAAACCGGCCGGCAGTGTTCCGAGCGGGCGACGGCTGCCGGACGGACGGTCTGGGAAACGTCGACCGGCTCGGCAGCCGCTCGGGCTGGCGTCCGAATCTGGGCCAAAGGCGTCGCCGCGTTGTGTGCCGCACTGGCCGCTCCTTTCGACGGCACGGTCGAAGCGTTGGTGTTGCAACGACCGCTGCTCAGCTTCGACAGCGTGGTGACGGTGACCGTGCCGAAGTACGACAACCAAATTCTGCTGCCGGGCGTGTTGCAGCGTTTTGACTTGCCCCAGGTTTACCAAGCCTGTTGTCCGTCGACCGTGGTGCTGGTCGGTCCGCTCCGCGCGGACGGCCGGCCCGCGTCTCGTGACGAGCTCGACGCCGTCTTCGCCTCCGTCGTTGCCACGTACCGGTCCGTGGACGCGGCCGACCGGTGGCGTGTCCTGCCCGACGGTTCGGACGAAAAGCGGGCCAGCGAAATGCTGTCGGCGCTGGCCGGCCGGTGACGGGAGCGACCGGGCGCGAGCAGCCGCGGCGCTCCGGAAGGGAGCTCGCTCCGCCGTGGCCGTTCGTGGGTTCGGAATTCGGGGTTCGGGGTTCGGAATTCCGAATTCGGGACGCAGGGCAGGGACGCCAGACGCGGGAACGGGTGACGCGGCACGCGGGACACGGCACGCGGGACACGGCACGCGGGACACGGGACGCGGGACGCGTGGGCGAGAGACCGCGTGTCGCTAGTGAGAGACGGCGTGTCGCCGGCGCTCGAGGGGCTTGGCCTGGTGTCGTCGGAACGAAAAGCAAGCGGAAAAGCAACCGACCGACGAAAGCGACCGACCGACGGTGGAACGCGAAGAAAAAGGGAAACCGCACGCAGGCAACTCGAGGAGGGACCAAGCAATGTGGACCGGTTTGCTCAGCGTGGTTGTGGCCAGCGCGGCATTGGCCGCGGACGTGCCAACCGACAAGCTGGTTCGGCTGGTCGGCCGAGAACCGGCTCTGGTCGTCCTGGTTTGCGCCGACCAGGCTCCGCCGACTGAAGAGCTCGACACACTGCTTCGCACGACGTCCTGGACGCTGGTGTGCGTCGCTGGCCAGGACGCTGCTGGCCAGTTGCGTCCGTGGGCTCACCGGCGCGAGCAGTTGGGACGTCGCCTGTTTGTGCTCGACCACGACGGCTCTTCACTCTGGTTGGCCGACGACCTGGCCGACGCCGTGTGGCTGCTTTCCGACGCCGAGCCACCGCCGGAGACAGAGGTGCTGCGCGTGCTGCGGCCGGGCGGAGTGGGTCTGCTCGGTTCGAAAACGCTTCGCAAGCCCGTCCCGCCCGACACCGACCAGTGGACTCACCCTTACCACGGGCCGGACAACAACGTGGTCTCGCAAGACCGGCGGGCCGCGTTGCCGGGCGAGCTGCGGTTTCAAACGCACCCGGTCTTTGCGGCCATGCCGAACCAAACGCTGGTAGCCGGAGGCCGCATTTTCTTCTTTACGGGGCACATTGCCTTCCACCAGCGGGAAGAGCCTTTGCTGAACCGACTGACGGTGCTCAACGCCTACAACGGCTTGACCCTGTGGAGTCGTCCGCTGCAGCCGCAGTACGTTGTCCACAACCTGGCGAAAGTGGCGACCGACCGGGAGGTTGTTTTCGCCGAGGGGCCGACGTTGTGGCGTTTGGACGCAGCGACCGGACGGGAGCTGGCTCGTTCGTCTGCGCCTCGGGAAGCGGCCGAGACGGGCGACACAGACTGGAAGTGGTTGGCCTTGTCGGGGCAGACGCTTTTGGCTGCTTTCGGTCCACCCGACGGTCGCGTCGCTCCCTACCGTCTGCGGCGTCGGCTTGGCCACTGGCCCTGGAACGTGGCGAACCAGCAGTACCGAACCGTGACGAACCGGTTTGGAGCGGTTGGGTGGCTGGCGGCGTTTCGCTTTCCCGAAATGAAACCGCTGTGGAAGGTTCGTCTGTCGGAGCCGTTGGACGCGCGGACGCTGTGCGTGCACCGCGGGCGAATTTTCGGTCTGGCTGCGGAAAAGTACGCGGCGGCCTGGGACGTGCAGACCGGACGTGAGCTGTGGCGACAGACGCCGCAGACCTC
>CAYSAG010000024.1:0-29786 GCA_964428935.1 uncultured Planctomycetaceae bacterium | reverse complement strand
TCGACTCTCACCCACCCCAGTCAATCCCAACTTTCCGCTGTGACGAAGCACTAGACCGACCCGACGGAAAAAGACACGAACGCAACTTCGTCGGACTACCGGACACGCTCCGGCGTGGCTCTCACGCCTCGCAACACCGTGCCATTCCTGTTCTGTTTGTCCGCCGCTCCCAGGTGAAGAGGTGCAGGTGGCGAACAGGCAACGGACCGACGACCCCGTACCGGCGTCGGTTCGTGGCAGGCTCCCGTAAGCCGTGCGGGTCGGTCGTGGTGCCCGACGTTCGGCTCCGCGCCCCGCCGGCCCGACGGCCTTCCACTGTCGCGTCGGTTGTCGGACGAAGAAGGAACTTGGTAAAAGAACGGCGGAGGGCGGAGTCGAGGGTGTCGGGGGCCGGACCGGCGTGTCCGGCAGGTTCAAGGGTCCTTTGACCGGTCCGGCGGCGCCCACGCCGACGGCGGTCGAAAAGAAGCGCTCGTGAGAGGGTCCAGCCATGTCTAGGCAGTCGCTAGCGTGTGTGGTCGTGGCGTTGGTGCTGTGGCCGTTTACGGAGAAGCCGGTCGCCGGTGAGCAGCAGCCGAAGCCCAACATCGTCTACGTTTTGGCCGACGACTTGGGCTACGGCGACTTGAGCTGTTACGGTCAGAAGATTCTGCGAACGCCGAATCTGGACCGGATGGCTGCTGAAGGCATTCGGTTTACGCGGCACTACGCGGGTTCGACCGTCTGCGCCCCGTCTCGCTGCGTGTTGATGACCGGGTTGCACACCGGCCATTGCACCGTGCGTGGCAACGGCCCTGGCCAGCTTCGGGACGACGACGTCTGCTTTCCCGAGCTGCTTCGGAAAGCGGGCTACCGGACCGGCGCTTTCGGCAAGTGGGGCATCGGCAATCCGCCGCCGTTGGACGACCCTCAGCGGCACGGCTTTGACGAGTTCTACGGCTACAT
This sequence comes from uncultured Planctomycetaceae bacterium, assembly GCA_964428935.1. Taxonomy (GTDB): domain Bacteria; phylum Planctomycetota; class Planctomycetia; order Planctomycetales; family Planctomycetaceae; genus JAADHY01. The sequence continues at coordinate 28,841 of CAYSAG010000024.1, read as the reverse complement.
CAACATGTACCACGCCCACAACTACTTTCCCGAGTTTCTGATTCACAACGGGAAGAGGGTTCCGCTGCGCAACCGGCTGTACCCGGACTGGCGGCAGAAGCGGACCGGTCCGCGCGAGGGGGCAGGCGTCTCAGAGGTCGCCGTCGACTACGCTCCCCGCCTGATCGTGGACGCTGCTTTGCGTTTCATTCGGCAGAACGCCCGTGGGCCCTTCTTCGTCTACCTCGCTCTGAACATTCCTCATGCCAACAACGAGGGGGGCAGCGACCCGCGAATCCAGCGGAACGGGCTCCGCGTGCCCGACTGGGGCCCGTTCGCCGACAAAGACTGGCCCATTCAGGAAAAGGGCTTCGCCCGCATGATCCAATACATCGACGACGACATGGGACGACTGTTGTCGTTGTTGAAGGAGCTGGGGATCGACGACCGGACGATCGTCCTCTTCTCCAGCGACAACGGTCCGCACCAGGAAGGGGGACACAAGGTCGACTTCTTCGACTCCAACGGCCCCTGCCGGGGCTGGAAGCGCGACCTGTACGAGGGCGGTGTCCGGGTGCCGTTCCTGGTTCGTTGGCCGGGACACGTACCGGCCGGTGTGGTGTCGGACTACGTCTGTGCGTTTCAGGACATGTTCCCAACGCTGCTGGAGCTGGCCGGCGTCAAAGAGATCCCGCCAACCGACGGCATTTCACTCGTCCCCACCCTGCTGGGCCGTCCGAAGCAACAGCAGCGGCATCCTCACCTGTACTGGGAGTTTCACGAGCAGGGCGGAAAGATTGCCGTGCTGAAAGGCGACTGGAAGCTGGTCCGGCTGCAGACCGACCGCACGGCTGACGGTCCGATCGAGCTCTACAATTTGCGAACCGACCCCGGGGAAACGAACAACGTGGCAGACCAGTACCCGGAAGTGGTGTCGGAGCTGCTTAGAATTGCCGCAGCCGAGCACACGGCTCCCGACCGCCCGGCTCGGTGACGGAAGGACGAGCTCCCCATTGTCTCGGCCGAAGGTGGCCGCGTCCGGCGGCCGTCTCGTCAGCGAGACGTCGCCCGCTGGCCGGCGCGATCCGTGTCCGACGCGGAACGCTTACTCCTTGCTGGCCGGCAGTTTTTTCTCCTTCAGCAAGTCGCCGAAGGTCTTGCCCTCGATCGCACTTTTTTCCTTTTCGGCCTTGGTGAGTGCTTTGTCGATCTTCTTGGGGTCTCTGACGTTCTTCGCCGCCAGAAGTTTCGCCAACGTCTTGCCGTAAATGTTGCGGTTCTTCTTGCTGTTCCCCTCGTGGCACACGTGGCACGTGATTCGACCGCCTTCTTGTGCTTTGACGACCTCCGGGTACTTCTTCTCGAACGCCTTCTTGTACTGCGGACGCGCCTCGATCGAACCCACTTGGCTCACCACAGCGGCCACCACGAGCACAACGGCTCCCACGCGCAAGGCCTTCTTCATCAGCTGCTTCTCCTTTCCGTTCCACCTGCGACAGTTCGCTGCAACAAGACAGCCTGCGTCGTCGTCGACGACGGGCCACCCGGAAAGCGCTTTGACCGCGCCAGTTCGCTCAGCCGGCGACGAACGACGGGATCCACCTCGAAAACCGCGGTCGGGCGGACAGCCAAAGCGTCGTCCGACTGGTTCGACGTCCGTGCCGGCGCCGGCCCGGACTGCGGGTGGCCGTCGAAGTCCGGACCCGGCTGCTCCTGCTTCGGCCGAGCACCGGCCATTACACTCACCACCAAATCCGTTGTCAAGAAATCCGATTTGAGCGCCACGCTCCGGCCGGCCGCAAGCGCGGAGCTGCGTCGCGCGACGTCTGCAGCGGAACCACTCCAACCGCGCCGGCCGACCGCGGTTTGCGTGTCCCGACCGCGGTGGGCCGTCGCGGGCCCCGACGCGAAGACGGCCGTGTTCGGCGTCGTCCCTGTTTCTGGTCGAGAGCAGTTCAGCGTGCGAAGCGAAGCGCGAGGTTGGCTGAGGTGAGCGAGCATGAACGAGTGGAGCGTCTCCGGCGGCAAGAACTCACCGCGGCCGTGCAGTGAGCGAGTCCGCGGCTCCACTGAACTGAACGACTGCGCGACACCTCAAGGGGCGACGGTCGGCCGCTCGGCGCCGTCACACAGCCGAACGGCAGCCGGTCGGAGCGCCGAGCCGTGTCCCCCGCGTCGGGCTGCACGACTCGCGCGCCGCGTCTCGTACGTCGCCGAATCGACGGCTTCCGGTCCCGTACCACTCGGCCCGTTCCGTTCTTGTCTGCCGGCCAAGTCTTCGCCGGCTCGAGCGGCCGTCCCACTCACAGGGCCTCGAGCAACTCCAGCAACTGCTGCGGCAGCGAGAAGGCCGCGTAAATCTCGGACGGGTCGCCAATGATCGTGTCGTTGCCTTCGCCGCCGACGAGCGTGTCGCGGCTTCCGCCTTGGCCCTTGAGGTAGTCGTCGCCGTCGCCGCCCAGCAGGACGTCGTTTCCGCCGCTGCCGAACAGGGAGTCGTTGCCGACGTCGCCCAGCAGCGTGTCCTGGCCGAGGCCTCCGACGATGAAGTCGTTGCCGGTGCCGCCGTTGACCGCATTGTTGCCGTCGCCCGCGTCGATGTAGTCCGCGCCGGCGTGGCCAATGATGACGTCGTCACCGTCGCCGCCGATGAGGGTGTCTCGGCCGTCTCCGCCACGCAGCGTGTCGTTGCCGCCGTTGCCGACGATCGAGTCGTCGCCGTCGCCACCGTTGATCAGGTCGTCGTTGGCCGTTCCGACCAGCGTGTCCTTGCGGCCGCCGCCGTTGAGCGTGACGGAGCCGCTGAAGGCCGAGGCGTCGATCACGTTCGCCTCGTCGCCGCCTGTCAGCTCGGCCCGCTCGAACCCGGAGATCGTGTTGACCCCGTTGCCGGTCAGGCTGACGTCGGTCAGGAACTGGTCGGCGTCGACCGTTTGCCGGATCAGGTCGTTTCCGGCACCGCCGTTGTAGCGATCGTTTCCGGCTTCGCTGACGATCGTGTCGTTGCCGGCGTTGCCGTTGAGGATGTCGACGCCGTCGCCGCCGGACAAGCTGTCGTGCCCACCGTTGCCGTTCGCAAAGTCGTTTCCGGCCCCGGTGACAATGGTGTCGTTGCCGGCGCCGCCGATGACCGTGTCGTTGCCGGCACCGGCGTCCAACGAGTCGTCACCGAAGGCGGCGTAAATCGTGTCGTCGCCGTCGCCGGCCTGGACCGTGATCGAGCCGCTGAACCCGCTGGCGTCGATCAGATTGTTGCTCGGGCCGGCCGTCAGCAACACCTGCTCGATGCCCGACAGGTCCTCCAACGTCGCGCCGACGGCCAGCAAGGCGTCGTTCAAGGTGATGTCGGCGTCACCGCCGTCGACGATCAGGTCGGTGCCGTTGCCGCCCTCGAACGAGTCCGCGCCGGCACCGCCGACCAGGGTGTCGTCGTCGTCGCCGCCGCGGAGCGTGTCGTTGCCGGCCTCACCCAACAGCGAGTCGTCGCCCGCTTCGCCGTTGAGCACGTCGGCGCCGTCGCCGCCGATCAGCGTGTCGGCCCCTTCCCGACCGAACAGGAAGTCGTCCCCGCCTTGGCCTTCCAGCAGGTCGTTTCCGGCCGAACCGGCCAGTGAGTCGGCACCGTCGCCACCGCGGAGCGTGTTGGTACCCGCACCAGCCACCAGCGTGTCGTTGCCGTCTTGGCCTTCGAGCAACGCAGAGCCGGCGCCGCCTTGCAACGAGTCGTCGCCGGCGCCGCCGAGCAGAGTCTGGCCAGCTGCGCCGGCCGCACCCACCACGGTGTCGTTGTCGTCGCCACCGTCAGCCACCAGACGGCTCGCCTCCAAGTCCGCGCCGGCCGCCGACACCAAGTCGTTGCCCGTCCAGCCGTAGACCCAGAACGTGAACGTCCCCGGCAGGCCGGCCAAGCTGTCGAACGTGATCTGGTCGTTGCCGGCCGCACCGGTGATCACCACCTGCATCGATGCGGCTCCCGGCACGTCGAGCCGTCCGACCCCGTCCGTGATCCGCAGCAACGAGCCAGCCCGTTGGACGACGAACGCGTTGGCACGCGAGTCGCCCAGCACGTAGGCCGTGTCGGTCACGTCCGGCGTGACCACCAAGTCCTTGCCGAAGCCCGGCCGCCAGAACAGCGTGTCGGCACCGCCGTCGCCGATCAGCCGGTCGCCACTTCCGCCTTGGCCGAACAGGAAGTCGTTGCCGTCACCGCCGCGGAGCGTGTCGGTGCCCGCGCTGCCGAACAACGTGTCGTTGCCCGCTCCGCCGTCCAGTACGTCGCGGTGCAAGCCGCCGACCAAGCGGTCGTTGCCGGCACCGCCGAGCAGCCGGTTGTTACCCTCCACGCCGACCAGCGTCACCGGACCGCGGGTGAAGGCCGAAGCGTCCAGCAGGTTGGCGTGCACGCCGCCGGTCAGGTAAGCGCTCTCGATGCTCACCAACGTGTTGACGCCCAGACCGGTCAATTGCGTGTCGGTCAGCACCTGGTTGGCGTCGACGGTTTGGCGCACCTGGTCGAAGCCGGTGCCGCCGTCCAGCGTGTCGTTGCCTTCTTCGGACACCAGCGTGTCGTTTCCTTGGGTGCCTCGCAGGTAGTCGTCGCCGGTGCCACCCATCAGGAAGTCGTGGCCGCCCTGGCCCTTGACGTAGTCGTTGCCGTCGCCGCCGTCCAACGTGTCGTCGCCGGCGTTGCCGAACAGCATGTCGTTGCCGGCGTCGCCGAACAAGCAGTCCTGTCCCAAGCCGCCGACCAGCGTGTCCGCGCCCGCTCCGCCGTCGAGCGTGGTCGAGCCGCCGAAGCCGGAGGCGTTGATCAGGTTGGCACTGGCGCCGCCCACCAGGCTGGCCTGTTCAATGTTGGCCAGGTCGTCCGTTCCCAGACCGATCAGTTGAGTGGCCGTCAGTGTGAAGTTCACGTCGGCCGACTCGAAGACCGTGTCGATGCCGGCCTCTCCGTCCAGGCTGTCGTCACCCAACTGACCCGAGAGCGTGTCGTTGCCGTCGCTGCCGATCAGGGTGTCGTTGCCGGGACCGCCCAGCAGCGAGTCGCGACCGCTGTGCCCTTTCAGGTAGTCGTCGCCTGGACCGCCCAGGACGGTGTCATTGCCGTGGGCCGGGAAGACTTGGTCGTTGCCCTCCTGGCCGTCGAGCCAGTCGTCGCCGCCGGCGGCGATCAACGTGTCGTCGCCCGGACCACCCAGGATCGAGTTGTCGCCGTCCTGCCCGTCCAGCCAGTCGTTCTGGGCTCCGCCGATGATCGTGTCGTCGCCGCGGGCGCCGAGAATGGTGACCGGCCCCAGCGTGAACCCGGACGCATCGAGCAGGTTCGACCGGTCGCCGTCGATCAGTTGAGCCTGTTCGATTGTGTTGAGTGTCGAGGTACCCTCGCCGACTAGCTGGGTGTCGGACAGCACTTGGTTGCCGTCGTAGACCTGCCGCACCTCGTCGATTCCGGCGCCGCCGATCATCGAGTCGTTTCCGCCGGTGACGATCAGCGTGTCGTTGCCCAGTTCGCCGTCCAGGGTGTCGGTGTCGGCACCGCCTTCCAGGACGTCGTTGCCGTCGCCGCCGAGCAGCGAGTCGCTGCCGGCGCCACCGAGCAGCGAGTCGTCACCGATGTGGCCGCGGACGACGTCGTCGCCGGCTTGGCCGTCCAACGTGTCGTTGCCGTCACCGCCCTGCAGTTCGTCGTTGCCGTCGCCGCCGAGCAGCGAGTCGTTGCCGACGCCGCCGTCCAGCGCGTCGTCCCACCGGCTGCCGGTCAGCGTGTCCGCGCCGGCTCCGCCGTTCAGCACGATGCCCGAATGGTTGAAGCCGGTCGCGTCGATCCAGTCGTTGCCGTCGTTGCCGTTGACGGTGAAGGCGGCCGAGAACGTCGCGTCGAGGGCTTCGATCGTGAACGTGTCGTTCCCCGCGCCGCCTTCGATGGTCAGCGAGCCGGTCGGGTTGTTGAACGTAACACTCTCGAACGCCCCCGAGAAGGTCCCGTCCTGGATTAGACTGCGTCCGGCCGCCTCGGCCAACACTTGCACGTTGAAGTCGCCGGCGAAGCCCGAGGCGAACGTGAACGTTCGGTTGACCGCGTCGGTCAAGTCGGTGATCGGCTCCAGACCCGAATACGTGACGGTCCGGACCATCGCGCCGTCGTCGAACGTGACCGTGCCGGTGTTCGGTCCGGTGGCCGTGTACGTCACCGACGTGAACGGTGCGGGAGCGTTCTGGAACTGCAGGGTGTCGCCGCCGACCTGGTTCAAGCCGTTGATGAACAGACCCAGTTGCGGGATGGGATTGCCGCCGCTGAAGTCGACCGTAAACAGGTCGTCTTTCACGCCGCCCTGGTCGCCGCTGACGATGAGCGGACTGACGAAGTCACCCGTGGTGAGGAACGGCGCGCCGTTCAAATCGACCTCGATCTGCCCAGCGCCGTTGACGAAGATCAGCCACCGGTCCGGCGCCGGGTCGTCGTTCAGAATCGTGCCGGCTCCCTGAGCATCCAGGATGCTGGCGTTGGTCGGGTTAGACAGGTTGACGTAGAACACCTCGTCCGGCTCGAACCGCACGTCGCCGATCACCTGCACCGTCACGACCTTGACCGTCTCGCCCGGATTGAACACCACCTGACCGCTGGCGGCGATGTAGTCCGTGCCGGCGCTGGCCGTTCCCGGCGCGGTGCTCCAATCGACAGTAATGGTCTGGCCGTTTGGCTGATTCAACGTGACCGCGAAGTCGAACGCGGTAAAGCCGGCATTGCCCTCGACCAAAGTCACGTCGCCGATGCTGACAACGGTTTCGTCGTTTTGGATCGTGCCGATGCCTTGCGCTTTGGCAAACGGGACGGGGTTGCCAGCACTGTCGATGGCGGCGGTCAGGTTGACGAAGAAGGTCTCGTTCGGCTCGGGTACGGTGTCTCCGTAAACCGTGACCACGACCGACTTGCTCACTTCGCCTGGAGCGAAGACGAGCACGCCGTTGGCCGGCTGGTAGTCTCCGTCGGCCACCGTGGCCGTCCCGTCGGCCGTCTGGTAAGTGACCATGATCGTCTCGACCGACGGAGCCGACAGCGACACCGTGAAGACGAACGTCTTGCTGCCCGAGTCGCCTTCCAGCTGGCTCACGTCGTTGATCGAAACTTCGGCGTCGTCGTTCAGGATGGTGCCGATCGCTTCGCCGTCGGCGATGACGGCGTTGACCGGATTGGTCAGTCGGACCCGGAACGTCTCGGTCGGCTCGGGTGTGGTATCGCCGTTGACCTGGACGACCAACGTCTTGGTCAGCTCTCCCGGCGCGAACGTGATCGTGCCACCTTGGGCCAGGAAGTCCTCACCTGCCCGCGCCGTGTCCGGCTCGACCACGAAGTCCACGCTGATCGGCTGGACGCTAGCCCGGTCCAGGACGACCGAGAACAGGAACAACGTTTCGCCGTGGTCGCCCTCGGCCTGCGTCAAATCGTGAATGCTCAACGAGTACGTGTTGACCTCGTACGCACCGATGTCGCTGGTCTGGTCGGTCGGACGGTCGGCCCCGCGCTGGTCGGTGTCGTCCAGTCCGCCCGTGTTGTTGCCGTTGTCGATGGCCGGGCTGCCGGGCAGCAGCGCGTGGGTCAACGTCGGGCCACCGTTGTCGGCCAATCCGCCCACCATCGGGGTCAGCGGCGAGGCGGTCGTGCCCACCATGTCGCCGTTGACTCCGTCCACGAAGCCGGCTGCGCCGTCGCCGTCGCCGATCAGGTTAAAGCCCGACGACGCGAAGCCGCCTCGCACGTCGTTGGCTCCCGCAGCCGCGCTGTTCAACGCCACGATCGTGTTGTTGATGTCGACCGGCTGGAAACCCTCGTTGGCAATGCCTCCGCCCAGGTTCGCCACCGTGTTCAACACAAACGTGCTCAGGCTGATCGTCGCCGTGCCCTGTGCGGTGGACGTGTCGCTGTTCAGCAGCCCGCCGCCGTTGCCCACGGCGAAGTTGCCCGAGAAGGTGCTGTTGCGGATCGTCAGTTGGTCCTCGTTGTAGACGCCTCCGCCGTCGGCTGCGGCCCAGTTGTTGGCCACCGTGGTGCGCAGGATCGTCAGGTCGGAAGCGCCCGTGCCGGCGTTGAAGACGCCGCCGCCGCGCGACTCGGAGACGTTACCGTACTGGTCCATGCCGACGGACGGGGCACCGATCGAGCTGTCGACGATCAGCGCCGTCCCGCGGTTGTAGACGCCGCCGCCCTGCGCGCTGGCCCAGTTGCCGACGACGGTCGTGTGGTCCAGGGTCAGAGTTCCCTCGTTGAAGACGCCGCCGCCCTGCAGTCGGGCGCGGTTGCCCAGACGCTGAGCGCTGGTGGCATTCCACGGGCCGCCAATCGTGCTCTGCACCACCTCGGCGGTCGCCCCGGTCGCGTTGAACAGGCCGCCACCGAAGTCGGCCAGGTTCTGACTCAGCGTGACGTCTTGCAACGTCAGCGAGCCTTCGTTGAGGACGGCCCCGCCGCGGACCTCGTTGCCGCCCACCAGCGTGACGCCGCGCAGGGTCAGCGACGCGCCGGGCAAGACGTGAAAGACGCGGTCGATGGTCGCAGCGTCGATGACCGTCAAGCCCGCACCGGCGCCGATGATCGTCAGGCCGCCGGTTTGGTCGGTGATGTCCAGGTCGCCCGTCGCGCCGGCGTCCTCCGCGCGTCCAAACACACTCAGCGTGTACGTGCCCGGACCGAGAATGATCGAGTCGTCGCCGGGATGAGCGTTCGCTTCCATGATGGCCGCCCGCAACGTGCTGCGACCGCTGGCGTCGGCGCTGACGTTGTCGCCGGGGTTGGTGTCGGGGGCGTCGGTGAAGCTGTTGACGATGAAGCCCGACTCGAACGCGCCGATGTCGGCCACCGCGAGCCCGTCGCCGTCGCCGTCGAAGATGCGTCCGAAGCCGCGCTGGTCGGACGAGGGAGCGCCCACGTTGTCGGCCGCGTCTCGAGCCGGGCTGCCGAACAGCAGCGCGTGCGTGTAGGTCGGTCCGCCGTTGTCGGCCAGAGCGTCCAGCAGCGGGTCGATCGGGGCGGCCGCCGTGCCGACCAGGTCGGCGTTCGCGTTGGGCGTGCCAGCCGGAAAGGCCGTCGTCGCGCCGGTGTTGTCACCGATCAGGTTGTGGCCGAGGCTCTGCAGACGGTTCTGGTCGAGGGCGCTCAAATCCGGGTCGGCCGTCACCGCTTGGTTTCCGGCGACGATGGTGTTCTTCAGCGAGACGTTGGTGAAGGACGACCCGTTTCGGATGCCGCCGCCGGTGTCGGCCGAGTTCGCGGTGAGGGTGACGAACGTGGCCGTGAAAGTGCCACTGCCCTCGTTGAACACGCCGCCGCCGAAACCCGCCGCCGAGTTGCCCGAGATGGTGGTGTTCAGCGCCGTGATCGGTCCGCCGCTGACCAGGCCACCGCCGTTCTGCCCGGCCGTGTTGCCAGAAATGGTGCTGGCGGTCACCGACAAGTTGCCGACGCCGCGGTGCACGAGTCCGCCGCCGTCGTTACCGGCCGTGTTGTCGGCAATCGTGGAGCGGTCGATCGTTCCCGCGACCGTGTCCGTGGTGAAGAGGCCACCGCCGTCGCGGCCGGCCGAATTCTCCGTCACCGAGCTTTCGCTGATCGTGACCGAGCCGCCGTCGAAGACGTACACGCCACCGCCGTCCTGGACGGCCTGGTTGCCCGAGACGACGGTGTTGGTCAACGTCAACTGTCGGGCGGCCGCCACGCCACCGCCGTGCGTGCCGGCCTGGTTGGTGACGACCTGCGAGTCGGCCAGCGTCGTCACGCCCGTGCTCAGGACCGCACCGCCTCGCCCGTCGGCCAGGTTGCCGCTGAACGTGACGTCCGTAAACGTCGCGGTGCCGTTGGCCGTCACGAACGCGCCGGCACCGTCCCCGGAAGCTCGGTTGGCCGAGAAGGCCGAGCCGGTGACGGTCAGCGTGCTGTCCTCGTTGTACAGGCCGGCGCCGTCGACCGCCGTGTTGGCCGTCAGCGAGCTGTTGACCACCGACACCGTGGTGGCCTGCTCGACAAAAATGCCACCACCGTAACGCGTCGCGGCGTTCTGGCCGAGCAGCGTGTTGTTGACGGTCGCGCTCGAGACGTCGTTCAGGTACAGACCCGCGCCGTCGCGTCCCGCGGTATTGTTGACCACATGCGAGTTGAGGATCGAGATCGTGCTGTTTCGGTCGTTGTAGATGGCCCCACCGTCGGTCGCCGCCGTGTTTCCGTCGAACTGCGAGATGCTGACGTCGACCACGCCGTTCTGGTCGTTGAACACGGCTCCGCCGAAGTCGGCCGTGTTGCCGGCGAACGTGGTCCCGGTGACGGTGACGACCGAGTTGCTGAACAGACCGCCGCCGCGTGCCGGCGTCGTGTTGTTCACCAGCTCGCTGTCGGTGATGGTCAGCGTTCCTTGGTTCCGGATGCCGCCGCCGTCTTCCGGCCCGACGATGTGACCACCTTGAACCGTCACGCCGCTCAAGTTGAACACGGCTCCCGGACGCACATCGAACACCCGGTCCATCAGGCCGCCGGCGCCGCCCGCGTCAATCACGCTCGCCCCCGCACCGGCTCCGATCAGGTTGAGCACGCCCGTCGTGTCGTAGACGTCCAAGTCACCGATGTCGGCCAGGTCCTCGCCCTTGACCCACGAGTCGGAAGCGTCCGCCGCCAGCGCATTGCCCGCGGCGTCCTGGATGCCCGAGCCGGCCGCGTTCAACGTCAGCGTGTAGGTTCCGTCTTGAAGCGTGAACGGCGACAGATCTAGTGTGTACTGGCTGGGCGTGACTTGAGTGAGTGCTGCGGTGCTGATGTCGATCACCTGCGGTCCGCCGACGCCTCGGTCGAGTGTCAGCGTGAAGTCGGCTGCGTCGACACCCGTCACGTCTTCGTCGAAAACGATCGTCACCAGCCCCACTTCGGTCACCCGCGGGTCTGGAATGACGTCGACGATGTCGGCCGTGGGGGCAAACGTGTCGGTGCCCTTGGTCCAAGCTTCGACGGCGTCCCCGAGCAACGGGTTGCCGTCCAGGTCGGTGATACCCGAGCCGGCCGCGTTCAGCGTGAGCACGTAGTGCCCGTCGGCCGTGGTGACGGTCGACAGGTCGATGGTGTACTCGGTCGGGCCGACCTGCGTCAGCGTCAGGCCGGTCAGCGAAACGGGCGTCGGGCCGGAGCCCGTGTCGCGGGTGAGCGACAGATCGGCCAGGTCGAAGCCGGTGACTTCCTCGGAGAACTGAATCGTGACGACGCCGACCTCGGTTGTGCGCGGATCCGGTGTGACGTCGATGATGTCGGCCGACGGCCGCCCGGCCTGAGCCGAGTCGCGGGTGAGCACGTAGTTACCCGAAGGCAGCACGATCGTGTTGTCGCCGGCCAAAGCGTTCGCTTCCTGAATGGCCGCCCGCAGGCTGATCTGGTTTCCGGGCGTGGCCAGGTCCACGTCGACCACTCCGTCGCCCAACGGCGTGGCGTCCGGCAGGTCGCCGGTCACGTTGACGAAGAACCCGCCGAACTCGAATGCGCCGATGTCGACCGTGGCCGTGGTGTTGGCGTCCGGGCCGTCCAGGATGCGCGTGGACCCGCGCTGGTCGTGGTCGGTGGCGTTCGGGATCAGCGCGTTGTTGCCGGCGTCGACGGCCGGGCTGGTGGCGGCCAGAGCGTGCGTCAATGTCGGACCGCCGTTGTCGGCCAACGGTTCCAGTTGCGGGTTGACGTTCAGCAGGTCCGAACCGACGAAGCCGCTGGCCCCGGTCGCGTCGCCGAACAAGTTGTTCCCGAGCGACGTGAACGGACCGGAGAAGTCGGACACGCCGGTGCTGGAGGTGTTGTCCGCCACGATGGTGTTGCCCAGAGTGACGGTTCCGCCGTTCCGCATCACGCCGCCGCCGTCACCGAAGGCCGAGTTGAAAGCAATGGTCGTGTTGCGGGCCTCGACCGACCCGGAATCGACCTGCACGGCACCACCCGTGCCGAACGTGGCGACGTTGCCCGAGAAGGTGCTGTTGTAGAGGAACGCGGTGCCGCCAGCCGTGTTGATCAGACCGCCGCCACTCTGGCCGGCCACGTTCCGGGTGTCGGTGCCCATTCCGTCGTCGAAGCCGCCGATCGTGCTGTCGACGATGGTCAACAGGCCCGTGTTGCGAATGCCGCCGCCGGTGCGGCTGGCCACGTTCGCCGAGACCGTGGTGCGGGTCAGGGTGAGCTGCCCGGCGTTGTTGATGCCGCCGCCGTCATCCGCGGAAGTGTTCGCCGTCACCACGACGTCGGTCAGCGTGGTGGTGCCCAGATTGTTGATGCCGCCGCCGTCGTTGCTGCCGGTGACGACACCGCCTCGAATCGTCACACCCTGCAGCTCCAAAGAGGCTCCACCCAACACATGGAACACGCGGTCCAGGCCGGCCGCGTCGATCACGGTCGTCGCCGCTCCCTCACCGACGATCGTCACCCGACCGGCGGTATCGCGGACGTCCAGGTCGCCCGTCGCACCGCTGTCCTCGCCGGCTCCGGCCAACGAAAACTGATAGACGCCGGCCGGCAGGTAGATGATGTCGTCGCCCGGCAGCGCATTGGCCTCCATAATGGCCGCTCGCAGCGTCGTGCGTCCCAACGCGTCGGCCGCAATGCCGTCGCCTGGGTTGACGTCGACGCTGTCGTCGGTGCTGTTGACCTGAATGCCCGGCAGCATGGTCCAGCTGGTGGACGCATCGCTGAGCAGCGGGTCGCCCGTAGCGAGCGACGTGATTCCCGACCCTTCCGCGACCAGGGTCAACGTGTAGTCGCCGGGCAACTGAGAGACCGATGTCAGGTCCAGCTGGTACGTGTCGTCGGACAACTGCGTAAAGGGGACGGCTGTCAGCGAGATGGCCGTGTTGTCTCGCATCAAACGGAAATCGGACACGTCGACCCCCTGCACGCCTTCGTTGAACGTGACCGTCACCAGACCGACTGGGCGGAGGCGGGGGTTCGGCGTGATCGGGGAGAACGAGGAAACCCGTGGACTTGGGGCCACCCGATCCCATTCATCGACCGCGTCGGCCACCAGCGGGTTACCCGACGCGTCGACGATGCCCGAGCCGGCCGCGTTCAACGTCAAGACGTAATGCCCGTCGACGCCCGTCACCGCCGTCAGGTCGATCTGGTACTGCGAAGCCGAACCGGGCAGGTTCGTCACGGTCACACCCGCGGCCACCAGATCGATGGGGTTGCCGTCGCGGGTCAGGGTGAAGTCCGAGACGTCCACGCCGCTGACGTCTTCGCTAAAGTTGATCTGCACCAGACCGGCGTTTCCGCCTTGCATCGGATCGGGCGTCACGTCGACGATGTCGGCCACCGGATTGACCACGTCGACGCCTTGGAACCACACGTCCTGAGCGTCCGCCGCCAGAGCGTTGCCCGCCAGGTCGGCAATGCCCGAGCCGGCGGCGTTCAAGGTCAACACGTAGTTCCCGTCCGAAGTGGTCACCGTCGAAAGGTCGATCGTGTAGCGGAATGGCGTCTCTTGAGCGACGGCCACTCCCGCAGCCACCAAGTCGATGGGCGCACCGTCGCGAGTCAAAGTGAAGTCCGTGATGTCAACTCCCGTCACCGGCTCGTCGAACAGAATGTTGACCAGCCCGACCGAGTCGGTGCGCGGATCCGGGTAGATGTCGACGATGTCGGCGGTGGGCGGCGTGTTGTCGTTGACCCACGTGTCGACCGCGTCGACCTGCAGCGGGTTGCCCGCGGCGTCCTGAATCCCCGAGCCAAATGCCACCAGCCTCAACTCGTACGTGCCCGGCAGGTCTGTCAGCCCGGCGGCGCTCAGGTCGATGCTGTACTGGTCCGGGGCGACCTGCACGACCGCCAGACCGGGCCACGGATGGTCCTTGTCGAACACGACCGCTCCATCGCGTGTCAGCTGGAAGTCGCTGATGTCGACGCCCGTGACCGGCTTGGTGAAGTTGATGGTGACGACGCCCGCGTCGGTGTTTCGCGGGTCGGGCGCGACGTCCACGATGTCCGCGCTGGGATCGACGATGTCGGTGGTCCAGGCCGCCAGCGGAATCAGGGCCGCTTGGATTGCGTTACCGGCCAGGTCTCGGATGAGCGATGTGGCTCCGTTCAGGAAGAACTGATAATTGCCCGGCTTGCCCGTGACAATGTTCAAGTCGATCGTGTACTGGGACGGCGAGACTTGGGTGAAGGGGAGACCGGTCAGCGGCACGTTGACGCCGTCGCGGCGCAGCACGAAGTCGCTCAGGTCCACGCCGGTGACGTCTTCGGAGAAATTGATCGTCAAGACGCCGACCGCCGTGCCGCGCGGGCTGGTCACCGTGATCGGCAAGGCCTGTGGAGGCACCGAATCGATGGTGAATTCCTCAACCGCGTCCAAGCGCAGCGTCTCGCCCGTGAACGAGTCGGTCACTTGAGCCAGCGGCGGCTGCGGTACGATGCGGAATGTGTCGCTCACCGGCGCTGCCACGAAGAGATTGCCGGCTTGGTCGTGCACATTGCCGGTGCTGTTCAACGTCAGCACGTACTGCCCGGTCGTGGTCGTCACACCGCTCAGGTCCAGCAGCCATTCCGTCGCGTAGATGTCTCCGCCGATGTTCTGACCGTTGACGGGCTGGACGTCGACGCTGGCCAGCAGCGCGGAGACGTCTTGCGGACCGTTGCCGTCGAAGATGTCGAGAGTGAGCGAGAAGTCGTCGATTGCCTTGCCGGTTGCGGCCCCGAGCCCGGTCACCGGCTCGGAGAAGCGAACCAGCACCGTGCCGGCGTTCACGATGCGCGGGTCGGGCGTCACGTCGACGATGTCGGCCGTGGGGGCCGTCGCGTCCTTGACCCAGGTGTCGGATGCGCCGACGACCAACGGCGCGCCGACGTTCGTGCCCGCCGAGTGCGCGGCGGCAGCCGTTCCGTTTACGCCTCGGACCACCGTCAACGTATTCGTCCCGGCATTCACCGCCGTCACCTGCATCAGTTCGTCGTCGATGAGAATGTTGAACGGCTGAGCCGCCGGGTTGGCCGGGAAGCCACTGACGTCGGCGACGGGAATCGTCGTGGTCGTCGCGTCGATGTCGGCCGCCAGCGTGGTCCGAATGGCCGCAATGCCGCTGCCTTGTGGGTTGAGCGTGAGGGTGTAGGTGCCATCCTCTGTGGTCACCGCGCTCAAGTCCAACTCGTACTGCTGCGGGGTGACCTGCGTCAGCGTCGCACCGGCCAGCGAGACGGGCTGTGGCCCCTGACCGTCCCCGCGGTCCAGCGTCAAGCTAAAGTCGGCCACGTCGACGCCGAAGACCGGCTCGGCAAATGTCACCGTGACCACCCCCGCATTGTTGGTGCGCGGGTCCGGCGTGACGTCGACGATGTCGACGCCCGAGACCAGATGCGGACGCGGTGCGGTGAAGCCGGGGCCGGTCGTGTCGATGACAAATTCCGTCACCGCGTCAAATTGGAGCGGTGTGGGAGTGGGGTCGACGTCGACGATGCCGGAGCTGGCGGCGTTGAGCGTCAGACGGTAGGTGCCGTCCGGGACCGGCAGGGCTGTGATGACGGGCGTCAGGTCGAGCGTGTAGAGCGAGCTGCTGACGGCCGTCAACGTGGCGCCGGCCAGGTTCACGACCGCGGGACCGCCGCCCACGTCGCGCGTCAACGTGAAATCGCCCACGTCTACGTTCGTCACGTCCTCCGAAAACTGGACCGTCACCACCACATCTTCGGTGTCTCGGAACGTGTCGTCGGGGATGAGCTGGACGGTCGGTGCCGAGTCGCGGTGGACCCAGGTCTCGGTCGCATCAACCGTCAGCGGCAGACCCACCGTGTCGACGATGCCCGAGCCGGCGGCAGTGAGTGTCAGCGCGTAAGTGCCCTCGATGTCGGTGTTGTTGCCGGCCGGAAGCATCCAAAGCGGGATCTCGTACTCGGACGGCGACAACTGGTAGACCGGCAGCGGGTTGCCGAGCGAGTCGACGAGCGGCACGTTTACGAAGCCGGTCCCCGAGCCGACGTCCCGCTGGAGCGTGAAATCGTCGATCGTGACACCGGTGACGTCTTCGCGGAACCGCACGATGACGCTGCGAACGGCCGTCGTTCGAGGGTCGGGCGTTACCGGGACAATCTCGGCGACCGGCGGCGTCGAGTCCAAACGCAGGACGTAATGCCCGTCGGTGCCCGTCACGCTGCTCAAGTCGACCGTGTACTGTTTGGGCGTGATTTGAGTCACCGTCAGGCCGCTCAAATCGACCGGCACGCCGTCGCGCGTGAGGTACAGGTCGCTGATGTCGAAGCCCTGGACGTTCTCGGTGAAGTTGATCGTGACCACGCCCGCCTCGACGTTCCGCGGATCCGGCGTCACCGGATCGATGAATGCGCTGGGGAACGTCGCCACACGCGGTACCGGAAAGCTGTTCGTGTACTCGTTGAACGGGTCCGTGGTATCGACCAGCGGCGCCCACACGTCCCATTCGTTGAACAGCTGGCCGGTGTCGGTATTCCAGCCCGACACCGCACCCCAGTCGATTCCTTCGACGTCCCGGAAATCATTACCGCTGAGGAACTCGTCGCCCGGACCCGTGCCGACGGTGTCGAAACCTTGAGCCACGCGGAATGTGCTGGGTCCGACACCTGGGTAGAGGAACGGCAGTCCACCAAGCACCGCCTGGCGAGTGACGACGATCTGCGCGTTCGAATTGACTGCATCGAAGGCCCCGATCGGTTGGCCGTTCATCCAATCGGTGGTGTTCGCCAGAGCGAAACTGAACTGATCGATCACGGCCGAAACCCGGAAGACCCCGTTGGCCCGGTTCATGTCCGTCAGGCCCATGCCGGGCTCATTCGTGATGACCCCGGTGATTTCCACCACGTCGCCCACCGTCAGGCCATGGCCGCCGGCTTGGGCGACGGCGGTGGCTTGAGTGGGATTCTGGCCGGTGGGGGGATCGATAGTGATATTTGGCACGTTTGTATAGCCGCTCCCCGGATTGGTGATGAGGATGCTTACCACGTTGTCGTTTTGGCCGTTGTTGTCTGTGTCGCCCATGATGGCGATCGCTGTGGCTTGGACCCCGTTCGGGTCGGCCGGCGGGTCGATGGTCACGTTCGGCCGCGACGTGTAACCCGCTCCGGGGTTGGTCACTATGATGCTCTGAACGCCCGAGGTCACGGTGACGACGACTTCGGTGACCCCGTCGCCGTCGGCGTCAGCCGGGTCGCCGCCATAGACGTTGGCAACGGAGAGCACCCGCGGCGGGTAGTTCGGAGCGGAAGTCGGTGCGGAGAAGTTGTACGAGATGGCGGCCGGAGGGAATACGCTGGAGCCGGTGCTGCTGTAGTAGTACGTGTACGGCCCTCGTCCAGCCACGCGGGTCGCATTGCGTCGTCGATCGGCGCTGTTCCGGCCAAACGGACCGTCGGGGTTTGGAGCGGCTTGGCCGTTGGCGATCCGCGACTTGAAATTCTGCTCGGCGTTGTCGTAGTAGGCTCCGACCGAGTTCCCCTCTTCGAAGTTCGTGACGTTCAGTCCGTCTCCTCGGTTGCCTTGAAACACCAAGTTGAGCCGAGCCTGGGGGTCGCCGTAGTACGGCGAGTTGACTCGAAACGGAGGATTGGCATTCGGGTCCCAGTTTCCGCCGGTCGTTGGCGGGTCCTGGGTCGCCCGAAACGCCTCGATGAACACGTCGTCTCCGAAGTTGCCCGAGAAGACGTTGTTCGTGACCTTCGCGTTCACCCGGCCGTTGGCGAACGGCGTCCCGGCGGCCGTCCCCACCCCCTCTTCCGAATACCCGGGACCGGCGCTGTAGTAGCGGCTGTCGGAGTACGATGTTCCAACACGCAGCACGAAGCCGGTGCCGACGAAGTTGCTCTGGCCCCCGTTCGACAGGATGTCGTTCGTGTCGACGATCAGCACCAAGTTCGGGTGGTTGCGGTTGGTGGGGTTGGCCGTCATTTCCAGCTGCTGCGTGGACGGCGCGTCTTGTTGCTGCACCTGCGTCGGTGCCGGCGTGTTGACCACGTAGACGCCCTCCCACCCGTTCGACACGATCGTATTCTTCCCCTCGACCGTGCCGTCTCCGATCATGATGTAGCTGTTGCCATCCCAGTAGTTGAGCACGTCGATGCCGCGGGCCGCGTTCGACTCAACGAAATTCCCCGTGATGACGATGTCGGTTCGGTAGCTGAATCCGTCGTACGCCGCGATTTCGATCCCATCGCTTTGGTTCAACGAAATATTGTTGTTCCGGATCGCCCCCTTGAACGCCCCATGCGAGTGGACTCGAATCCCCTTGCCCTGGTTGCCGGTCAACGCGTTCCCTTTGACCGACATCCACTCCCATGCCAGGTCAAACTCGATACCCTGCTGCTGATTCGAGTTGATCTGGTTGTTCGTAATAGTGACTTGATCAACGTTGGACCCGTAGCCATTCGAACGCGTCACCAAGATGCCATTCTGCGCGTTCCGTTCGATGACGTTGCCACGACTCAAGCCATCACTCGGGTCCACTCCCTCCTGCCCGATCACCAAGGGGATCGTGATCTGCGTCACCTCGTCGGTCAGGCCGTGCAGACCGTCAATCCGAATCCCGTTGGCCCCGTTGTCCGAAATGACGTTCTTGATCCAGGTTCCGGTGATCTGCCGCTTGTCGGTTGAGATGGAGCTGCCCGCTGGGAAGTTCGCGTTCGTCGAAAGCTGCACGCCGTCGCCCGAGTTGAACTGGATGACGTTCTTCTCCAAGTCGAACAACATCTTTGCGTCGGCCTCGGCGTAAAGCCGGACGCCGTCGTTCCGGTTGTTCGTGATCTGATTGCCGATGGCTTGGAAGTCCAGAATGTCGGAGCTGGAGTTCTGGCCATCCACATAGATACCGATGGCGTTGTTGTCGACCACGTTGTCGGCGATCGTGACGGCACGTCGCTGACCGGGCAGCGGATTCACCGAGACGACTGCCGCATCGTCCGTTCTGAGGAAGTCAATGCCATTTCCCGCGTTGTTCGCGACGACGTTGTTCCGAATGTGCAGGTCTTGAATCGTCGACCGCTCCGTGGTCCGCACCGCAATACCGCGGCCGCCGTCCGTTTGTCCGCCCGTGGTCTGGATGACGTGTGCTCCCGCGGTGTGGGCCGCAGCCACTGTTCCTCCCGTGCCGCGGGTCACCGTAAACGTGTTCCCCGAAATCGCCGTCACCCGCATCTGTTCGCCGTCGATGCGGATGTCGAAGCCCGGTGTCGATGGGAACCGGCTGGGGTCGGCGATCAAGATCTGATTTGTGGTCGCAGAGACATCGCCGACCAGTGTCGAAGCGCCGTCCGAGCCAATGACGTTGTTCTGAATCGAAGATCGGGTCAAGACATTCGTGGCATCGAACGCAACCGTCGTCCCGCGCTGGTCGATGAAGATCGCGTCGCCGTGGGTGCGGGTGATCGTGTTGTTCTGAATGTTGAAGGCGCCTTGGGCGGTGTCGAGCATGGTGATGCTGATGGCCGGAGCGGGCGAGGCGCTGGTCCCGTTCTGGTCGAACTGGTTCCCCATCGATGGGTCACTGCCGCCCACCACCAAATCGAACGTGACCGACTGCACCGGCGTGCTGTCGGCAGCGGTCACGGCGAATCCGCCTCCGTCGTTGGCGTTGATCGTGTTCGAAGCCAGCGTCAGGTCCAAGCGCGTGTTGTTCGTCAGGTCGATGCGCACGCCCGCTCCGTCGTTGTTCGTGATCGTATTGGACCGGATTCCGCCCGTCGTGCCCTCCTTGTCCGCGCTGCCCTCGCGCACGACCGTCACCGTGGCTTCCGGGAAAGTACCGCCGGTCAGCGCCGAAGCAGCGACCAAAGTGGACACGTCTTGCTGCCCCAGTGCCCCGGTGAACTCGATGAAAATAGGTGAAACCGGCAGCGGTCCGCCGGTCACCTTGACGTCACCCGGGTTGATGTTCGGCAAGGCTTCCAGAGCTTGCTCGACCTGGAACGGCAGCGCGTTGAAGGGAAGAGCGGCCGTGGTCTGACCGTCGTAGGTCAGGGTGAAGGTTCCGCCCGTTGGCTGGCCCGTCAGGTCGAGGCGCTGCACCTCGTTCGCCAGCGGGCTCAAATCCACCGTCAGCGGACCGCCGTTTGTGCTGACGAAGTCGGACGTGACGGTCGTCGTCACGCCGATCCCGTCGCCGATCGTGTTGTCGATGGTGTTGCCGCTGACGAGCACGTCCAGATTGCTGTCGGTTGCGTCGAACTTGACGCCCCCACCACCGGAAGTCCCGTTGCCGTTGATCGTGTTGTTCTGAATGACCGCGTTGGTCAACGACGAGTTGTTCAGCGTGAAGGCGATGCCATCCCGCTGGTCCGCTTGGATGTTGGCGTTGTTCTGAATTTTCAGCCCGTCGATGGGCGAACGTGTCAGGTCGATGCTGATGCCGCGAATGGAAACGTTGTCTTCGATGACCAGATTGGGAGCCTGGGAATCGACCAGCGTAATGGCCAATCCGTCTTCGCCCGAGTTTCCGCTGATGGTGTTTTCGCGAATGCTGGCGTTGCGGATGATGGACGGCAGGGTCCAGGCTCCGCCGCTGGTGTACGTGCCGGCCGCCGTCCCGTCGACGTGGTCCAACTGGAAGGTGTTGGAGTCGAGGACGGTGATCGAGTCGCCGATGTTCGCCGCCAGGTTCCCCTCGACGCCCGAAATGATCACGAACGGATCTTCGAAGTTCGGGTCGTCGTTGGCCAGGTTGTGTCCGGACGAGGTGATTTGGAGCGGGTTGGTGTTGTCGGCGTCGTTGACAGTGCCCGTCGTGCCCGTCGCGGTGATCGCCACGCCGTCAATCGTCGACTGCGAAATGTCCAGCTTGCCCAGGATGGTGTTGCGAGTTTGGCTGGTCAGGTCGAGAGACAGGCCGGCGCCGAAACCGCCGTTGATCGTCGTGCTGAAGACGGTGAGGTCACCGATTTGGCTGTCGTGCAAGTTGATCGACACGCCGCCACCGACCGTGCTGACGATCGACGAGTTCTCGATGACCAGCGAGTCGATGGCCACGTTGGTCAGATCGATGTTGACCCCCGTGCCGCCCGTGCCGCTGATGTCCAGGGAATCGATGGTCAGCGAGTCGAAAGCGAGGTCGTTCAAGGTGATGTTCACACCCAGGCCGCCGTCGCCGCTGAAGGCCACCGAATCGATGACCACCGTGTCGAAGTCGGCCACGCCGTCGCCGTTGATGTCCAGGTCGTTGTTGGTGATCTGGACCCCCACCCCGGGCGTGAAGGTGTCGATCACCAGCGACGACAGCAACGTGCGGTCCTCCAAGAACTCCACCACCGACAGAGGCAACCGCCGTTGACGTCGACGAGCCCGGCGAAAGCGAGCCAGTTGCAGTTTCCGCTGGACACGACGAATCCACGATGTCAGCAGCATCGACGTAACTCCCGAATTGTTCTTGGCAGAGGAACCTCTTCCTGTCCTCTTCCGTCCCGGACGACCGCTCTTTCGCCAGTCACCGGGTCAACACGCAACACCGTCCCCGGTTCGCGCACTACGAGCGCGACCGCTGTGTGTACCGTCTGCTCACACTGCGCAGTACATCGATTATTCTGCGCCACATCTTCGATGCTATCTGTGGCGAGAAAGCGGAGTCAAAACAATTTGGGGAAGCGGACAGCGGCAAACGCAAATGCACCAAACGCAACGACACGGCCGGTAAAACGTGTGGGTCCGCTGACGGCATGCCCTGCCGACCAGGCCGCGCACGACGGTTCAGACGGTCGTGCAGACTGTGCCACCGCTCGCCTTTTCGGCAACGGCCGGTCGTTCGGCGACGTTCGGCTTGCGTCGATCGGCCGCGTCAGTAGTGACCGACGTCCAACCCACAAACGACCACGACAGACGTCGACCACGCTCCAGAGACCGCCGTCCTTCTCCGACGCTCGTGGCCGGAGCAGCTCGACCACCCACAAGAAGGCCCCGCTGTCCAATACCGGGCGAGAAACCGACGACAGGCGCACCCTGCCAGCAGAGCGGCCGGCCGTTTCGCCAACCGGGCGCCACGCTGTCGTCGCAAGCCCGGCCCTCTGGTCTGCGGACCACTCAGTGCCAGCGTCGGTGCCTCGCATTGTGCTTCGCGCGTCTCCATGCCTCGCGCCTTTGAAGTCCTCACGATCAAGATGCGCGCAACGTGCCCCCATGACTTGAACGCTGTAACTTGTCACGTTCTCTTCGGTTGTGGAGCAAGCAGGATGCTTGCTCCACGTTGGGCGTTCCGAAGACGAACCATTTCGACGAAGGAAAGAAGGGAAGGAGCGAGCCGAGGCGTCCGGCGGGTTTCATCTAGCGCCGGCCCCCTTCGCCCACCATCAGTTCCAGCGCTTGCCGGACCACTTCACGACGAGCTCCCGCCAAGTTGCTCTTCTCGGACGGGTCGTTCTTCAGGTCGTAAAGCTCCAGCGTGCCATCGGGCCAGTGAATTGCTTTCCAATCCCCGAAGCGCACGGCCTGCAGCTTTTTGTCCTGCAGCTGCCAGAACAGGCACAAGTGCTCGCGTTGCTTCTGAGTCTGCCCCAGCAAGGTCGGAACGAACGACAGACCATCCAGCCCCTTCGGCGGTTCCACGCCCGCCAGCGCTGCGGCTGTGGGCAAGAAGTCCCACGCCGCACAGACGTGGCTGGTCACTTGGCCCGGTTTGATCACGCCGGGCCACCACACGACCAGCGGCACCCGAATGCCTCCCTCGTACAGTTGGCCCTTGTGGCCGCGCAGTCCGCCGGTACTGTTGAAGAAGGTTGGGTCGAAGCCGGCGTCGGTGTGAGGTCCATTGTCGCTCGAGAAAAAGACGACCGTCCGCTGGTCCAACTTCAGCTCGCGCAGCAGGTCGACGATTCGCCCCACGCTGTAGTCCAGGCGCGTGACCATGGCCGCGTACCGTTTCTGCGGCTCGGGCCAGTCGCGGCTCGCGTAGGGCATTGTGTTCGGAACCTCCAGCCCCTTCGCTCCGGCCTCGTTGTTGGCGTGGGGAATGGTGAATGCGACGAAAAGGAAAAACGGCCGCTCTCGGTTCTGCTCAATGAAGCTCATCGCTTCGGCCGTCAGCAGGTCCTGCACGTACTGTGTCTTCTTGATGGCGACACCCCCCCGTCCCACGCCCCGAACCACGTTGCCTCGCACCGCGCACCTGGTTTCGTTTCGCCAGAGGAAGTCGGGGTAGTAGTTGTGAGCGTGCCAGGCGTCGAGAAAGCCAAAAAAGTAGTCGAACCCGTGTCGCCGAAGTGTGCCGGCCGCCACAGGGTAGCCAATGCCCCACTTGCCGATCAGAGCGGTCACGTAGCCGGCCTGTTTCAGCACGGCCGCCACCGTCCGTTCCCGGTCGGGCAAGGTTTGGTCACCCGAGCCGCGAACGGCGGCGTGTCCGGTGTGCTTGCCGGTCAGCAGGCAGCAGCGAGACGCCGAGCCGACGCTGCTGCCCGCGTAGTAGTTCAGGAAGCGAATTCCGCTGCGAGCCAGTCGGTCGACGTTGGGCGTTTGAATGGCCAGTTGACCGTAGCACCCCAGGTCGCCGTAGCCCAGGTCGTCCGCCAGAATGAAGACGATGTTCGGTCTCTTCGGAAACTGGACGGACGGCGTGACCTCGTCGCGTGGCTGACCGGCCGCGAACGGACCGGCCGCTCCCAGCAGCACCCCTGCGACCAGCAGCGTGCGGCTCCACGCCAGCCACCGCGCTCCACATGCTTTCCCACTCATCGACCTGACCCACTCTCCGTTGGCACTGCCCGTCCCTCGGCCGCACTCGGTTTCGCCGAGCGGCTCCGCTTGCCCCGACCGGCCCGGCCGCGCGACCGCCTGCGGCAGTCGGAACGTCCTCCCCTTCCCGCTCCCTGCGGTGCCACTTCGTCGCCGAGGTCTGCGTCTTGGAGCGGTCGTCGGACTTTCGGAGCTGCGTGCGAAACCCCTGTCGTCTCCCGGAATGGCTGGTCGCGGTCCCCGTTTGACCGTCGAGCCTCCAACTGCGCGACGCCGAGACGGCGTCCGCAGCCACAGCGTCCCGGAGCGTCGAACTCTGTCCTCTTGCAGTCGACGCCGGACGGGCGGCGTGGACGAGCGATCTCGCCTGCCTGGTCGTTCCGGCTTGGCGGATCGCCACCCGCGACGCCGACTCTTTGCCGCGAGCCCCGCTCTCCGAGACTCACGCTCCCCGCGCAACGGCTCGCATTCCAAACCACGCCGGCCAGACCGCACGCGTCCCTGTCGGCTGCGGCCGCGCTGCCGCCTCGAACGATTCGTCGCTGCCCGGCCGTCGTCGAGCTGTCGGTGGTGTCCGACCCCCGACGTTCACGGTTTCCGTTCGCGCAGCGGCTGCCGCTTGTCAAAAGGCCTGCGCGTCGACTCGCTCGGCTGTGCCGGCCCGCTCACGTGGCCTTGTTCAGCGCGGAAACTGTCCCCAACCCGTTTCTGTCGCCCGGGCCAGCCGTCCCGGGTCGTCCTCGCGTACCCAGCAATTTACCAGCCCAACTGGGTGAATGACAGTCTGCACCGCAAACAGACCGGTCCCGAAAGTCCAGCGGGCGAGCCGTCAGCTTACCACAACTCGAACGGCCGTGACCGCTCGCCCAGCGAAAGGCACCAGCAGACCGTCGGCCCGGTTCTGGCTGTTCGTTTTGTAGTGGTCCTGCGGGCTTGCTCGAGGTCCCGCGGCTGGCGGGCCGGCCGAGCTGCTCACACTGTGCGGCGTTGTTGCGACTTCGTAAAATCAGACCCGACGACTGGCTCCGAGCCGTGCGACGGACCGGCCGTCGGCACACGTCGGCTTCGTCAGCCCAAACGGGGTCGCCACTGCTTGCCCTTTGCGCGGCGTTGTCCCGGCCGGAGAGGCGGACGAACGTCTGGCTTCGTGAGCCCGTCTCGCTGAGCCGGCACGAAACGGCGCACGGTCCAAACTGGGTCGGAATCGGCAAGGCCGAAAGCGAGAAGGGAAGAACCATGAGCGTTCAACCGGTGTTGGTTGCGGGTCGGTGGGAGGTTCCCGAGGCGGAGTCGACGTTCCACGCGGTGAACCCGGCGACGAAAACGCCGCTGCCCGACGAGTACCCGATTAGCGACTGGGCGGACATTGAGACGGCCATTGACGCGGCTTACGAAGCGTTTCAGCAAGTACGAGGTTGGCCCGGCGAGCGGTTCGCGGCGTTTCTGGAGCGCTACGCCGAACGAATTGAAGCTCGGGCCGACGAGCTGGTGGAAACCGCTCACACCGAAACCGGCTTACCCAAGCAACCGCGGTTGAAGGACCTGGAGCTTCCTCGCACGACCAACCAACTGCGTCAAGCCGCTGCGGCCGCTCGCGAGGGCAGTTGGGCCTTGCCGACCATTGACACCAAGACCAACATTCGGTCCCTGTACGGACCGATTGGCCCGGTGGTCGTGTTCGGTCCGAACAACTTTCCGTTTGCCTTCAACGGCATTTCGGGCGGAGACTTCGCGGCGGCGGTGGCTGCGGGCAACCCGGTCATTGCCAAAGCGCACTCGTCGCACCCGGGCACGTCGAAGATTTTTGCGGAAGAGGCTTTCGCCGCCGTCCAGGAAACGGGCCTGCCGCCAGCGTTCGTCCAGTTGATTTACCGGTGCAGCCACCAGGACGGTTGCCGTCTGGTTTCGCACCCGAAGATTGGTGCCACCGGCTACACGGGCTCTCGGTCGGCCGGCTTGGTGCTGAAGGAAGCGGCAGACCGAGCGGGCAAGCCCATTTACCTGGAGCTGTCGAGCATCAATCCGGTGTTCGTGCTGCCGGGGGCTTTGGAGGAGCGGTTGGAGGAAATTGCCGACCAGTTCACGGCCAGTTGTCTGCTGGGCACCGGTCAGTTCTGCACCAACCCGGGGTTGGTCATTTTGCCCAAGTCGACGTTGGGGCAGAAGTTTGTCCGCGCGGTGAAGAAACGGTTCGAAGAGGCGCCGAGCGGGGTGCTGCTGAGCGAAGGCGTGGAAAAGAGCTTCGCTCACAACATGAACGTGCTGTTGCGGGCAGGAGCGTACGTGGTCACGGGTGGCAAGCCCTCGTCCGGCCCCGGTTACGGCTACCAAAACACGTTGCTCGAAGTCGACGGCGAAACGTTCTTGAGCGAGCCGAAGCTGTTGCAGACCGAGGTCTTCGGAAACTGCTCCCTGTTCGTGCTGGCCGAAGGCGACGAGCAAATGCTGCAGATTGCCGAAGTGCTGGAAGGCAACTTGACCGGCTGCGTCTACAGCCACACGGACGGACGAGACGACGCGCTCTACAACCGTCTGGTCCCCGTCCTGCGCCAGAAGGTGGGGCGGCTGCTGAACGACAAAATGCCGACCGGTGTCGCCGTTTGTCCGGCCATGAACCACGGCGGACCGTACCCGGCCACGGGTCACCCCGGGTTCACGGCCGTGGGCATTCCAGCGTCGATTCGACGTTTTGCCATGCTGCAGTGCTACGACAACGTCCGACACCACCGACTGCCGCCGCTTCTGCAAAACACAAACCCGGGCGGCCGAGCGTGGCGTTACGTCGACGGACGTTGGACCAAGGAGGACGTCGCGCAGTGAGAGCCGGCGGCCGTCGCTTTCGCGCCGAGCGTTTGTTGCCGGCCGGACGCTGCCGGTCTGCAACCGGCCCGAAGAGCGGCCGTCGTGGCGACGCGCGGCTGCAGCGACGCGACGGGACGACCGGCGGCGAAACGGGTTGCCGCTGGAGCAGCCGGGCGACGTGGAGCGGAACAATGCAAGCTTTCGTC
Source organism: uncultured Planctomycetaceae bacterium (assembly GCA_964428935.1). Taxonomy (GTDB): domain Bacteria; phylum Planctomycetota; class Planctomycetia; order Planctomycetales; family Planctomycetaceae; genus JAADHY01. The sequence continues at coordinate 2,179 of CAYSAG010000024.1, read as the reverse complement.
TGTCGTGGAAGCGCAGGAATGCGGCGTGTGAGCCTGTCGGTCTGGCGCTTGGGAGCCGTTGCGTCGCTGCTGGTGTGGCTCGGGCTGACGAACCACGGCGGTTGGCACGACGGGCGAGCGTCGGCGGACGTCCGGCAGTCCGGCGGGCAGAGGTCCGTCGAGCGTCCAGGGAGACTTTCGACGAAAAAACGCGAGCCGTCCGCCTCGTCTCGCTCCTCCCACCAGACGGCGCCCCGTGTGACGCTCAACCAAAAAGCCTCCGGCTTCCGCGGCATTTGGTACTCCAACCAGCCCACCCACGACGAGTACGTCTACAAGTACAGCGGCGGGCTGGGGACCTACTGCGCCAAACACCGGCCCTTTGCCGTGTACCGACCGGAAGTGCAAAAGACCTTCTTCTGCTACGGCGGCACGACCGCCAACAGCTACACGCACCTGCTGCACTTGGTCTCGTTCTACGACCACCGCACGGGCCGGGTGGCTCGCCCGACCGTCGTCTTGGACAAACACACGTCCGACGCTCACGACAACCCCGTCCTTTCGGTCGACGACCAGGGTTTCGTCTGGATTTTCTCCACCTCGCACGGACGCAGCCGTCCGTCTTACATTCACCGCAGCGTCCGGCCGTACGACGTCGACCGGTTCGAACTGGTGCCGGCCGTGTGGGTGACAGACTCGGGCGAGCAACCCATTACCAACTTCTCGTACTGGCAGGTCTGGCACGTGGCTGGCCGCGGGTTCGTTTGCTTCTTCACCATTTACGGAGCTCCGGCCAAACGGACCCTGTTCTTCGCCACGAGCCGCGACGGCGTGCGCTGGACCCGTCGAACCCGCCTGGCAGCCATTGAAGAAGGACACTACCAGGTGTCGGCCGCGACGCCACAAAAGGCCGCCACCGTTTTCAACTACCACCCGGCCGGCCGAGGACTCAACTGGCGGACCAACCTCTACTACCTGGAAACCGCCGACGGCGGCCGCTCGTGGCACACCGTCGACGGCCGCCCGGTTCGACTACCCCTGACCCAAGTCGACAACCCGTGCCTGGTGCACGACTACCGCTCCGAAGGCCTGAACGTCTACCTGAAGGACCTGCAGTTCGACCAGCTCGGCCGACCGGTCGTCCTGTTCGTGACCAGTCGCGGCTACGAGCCCGGGCCGAAGAACGACCCACGCACCTGGACGCTGGCCTGTTGGGAAAACGGCCGCTGGGTCATTCGCCCGGCCATGACCTCGGACAACAACTACGACATGGGTTCGCTGTACTTGGAACCGGACGGCACCTGGCGACTGATTGCTCCCACTCAAACCGGCCCTCAACCGTACAACCCGGGCGGGGAAGTGGCCATGTGGGAAAGCCACGACCGCGGCAGAACGTGGCGGCTGGTCAAGCAGCTCACGTGCAACAGCCCGCGAAACCACACGTACGTTCGCCGCCCCGTTCACGCTCACCCCGACTTCTACGCCTTGTGGGCCGACGGCCACGCGCGAAAGCCTTCCCGGTCGGACTTGTACTTCTGCACGCAAGCGGGCCGCGTCTTCCGCCTGCCGCCCCAAATGGACGGCCCGGAGGCTCGGCCGGAGCCGCTCCAAGCCGACTGCTCGCCCTGACCATTCCTTTTGGCCGACACGCGGCCGAGTAGGCCGAGACGCCGGTCGCTTGTTCCAGACCACACGCTCGGGCATATTGGAGCCAGAGGGCCGGAGCGGCGTCGGGCAGACGACCCGAGTCGCTCCGCAGCGTGTGTCCAAATTGGAAAGGCGAGCGTCCCGGCCAGCCGCGACGACAACCGTTCTCCGGAACGGCCGGCTCAGCGGGAGCTTCGCCGTCCTGTTCAATGGCTGCAAACGAATTTCTCGGAAAGACGCTCTCACTGCGGCAGGAACCGAGGGCGGACAAGGGGACGGTTCGTCAACGGAGGTTCGACAATGACCGACAGCGCGGGCCTGACTCGGCGTGCTTGGCTCACTCGGAACGCAACGCTTGGGCTGGCAGCGTGGTGGACGGGCCGGAGGGCTCGGGCTGGAAACCCTTCGCCGTCGCAGCCGGCCGACGCGGGCTACAACATTTACTTCGGCGACCTGCACAACCACAACGCCATTGGCTACGCCAAAGGCTCGCTCGGCCGCACCTTCGAAATCGCTCGCAACCACCTCGACTTCTTCGCCTTCACGCCGCCCG